>JAQWBM010000036.1 GCA_028706405.1 Eubacteriales bacterium
ACTCGCCATCGCTAAAATTATTATTTTGGGACATCAAGGAAAAATTAAAGTCAGAAGCAAAGTGGGCACCGGCTCAGAATTCACCATCCTCCTAAAAGGTTGACGAGCCGGATTGACAAGTTTATTTATAAGAAGCCTCATAAATAGCAATACAATCTTCAATGCTTACCTTACCCTCCGTAAACAAGCGGCATTCTGCGCTTATGCCCACTGGCATTATGATACCTTTCGATAATTGTTTTATCTTTCTCATTCACCTTACCGGCAAGCAAAAATTGATCTATATTTCGATAGGTTACTCCCATTTCGTTCTCGTCCGTCTGGCCATCAAACAGTCCTGCGGAGGGAGCTTTTGTTAAAATGGAATTAGGTGCTTTCAAAAAGCACAAGAATTCATATATTTCCGTCACAGTCAGGTCAGCTATTGGATTGAAATCATAGGCACCATCGCCCCATTTGGTAAAATAGCCCATATACCCCTCACTGCGGTTGCCGGTTCCCGCCACAAGCCTGTTTTCGCTGGCGGCAACAGCATACATTGCCGTCATGCGAAGCCGGGGAGCCATGTTTGAAAGTGCCATATTAGTCAGTGAGGTAACACCATCTATTGCGCTTATCAGCAAACCACGGACTGCCGTCAGGTCTACAACACGCATGGTAATTTCAAACTGCCGTGCCACAGCTTCGGCATCGCTCTTATCCTCACTGTAATTGCGCTTGGAGCCGCAGGGCATAATCAAGCCAACCGTATTGGCACACGCTTTTTTGCATAGGATACCTACAAGCGTACTGTCTTTGCCGCCGCTATTGCCATAAACAATTCCGTCGACATTGGCGGATGAAAGCGCATCTCGAATAAAAGTAATTCTGTTTTTTGTTTCCACCTCATAATCTCTCATCATATTTTCTCCTTAAATGCATATATTCCATTTCATTCCCACTCCACCGTAGCAGGCGGTTTGGATGTAATATCATATACCACCCGGCTCACTGAAGAAATTTCGCTTGTAATTCTTGACGCGATACGGCTTAAAACCTTATGGGAAAGTGGGGTATACTCGCCGGTCATAAAATCACTGGTAGTCACGGCACGCAGGGCAATTACCGCATCATAAGTCCTATCGTCACCCTTGACGCCCACCGAGCACGTACCGGTATACACTGCAAAATATTGCTGTGGTTTACGTTTCAGTTTTCCCATTTCTTCGCACATGATGAAGTCGGCCATGCGCACAACCTCCAGCTTTTCCTGAGTAACCTCGCCCATGATGCGAATAGCCAGCCCCGGCCCCGGAAACGGCTGCCGTTCCGTGAGTGATGCAGGTAGTCCCAATTTTTTGCCCAAAATACGCACCTCATCCTTAAAAAGTCCTGAAAGCGGTTCGATGACTTCCGCGAAGGCGAGATTTTCCGGCAGACCGCCTACATTGTGATGGCTTTTGATGGTTGAACCCAGCTTACCGCCTGACTCAATCACATCGGGATAAATGGTGCCCTGTACCATAAATGGAATGCTGCCGAGCTTTCCCGCTTCTTCCTCAAACACGCGTGCAAATTCATCCCCGATGATCTTTCGCTTTCGCTCCGGGTCTGTAACACCCTTTATTTTTGAAAGAAACCTACGCTGCGCATTAACACGGATAAAGTTAAGCTTTCGGGAGGAAAATACACGCTCAATTTCGTCTCCCTCATTCTTCCGCATAAAACCGTGGTCTACAAAAATACAAGTAACCTGTCCAGGTATGGCTTTGGTCAACAGACCTGCGCAAACTGAGCTGTCCACGCCACCCGACAGGGCAAGCAAAACCTTTTGGTATCCTACTTTTTGCCTTATCTGACGAACCTGCGTGTCAATATAATCATCAAGACGGTAGTCACCTTTTGCACCACAGACGTCATACAGGAAATGCTCTATCATTTTGCGTCCGCCATCCGTATGCTCTACCTCCGGGTGAAACTGTACACCATAGAACTTTTGGGATGAGCTTTCACAGGCGGCATGAGGACAATCTGCTGTTGCCGCAATGCTGACAAAACCATCCGGTAGCTTACTGACAAAGTCGGTATGACTCATGAGAACGGTGTTTTTTTCATGGATGCCGGCAAATAAAACAGAGTCAGTTTTAAGAGAGGCTTTCACTCTGCCGAATTCGCCTTTCTTGCAAGGCCGCACATCCCCGCCGAATATCTGGCACATCAACTGCATCCCGTAACAGATGCCGAGAATGGGTATACCAAGCTTAAATATTCCAGGGTCACATTTAAAGGAATTGGGCAAGTACACACTGTTCGGCCCACCGGTCATAATAATACCGATGGGTTTTAAGTTTTTGATTTCATCTACAACGGTGTTTCCCGGCCTGATTTCAGAATAAACCGAAAGTCCGCGTACAGTCCGGGCAATCAGTTCTTTATACTGCCCGCCGAAATCTAACACCAAAACAAGCTCGTTCATATTTCCACCACCCCATCAAACACCTTTTTACATTCGCCGGTCATAAACACCACATCGTCGGTATAACGAACGGCAAGCTCACCGCCGAGCAGCGTAACTTTGATGTCCGTGTCCTTATCTGAGTGGCCACAGAGCACTGACGCCACAGCGGAGGCACACGCGCCTGTGCCACAGGCCAGGGTTTCACCGCTGCCGCGCTCCCAAACCCGTATTTTCTGATGATTTCTGTCCATGATTTCCACAAATTCGGTATTCACTCTGTCAGGAAACAGCGCGTTGTTTTCAAACTGCGGGCCGATTTCAATCAGATTTAGGCTTTCAACATCATGACAAAACACAACACAATGGGGATTGCCCATGGATACGCAGGTAATGGCATATTCTTTGCCATCCACCGTTACCGTCCTTGCAACGATGCTGTCCCCGGAAAGCTTAATCGGTATCAGTTCCGGAGAAAGCTCAGCCCTGCCCATGTCTACCCGAACCGATGACACCATTCCGTTTTTGGTATAAAGGGTCAATCCCTTGATGCCGGAGAGTGTTTCAACCGACATGTCCAGTTTGCGCACAATATTGTTATCATACAAAAACTTTGCGATGCAACGGATGGCATTGCCGCACATTTTTCCCTCACTGCCGTCAAGGTTGAACATCCGCATTTTAGCATCAGCAACCTCAGATCGCATGATCAGCACGATGCCGTCGCCGCCTATGCCGTAGTGCCGATTGGAAAGGAACACGGACAGTGATTCCGGAGAGTTGATTTTGAGATCAAAACAATTGATGTATATGTAATCGTTGCCACAGCCTTGCATTTTGGTAAACTTCAGTTCCATGCGCTCGCTCCTTAAATGGTTGATATCTATAAGCTCGGTGTTGATTTCGCTGTACCCGGAAAGCAGACAATCGGCCAACGCATTTGCCGTATCCACAGATGTCAGGCAGGGTATCCCTAACGTGCACGCCTTCCGGCGTATTTTCGCATCGTCTGAGGCAGGATTTCTGCCCTTGGCGGAAGTGGAAATGATATAGCTGATCTTTCCGCTCTCAAGCAGGGATGCTGTATTATTCGGGACACATTCATGAATTTTTCCCACTATCTGCACCGCAAAGCCTTTGCTAGTGAGAAAATTTGCCGTACCCCTAGTGGCGTAAAGCATAAATCCGCACTCAGAAAGCTTATGGGCAATATGGATAATTTCCGGTTTATCGCTGTCCCGCACGGTGATCAGAACGCCGCCTTGTTTTCGGAGTTTGTAGCCCGCAGCCACAAGTCCCTTATATAGCGCTTCCTGAAGATTCTTTCCAATACCCAGCACCTCTCCGGTAGATTTCATCTCAGGCCCCAAATGTGTATCCAAATCGGTTATTTTTTCAAAGGAAAATACTGGGACCTTGACCGCCACATAAGGCGGAATTTTCGCGATTCCAGAGCTATACCCAAGAGCCGAAAGCCGCTCACCCACACTGACGCGGGTGGCCAACTCGCACATGGGCACGCCTGTGACCTTACTAATGTAGGGAACTGTTCGCGACGCGCGAGGATTGACCTCGATAACATACAACTCATTTTGATATAGGACATATTGGATATTGACAAGCCCTTTTACGTTTAGCGCCATGCACAACTTTTTGGTAACCTCAAAAATCCGCTCCGCCAATTCATCCTCGATATTTACAGCAGGATAGACGGCAATGCTATCCCCCGAATGGATGCCTGTGCGTTCAACATGCTCCATGATGCCGGGTATTAACACATCCACACCGTCACAGATAGCATCTACCTCTATCTCCCGCCCCGACAGATACTTGTCAACCAGCACCGGGTTTTCCTGCTTTTGCCGCAGGATGATCTCCATGTATTCCCGGATGTCCGCAGGCTCAAAAGCGATAATCATGTTCTGTCCACCCAACACATAGGAAGGACGCAGGAGTACGGGGAAGCCAATATTATCTGCCGCCGCCAGCGCCTCGGTTTCGCTCATCACGCAAAAACCTTGCGGACGCAGTATATCGAGCCCGGCAAGTAATGCATCGAACCGTTCTCTGTCCTCGCAGATATCGATGCTGTCGGCCGACGTGCCAATAATCGCCACGCCGCGCTCATGCAACTTTTTGGCCAGCTTGATGGCGGTACCGCCGCCAAATGCTGCCACAACACCGATAGGCTTTTCAATATCGATGACGCTCATCACATCATTGATACAAAGCGGCTCAAAGTAAAGCCTATCGCCGGTATCAAAGTCTGTGGACACCGTTTCAGGGTTATTGTTGATAACAACTACCTCAAATCCCAGCTTTTTGAGGGTCCAGATGCAGTGTACGCAGGCATAGTCAAACTCAATGCCCTGTCCGATGCGAATTGGCCCGCTGCCCAGCACCAAGACACGCGGCCTTTCGGACTTCTCGATAAACGGCAGGGCTTCATTTTCAGTACCGTTATGAATGGAATAAAAGTACGGTGTTTTTGCGGCAAATTCACCGCCGCAGGTGTCCACCATCTTATAGACAAGGGGCTTTTGAATATTGGACTCTATGTTTTTTAACCCATACAAAAACCAGCGGTCGACCTTAGTAATAAGGTGAATTTCGTCGATGCTCACACCGCGCCGAACGGCTTCATACAGCACAAACAGCCGCTCGTCGGTAACTTTGTGAAGCATTGCACGGATCTCTTCATCGGTCTTAGCATGCAGTCGGGGCAGCGCAAGGCTGTCCAGTCCAATTTCAGCACCGCGCACAGCCTTCAAAAGCGCTTCCTCAAAAGTATCTGCTATGGCCATGACCTCACCGGTGGCCTTCATTTGGCTGCCCAGATCCTTTTGGGCATAGATAAATTTGTCAAACGGCCATTTGGGAAGTTTAATTGCCACATAATCAAGAGCCGGCTCAAAGGCCGCAAAGGTATTGCCGGTGACGGCATTTGCGATTTCGTCCAGCGTATATCCAATGGCAATTTTTGTTGCTACCTTTGCGATCGGATACCCAGTCGCCTTACTTGCCAAAGCAGAGGAACGGGACACGCGGGGATTGACCTCAATGACGGCATACTCAAAGCTGTGAGGATGAATCGCAAATTGGCAATTGCAGCCGCCCTCAACCCCCAACTCCTGAATGATGCTGAGCGCCGCCGTGCGCAGCATCTGATATTCCTTATCTGCCAGTGTAACTGCAGGGGCAATAACAATGCTATCACCGGTATGCACGCCAACTGGGTCAAAGTTCTCCATCGAGCAGACGGTAATTGCGTTACCTACCTTGTCTCGCATGACCTCAAACTCAATCTCTTTCCAACCGGCAACAGATTTTTCCACAAGTATTTGATGAATGGGGGATTGAGATAAACCTCCTCCCGCGATCTCCAAAAGCTCCTCCCGACTTTGTGCAATACCACCACCACTGCCACCCAGAGTAAAGGCCGGCCGCACAATTACCGGATAGCCTATTTCGCTTGCAAAGTCAAGTGCAGTATCAATATCAGTAGCAATGACCGAGGGAACTACAGGTTGCCCGATCTGCTGCATGGTCCTCTTAAACAACTGCCTATTCTCAGCCTTGTCAATGGTTTTGGGCGAGCTGCCTAAGAGCCGTATGTTCATCCTATCGAGGAATCCGTCTCGAGCAAGCTGCATACATAGTGTCAGCCCCGTCTGACCCCCTAGTCCGGACAAAATGCTGTCGGGGCGCTCTTTTTCAATAATCCGCTTAACTGTTTTAATCGTTAGAGGCTCAATATAGATTTTGTCGGCAATATTCTTATCTGTCATGATGGTGGCAGGATTGGAGTTTACCAGTACGATTTCGATGCCGTCATCCCGCAGTACGCGGCAAGCTTGTGTGCCTGCATAATCGAACTCCGCAGCCTGGCCAATCACAATCGGCCCCGAGCCAATGATCAAAACCTTTTTGATGCTATTATCGAGCGGCATGCTTTTTACCCTCCATACTCTCTACGAATAAGTCAAACAAAAATACGGTATCCTGCGGTCCACCACACGCCTCGGGATGAAACTGCACAGAGAAAGCCGGAGTCTGTTTATACCACAGCCCCTCGCAAGTTCGGTCGTTGACATTGAGAAACCACTCGGTAGCAATGCGTTTGTCGATGCTGTCCTGGGTTACAGCATATCCGTGGTTTTGACTGCTAATATAAACCCGCCCGCTTTTTAAGTCTTTCACCGGTTGGTTGGCTCCGCGGTGTCCATATTTGAGCTTATGGGTTTCAAATCCGCTGGCCAAAGCCAGTAGCTGATGACCAAGGCAGATTCCGAAAATCGGAATGCCTGTCTGCAAAAGTATTTTTAGATTTTCAATAATTCTAATATTTTCGGCAGGATCGCCTGGGCCGTTTGAAAGCATAACACCGTTGACTTCCAGCCTCGTTACATCATGAGGAGATGTATCCCAGGGGAGTACCCATACATCACATCCGCGCTTTAAGAGCTCACGTTTGATGTTTTCCTTAAGCCCAAAATCAAAAAGGGCGACCGTATATTTTGCCTCATTAGCTTTATGAAACGCTGGTTTTGCACAAGAAACTTTTTGCACAGCATTTTTTATCTTGTAAGAACGGATTTCTTTAAGCGAAACCTCACCCGGCCTGGTTTTAGTGATCCTGCCATTCATCAAACCGTGCTCTCTTATGATTTTCGTAAGTGCTCTTGTGTCAATGCCGCAAAGTCCGACAATACCCTTTTCCCTCAAAAAAGCACCAAGAGTACCATCGCTTCGAAAATTGGAGGGAACTTGGCACGGTGTTTTTACGATATAGGCCAATGGGCCGACAGTTGTGCTTTCAAAATCGGAGGGAATGATGCCGTAGTTTCCGATGAGAGGAAAGGTTTGAAGGACAATTTGCCCATGATAGCTTTGGTCGGTGAGGGTTTCCAAATACCCGGTCATACCGGTGGTAAAGACAATTTCACCCGTTATGTCACCCTCGCTGCCAAAGCTTTGCCCCTCAAAAGCCATACCGTTTTCTAAAATCAAATACAAGTCGCTCATCCGCTATGTCTCCTCCAAGTCTTGCACGTTGATGCCGCACATATTCTGCTTAAATAAAGCTTCTGCTGCTGTACCGGTTCTTCACTCCTCATGTAGTTTTCCGTTAATTCTCATATGTTTTCAATATACCTTCCGCCACCACTCTTCTTGTGACGCGCATATCCATAGCTTGTTTTTCAATGTATCGGTGAGCTTCCTGCTCGCTCATCCTGAGGTAAGAGATGAGAATACACTTGGCGCGATCGATAATGCGTATATCTTCAATTTTCTGTTTTAACTTGCTGTTTTCTGCCTGCATGATTTTTATCCTTGAACCCACTGATTTTGCAAGCTTCAGGGCAGACCAAAATAATGCCTTGTTAATGGGCTTTGCAACGGTTAAAACACCGTCCTCCTCGGTGTGGGCGGACACTTCCTCGAAGTATTCGCTTTTGACAACAAGGATAACCTGACTGATGCCTTTAGATGCAATATATCGGGAAAGACTTTCACCAGATTCGTCCCGTAGCGGCGCGTTGATAACGACCAAATCAAAGTCTTTTTCCAAGAGCAGACGTCTTGCTTCTCCACAGGATTTCAAGGTGGCAATATGACCAAAGGAAGCAGAGTTTAACATTTCCATAAAAAAGGCAATGCTTTTTTCGGAATAAGAAACAATTAAAGCACTATCCATTAAATCGCCACCTTTCGTTGGATTTTTATTGTTGCGCCACTCACCCCTTGCAGGGCGGCCTCGTTGCATGCCAAAATACTAAATCATTCTAAAGTATCTCTCCCTGTAAAAAGCAGCTTTATCCTCAGCCGATGCAAATACGGCCGCTTCTTCTTTTTTGAATGCGATATATCTTAAAAGAAGCTCTTCGCCGATGACAGCCTTAACAAGATTGCTGTTTTTCGCCAGCTCAATTGCCCGAACAAGGCTGTTCGGTAATAAAGCAAGGGACTTTGTAATACTTTCATCTGCAGCATACAGGTCGGCATCAACAGCTGGAGGCAGAGCGAGCTTTGTTTCAATGCCCTCAAGTCCTGCCGCCATAATCAAGGCAAATGTGAGATAGGGATTAATAGAGGGATCGGGCGAGCGTAGTTCCATACGCACCCGTTCACCGATTGCTGCGGGAATCCGCACAAGCTGCGAACGGTTTTGATGCGACCACGAAACATATTTAGGAGCTTCAAAACTTCCGAAACGTTCATAGGAGTTACAAAGCGGGTTTAGAAACAGCGTGATCTCAGGCGTTTTTGCCAAGACACCCGCAATAAAGCTCTCGGCTATATCAGAGTGCCCGCAAGCCGCATTTTTAAAAATATTCAGCCCATTTTTCGATAAGGAAATGTTGACATGGAGCCCGCTACCCGCCGCATGCAGCAAGGGCTTTGGCATAAAGGAAGCAAACAGGCCGTTCCGCGCAGCAATGTTCTTTACCACTGACTTGAAGATCAGCATATTATCCGCACAGGTAAGAGCATCACTATACTTAAAATCAATCTCGTTTTGACCCGGCGCTCGCTCATGATGAGAGGTTTCGGGACTGATACCCATTTCCTCAAGACATAGACAGATCTCCCGCCGAATGTCTTCTCCTTTATCCAGGGGTGAAATATCAAAATATCCGCCCTTGTCCATTGTAATCTCTGTCGGTTCTCCGTTTTCGTCGGCCTTAAAGAGATAAAACTCACATTCCGCGCCGATTTTGCAGACATAACCCATGCGCTCACACCGCTCGACAACCTTTTTTAACAAATAACGGCTGTCATGGGTAAACGCAAAACCGTCCGGGTTCTTAATGTCGCAGTATAAATGAACTACCCTTCCAGGTCCCGGTCTCCATGGTAAAACCGTAAGCGTAGCAGGATCAGGAAAAAGAAGCAAATCTGATTTTATGACATCCCGAAAGCCTCTGATTGCCGATGCATCAAAGGATATGCCATGTTCAAACGCCTCCGGCAACTCGTCAGGTATGATGGAAATGTTCTTTTGTATTCCAAACAGATCGCAGAACCCAAGGCGAATAAATTTTACATTGTTTTCTTCAATAAATTGGAGCACTTCATTTGCGGTTGTATTCATGCTCTTACCTCCTATTCAAGAGTAGCGTTTTTGGCTATACTGCATGGTTATCGGTATCAAGTCCCTTGTTGGCAACGACTTCCTGCATAACCTATAATTTAGTACATATAATTCCCTCCTCAATTTGCAGTATAAAGCTGCTTATATGGGTTCTTTGTGTTTGGCTTTAACACATAATACTGATCCTTCGCCAGTTTCTCTGCGTTCATTCCGAAAAGGTCTGCAAACTCAGATAGAAAAGGCAATATCTCGCTCATATCCTCGTCCGAGGCGATTTCTTCTATGACTTGCGCCGGCAAGCCTGTAAGTTCTTTGCTCGTGCGAATGAAAATCCGTCCGCCATGCATACCTGTTCCAGGAAAATTCCCAACGGGCACCACTTCAATACCCATACCAAGCACCACAATCAACCCTCCAGCCAGATACTCACCAAGAAAACTGCCAACCTTGCCGCCGACCACGATGACCGGCTTTTTATACTTGTATTGTTTCATATGAATGCCGGTGCGGTATCCCGCATTACCACGGACAAAGATGCTGCCGCCGCGCATAGCATATCCCAATGCATCCCCTGCATTACCGTGAATGACAATTCTACCGTCATTCATGGTGTCGCCTACTGCATCCTGCGCATTGCCCTGCACTATAATATTCGCACCGTCCAAATACGCACCCAAAGCATTGCCAGGCGTACCGTAAATAGTAATGGTTTTACCTTTAAAGCCATTGCCGATAAAACGCTGACCGAAGCAATCGTCAATAAACACGTCTCCTGTTGCGGCCTTTATCTGTTCGTTCAACTGTTTGAAATTAAGGTTTCTCGCCGATATATTCATAAAGATACGCTTCCTAACTTTTGATTTCGTTCTTCCTTGGTAAATGCCATAAGTCCCGGCTTCTCACAAATCAGTGAAAAGTCAATGGAATCAAGGGGTGTGCGTTCCCTGATCAAGCTGGTGTAAATGCCCGCTTTCTCCACATTGCCGATGAGGATATATCCGTTTAACTTATTGTCACTGTAAAACAAGCGCTTATATCTATCCTTAACGTTCTCGGTATAAACCTCACCGGAGTAATTGCCTGCCGTAATGATATGCTTACCGAAAAAACCAATGGCGTTCATCGGTATGGCCTTATCAAAGCTCATATTTCCATCGGCCATGTTTACGCCTGCACATTCACCCTGCATATAGGCGCCCGGCAGGAGTGGCATAATCCGGTTTTCACCGCTTGAGATGTCCAGCGTTTGAGTGCAGTCCCCTGCAGCGTAAATGTCTTTAGCCGATGTTTCGGACTTTTTGTTTATAACAATGCCTTTGTCAATGTCAACAATACTTGCAAGGAGCGCTGTGTTTGGACGAACGCCTGTAGCCAGAACCAGCAAATCAAATCCTACCATTTCTCCATTTACCAGCATCGCACGGTTACTATCAAAATATTTAACTCCTGTAGAAAGCCGAAAATCAATACCTTTGCTTTCCAGATGGCATTGAACCAGCTGTGCTCCGTCCTCAACTAAAATACTGGATAAAATACGGGGAGCCAAGTCCAGCACCGTAACACTCCGCACCTTATCTAATATTCCTTCAGCGCATTTAAGCCCTATAAGTCCTGCGCCCACAATCAGCACCTGCTTATCTTTTCTGAGAGCCGCGCCTAACTTCCGGGCATCGTCAAGACTCATAAAGGTAAACTTTTGGGATACCATGTCAAGCCCATCAAAGGAAGGCACAAACGGCTCAGAACCCGTTGCGACAAGCAACTTGTCGTAGGAAATGACGCTGCCTTCATCTAAAACTACTTGTTTCGCGGCAGGACGCACCTCGGTAACCGTTTTACCGCAAAGAATCTTACATCTCATTTTATCGTAAAAATCATCATCCCGGTATTTCATCTTTTCTTCTGTAGTCCGGCCCATCAAAAGGTAGGAAATAGCTGGTCGGGAATATGTATGGTAGGGTTCGCTTGAAATAACGGTTACCTCAACTTGATTATCAACCTGTCTGATACCCTCTACTGCGCCAATGCCAGCAGCAGAATTTCCGATAATCACATACCTCACACGCTCACCCTCTTTCCTCAAAAACAATTGCGCCGTTAGGACAGCCTTCCACACAAGCAGGTGTTCCCCAGGTAGTTTTTACGCATAGCTCACATTTTTGCACCGCTCCATCCTCGGAAGGAGAAACAGCTCCATATGGACAAATCAAAATGCAGGTATAACAGCTGATACACTTATCTTTGTTGATGGTAACTACACCGTCCTTGATAGTCAGAGCGCCGGTGATGCAGGACTTAACGCATAACGGCTCCTTACAATGCCGACAGGAAACCGCAAAGCTGACACCATCCTTTTCCTCAATCCAGATTTTCGGATTGATTTTTATATCTTTAAGCGCCCTTGCCATATCTTTCTTATTGCTTTCGCCAAAAGCACAGTAATACTCACACAAATGACAGCCCAAGCACCATTTTTCATTAACATACACTCTTTTCACACGCTCACCTCTTTCGATGTAATCGCCCCGTTCACATATTTCTATTCCCCCGCATACTTGATACCTAATATTTCAAGCTCCTTTTCGCTTAGGCCGACACCCCGCAACATCAGCCTGTTGCCTTTTAAGCTCTCGATGGAATTAATACCCATTCCGCCTATCATCTCTTTGATTTCGTGCTGCCATGCAGTCAGGAGGTTTACAAGGCGTTTATACCCGATTTCGGGGTTTAAGCGCTTAACCAGATCCGGTACCTGTGTAGCAATGCCCCAGTTGCATTTCCCGGTATGGCAACTTCTGCACAGGTGGCAGCCTAAAGCAATCAGTGCTGCAGTCGCTATATAGACGCAGTCAGCGCCCAGAGCAATCGCCTTAACAATATCTGCGCTTGAACGGATACTGCCTCCGGCCACGATTGAAACATTGTCACGGATGCCCTCATCTCGCAGGCGTTTGTCAACACCGGCCAACGCAAGTTCAATAGGAACGCCCACATGATCACGGATACGTGTGGGGGCGGCCCCCGTACCACCGCGGAAGCCGTCAATAGCAATGATGTCCGCTCCACTGCGGGCGATCCCGCTCGCTATAGCAGCTACGTTATGAACCGCTGCGATCTTAACGATAATCGGCTTTTGATAATTTGTCGCTTCTTTCAGGGAAAACACCAGTTGCCTTAAATCCTCGATGGAATAGATGTCATGATGAGGTGCGGGAGAAATGGCGTCACTGCCTTCGGGGATCATTCTGGTGCGTGAAATATCACCAACGATTTTTTCGCCCGGCAGATGACCGCCGATACCCGGTTTTGCACCTTGCCCAATCTTAATCTCTATGGCCGCGCCACTGTTTAAGTAATCGGGATGAACGCCAAAGCGCCCCGACGCTACCTGAACAATCGTATTCTTGCCGTAACAGTAGAAATCCTCATGCAGTCCGCCTTCGCCGGTGTTATACAGGATTCCAAGTTCCTCCGCTGCCCGGGCCAAGCTTTCATGAGCATTGTAGCTGATAGATCCATAGCTCATGGCACTAAACATCATCGGCATAGAAAGGGTCAAATGCGGTGGAAGGTTATTTACAATCCGGCCTGCCTCGTCACGTTCAATGTTTTGCGGCTTTGCACCGAGGAATACTCTGGTTTCCATCGGCTCACGCAGTGGATCAATTGACGGATTTGTGACCTGAGAGGCGTTTAAGAGGATTTTATCAAAGTAAACCGGGTAGTTTTCCGGATTGCCCATGCTGGAAAGCAAAACACCACCGCTGGATGCTTGGCGGTAAAGCTCGTTCATGGTTTTAGCGCTCCAGTTAGCGTTTTCCTTATAGGTGTTGTTGTTTTTAACAATCTTTAGCGCCCGGGTGGGACAAAGAGCTACACAACGGTGACAGTTTACACATTTGGCATCGTCGCTCACCATTTTGTTTGTATCGGCTAAAAACTCGTGAACCTCATTAGCGCACTGACGCTCGCAGACTCTGCACGCAATGCACCGGTCGTCGTTCCTTGAAACTTCGTAGTCCGGATATAAAAAGTTAACCGCCATTATACCTCATCTCCATTCAAGCGAACAATCACCGGTTCTCCGCCCATTGGCGACCACACCCGACTTAAGTTCGGCTCAATAATTCGAATAGCCGCTTCCTCACTTGCGATATATACCAAATCACCCTTCTCGCCGACCACCATGCTGCGCAGCTTTAAGCGGTCATTGAGTGCCATAAGTCCGCCCTCAAAACCCACAAGAATGGAGAACGGGCCGGTAAAAAGCTGTGCTGAAAAGACATTGCGCAGATATTCGTGGGTCTCGCGCTTTTCCGGCGTCATACGTTCAATCGTCTGCCAAAATGGAGCGGCAATAACCGCAGCAGTTTCGGAGAAAGTAAGCCCCTTTTTCCTGTGCAGATAATCTACAATGTAGGTAATAACCTCTGTGTCGGTTTGCAGGGTGCATTTGTAACCGTACATTTCAATGGTACGGCGGTTTGCGTCATAGGAAGAAATCTCACCGTTATGTACCACAGAGTAATCCAATAGTGCAAACGGGTGTGCGCCGCCCCACCAGCCTGGCGTATTTGTCGGATAACGGCCATGCGCAGTAAAGCAATAACCCTCATATTCCTCCAAACGGTAAAACCGTCCTATATCCTCGGGGTATCCTACTGCTTTGAACACGCCCATGTTTTTGCCGCTGGAAAATATATAAGCACCGTCGATTCTGGTGTTAACCCGAAACACACATTTAGCCACAAACTCCCGCTCGTCAAGCTGACTTCCGCCCAACTTGGTAGGCAGAGGAGTGACGAAATATCTCCAAATCAAAGGCTCTTCAGTAATAACCTTAATCTTTCTTGTGGGTATTTTAGAAAGATTGATGATGTCAAAGTGCTGCTCCAAAAACTCTTCGCAGCTTTTCTTGGATGCCGAATTATCATAAAAAATATGCAAAGCATAAAAATCCTTATACTCAGGATAGATGCCATAGGCCGCAAAGCCGCCGCCAAGACCGTTACTGCGGTCGTGCATAACGGAAATAGAACGAAGTACCGCTTCACCGCTCATGCGCTTCCCTGATTTATCTATAAGTCCCGATATGGCACAGCCGGATGGTATTCTTATTTGGCCCTCTTTCATAATTGGCTCCTCCTAACCGAATAAAAAGGCGCTCACCACATAATGCACTTAGTTAACCAACCAGCGATAAACCCGGTTTTGTTAACTAACTTTCACATTATCTGATGAACGCCTTTGTTCAACTTCTGGATGAACATCTTTGTTCACTAATATTTATTATACAGAAAGGCCGAGTCATTCGTCAATGATTTCTTTGAAACTTTCTGAAAACTTTTCTTTTTTTGGTAGTGAGCACAACGCTGGAAACAAAGGACGAAAGCATGGAATACTTTTTAACCTTAGCATCAAAATAATAAACTATTTTTATTCTTTATGCATATATTAAAATATCTGTAGGCTTCTGGACAATGACGTCCTGAATTAAGTAGTTCTTACTTAATTCAGGACGTTTTTCATTTCATATACATTTCAAATTATATTCCGCAATTAATTAAGGAGGTAAAACTGATGTGTGGAATTGTCGGATGGACAGATTTTTCCCGAAATCTTACAAAGGAAACCAAAGTTATTGAGAGTATGACAAATAAGCTTATCCCCCGGGGCCCGGATGCAGCAGGCTATTGGTTTTCTCCGCATACCGCTTTTGGCCATCGCCGCTTGGTGGTAGTTGATCCCCAAGGTGGACAGCAACCAATGATGCGCCAAAAGAAAAGTATCAATTATGTTCTTGTTTATAACGGGGAATTATACAATACCAATGAGATCCGTCAAGAGTTGATTTGCCGGGGCTATACCTTCCAGGGATGGTCCGATACGGAAGTACTGCTTCAATCCTATATAGAATGGGGTGAAAAATGTCTCGAAAAGTTCAATGGAATTTTTGCCTTTGCAATCTGGAATGAGCAAAAAAATGAATTATTTTTAGCCAGAGACCGCATCGGCATCAAGCCATTATTCTATAGTCAGTGCGGTAACTCTTTTCTTTTCGCTTCGGAGATTAAAGCCCTTCTGGCTCATCCCTTGATTTCACCTACTATCGACAGAGAGGGCTTAGCCGAGATTTTTGTCATGGGTCCGGCTCGTACTCCGGGGCACGGGGTGTTCACCCAGATTTCGGAATTAAAGCCCGGTTTCCGCCTAACAGTAAATCGACACGGCGTTTATGTCCAGCAGTATTGGTCTTTAGTGAGCAAACCGCATCTGGAATCTTTCGAAGACACAGTACTCTCGGTCAGAGATTTAGTTGTTAATGCTATAAAACGTCAGCTTGTCTCCAATGTCCCTCTTTGTACACTTTTGTCAGGCGGCTTGGACTCCAGTGCCATTACCGCCGTAGCTGCAAATGCTTATCAAAAAGAAGGAATGGAGCCGTTACAGACTTTTTCCATTGATTATGTAGATAATGAAAAGTACTTCCGGACTAATGAATTTCAACCAAATCCCGATGCCCCGTGGATAAAAATTGTTTCCGATACCTTTCATACTAGGCATTATCCATGTTTCATCGATACTCCTGAGTTGGTGAATTCTTTGTTCCCCGCAGTCTTAGCCAGAGATTTGCCGGGAATGACTGATGTGGATTCTTCTTTATATCTTTTTAGCTGTGAAATAAAAAAAGAGGCTACTGTCGCATTATCGGGAGAAGGGGCTGATGAGGTTTTCGGAGGATACCCTTGGTTTTACACCCGGGAGCCCTTACACCTTAAGACTTTCCCTTGGACACGCCGGAATGAAAAACGTTTCCAACTTTATTCCCCAGAATTGCTGAACTTGATCCAACCCCAGGAATACTTAGCCCAGCGTTTTCAGGAAGCTATGGCTGAAGTTCCGCGCTCGGCCAATGATAATCCAGTTAATGCCAAAATGCGAGAGATGTTTTATTTGAATCTAACCCGTTGGATGCCTACTTTGTTAGATCGAAAAGATCGAATGAGTATGGCCACCGGCTTAGAATTGCGGGTTCCCTATACCGACCATAGATTGATCGAATATCTTTGGAATACTCCCTGGGAATACAAATATTATCAGAGCAGGGAAAAGGGCCTTTTAAGGAAGGCCTTAGAGGGATTTCTACCTGAGGATGTCCTCTGGAGAAAAAAAAGTCCCTATCCGAAAACTCATAATCCAACTTACCTTGAAACTGTCCGCCGCTTAGCCTTAAAAATTTTAAAAGATAAAAAATCTCCCTTATTGCCTTTTATTAACCCGACTGCTTTTGGGGACTTTGCCCAAAGAGCAAGTGTCGACACCAATATTCCTTGGTTCGGACAATTGATGAATGCTCCTCAGCTTTTAGCTTATTTTATCCAAGTAGATTATTGGCTGAGAGAATACAATGTCTCCCTAAAACTCTAACCTTGAGGAATAAACAGCCAGTTGTTTGTATACATTATTCTTTTCATCTTAAGCCCAAACCAACAAAAAATATAAAATCCACATATTGACATACCTCTCAGGCATAACATATAATAAATCAAAAGCAGACAGCAAAGGCGCTGTAGGTCATATACCTACGGCGCCTTTGCTGTCTTTATTTTTTATTAAAAGGAAAGGAGCAAAATCACATGAGTAATATCTCTGATATTTTTGGCAGTATGGTTTTTAATGACCAAGTAATGAAAGAACGTCTCCCAAAGGATACCTACAAAGCATTTAAAAAGTGTATTGAAAACGATCAACTGCTTGATCGAAGTATTGCCGACGTGGTTGCCAACTCCATGA
Organism: Eubacteriales bacterium; assembly: GCA_028706405.1. Taxonomy (GTDB): domain Bacteria; phylum Bacillota; class Clostridia; order Peptostreptococcales; family Anaerovoracaceae; genus Anoxybacterium. The sequence goes on from JAQWBM010000036.1 coordinate 17,325, forward strand.
AAGACTGGGCGATTGAAAAGGGCGCAACCCACTTTACCCATTGGTTCCAACCGATGACCGGAATTACCGCAGAAAAACATGATAGTTTCATTTCTCCAACTCCCGATGGAAATGTCATTATGGAGTTTTCTGGCAAAAAACTTATTAAAGGCGAACCTGATGCTTCCAGTTTTCCTTCGGGAGGCTTAAGAGCTACGTTTGAAGCTAGGGGTTATACCGCATGGGATCCTACTTCATATGCTTTTATTAAAGACGGTACTCTATGCATTCCAACTGCCTTTTGCTCTTACAGCGGAGAAGCTTTGGACAAAAAAACCCCTTTGCTGCGTTCTATGGAAGCCATCAATTGCCAAGCCATGCGTATTCTGAAATTATTCGGCCATACCGAGGTTTCTAGAGTTAATACTACTGTCGGACCTGAACAGGAATATTTTCTTATTAACAAGGATTTAGCCGACAAACGTAAAGACCTTGTTTATTGTGGACGTACTCTTTTTGGGGCAAAACCTCCTAAAGGACAGGAGATGGATGATCATTATTTTGGCGCCATTAAACCCTGGATATCTGCCTATATGAAGGAACTTGATGAAACTTTATGGAAACTGGGTATTTCCGCTACAACCAAACACAACGAAGTAGCTCCTTCCCAGCACGAATTGGCACCCATTTTTAATACCACCAATATTGCAACCGACCACAACCAATTAACAATGGAGATGATGAAAAAAATAGCCGGCAAATATGGTTTGACTTGCTTGCTGCATGAAAAACCTTTTGCCGGAATCAATGGTAGTGGTAAACATAATAATTGGTCTATTTCCACCAACACCGGAGTGAATCTGCTCGAACCAGGAGATTCGCCGCAAGAAAATGCCCAATTCTTATTACTCCTCACTGCAGTAATCAAAGCCGTAGATGAATATCAGGATTTGCTCCGGGTGTCGGTAGCCAGTGCCGGCAATGATCACCGTCTAGGTGCTAATGAAGCACCCCCGGCTATCGTCTCAGTTTTCCTCGGTGAAGAACTAACCAATGTTTTAGAAGCTATTGAAAGCGGCAACATCTATGACCATAAAGCGAAGATTGAAATGGAAATTGGTGTTCATGTTATGCCCCGTTTACCTAAAGATACCACCGACCGCAACCGTACCTCACCTTTTGCCTTTACCGGCAATAAATTTGAATTTAGAATGGTGGGATCAACCTTCTCAGTTTCCGGGCCTAATATCGTCCTCAATACTATTGTTGCGGAAGAATTGGCTCAGTTTGCCGACATTCTAGAAACCTCATCTAACTTTACTAAAAGTTTGAATGAGTTGATTAAAAACACTATAACCAACCATAAAAGGATTATTTTCAACGGCAACAACTATTCTAATGAATGGGTTAAAGAAGCTGAAAAACGCGGATTGCTAAACCTTAATTCTACAGTTGAGGCCTTACCTTACTTCATCAGTGACAAAAATATTAAACTTTTTACTAAGCATAAAGTCTTTACCGAATCAGAAATTCGTTCCAGATATGAAATTTTAATGGAGAACTATTGCAAAACCATAAACATTGAAGCTCTAATCATGCTAGAAATGGTGAAAAAAGAAATTATTCCCGCTGTCTGCTCCTATATTAAGGATTTAAGTGATACAGCAATTGCCAAAAAGACCTTATCTGCAGATTTTAATTGCGAATTAGAAAAAAGCATTGTTTCTAAGCTGTCTTCACTGTCTGAATCCCTTTTCAGAAAATCTAAAAACCTTGAAGAAGACTTATTAGGAGTGAAGAACCAAAACTCTCTGCTCGTCCAAGGCCAATACTACCGGTATACGGTTTTTCCTATCATGCAAGAACTACGTGCGGTAGCTGACGAAATTGAGTTGCTTGTTGGTGAAAAATATTGGCCCTATCCGACTTATGGACAGATTCTCTTCAGTAACTAAACGTTTTACTTACTAGCTTTTTTACTAAGGTTTTAAGCTGTTACCTCTTTAATTTTATATATTTCATTTACACAAAGGCGTGTATGCAGGAAGCATCCACGCCTTATTTTTTTAGAAAGAAGGGTTATACATGAATACAGCAGCCAATCTTTACTCATCCATTGATACAATCTGGGTGTTGTTGGGGACAGTATTGGTTTTCTTCATGCAAGCCGGTTTTTCCATGGTGGAAACAGGTTTTACCAGGGCCAAAAATGCCGGCAACATTATCATGAAAAACTTAATGGACTTCTCCATAGGTAGTATCGTCTTCTTGGTATTAGGCTTTGGTCTAATGTTCGGTGCCTCATATCACGGGATTATCGGCATTCCGGATTTTTTTGTCAGAGGTAATTATTCTTCAACTATCCCCACTTATGCCTTTTTGATTTTCCAAACGGTATTTTGTGCCACTGCATCAACTATTGTTTCCGGAGCAATGGCCGAGCGAACCAAATTTATTTCTTATATTATTTACAGTGGCGTTATAAGTGCTATAATCTACCCAATCTCCGGTCACTGGATTTGGGGTGGTGGCTGGCTCTCCCAGCTAGGGTTTCATGATTTTGCCGGGTCTACAGCAGTTCATATGGTTGGTGGGCTTTCCGCCCTGAGAGGTGCAACAATATTAGGCCCTCGTATCGGCAAATATGCCAAAGACGGCAAGTCCAATGCCATTCCGGGACATAATCTGACCATAGGTGCCTTGGGTGTCTTTATTCTTTGGTTTAGCTGGTTTGGCTTTAACGGCGGCTCTACCTTTTCTGCTACAGGGGAGGATACTCTCTTAACTGTCACTTCAATCTTTGTTACTACCAACATTGCTGCCGCTGTTTCAGCAACGGCAACTATGATAGTAACCTGGTGCCGTTATAAAAAGCCTGATGTTTCTATGACTTTAAATGGAGCTTTGGCCGGTCTTGTAGGTATTACTGCCGGTGCCGATTTGATTTCCCCGATCGGTGCAGCCGCCATTGGCTTGTTTGCTGGAGTTATAGTCGTTTTTGGTATTGAATTTATCGATAAAATTCTAAAAGTAGATGATCCGGTAGGGTCCATTGCTGTCCATGGTTTATGCGGTGCGGTAGGTACAATTCTGGTTGGGGTATTTGCTTTAAACGACGGCCTGCTTTATGGTGGAGGATTCGGTATGCTCAAGGTTCAAACTCTTGGTGTTTTTGCAGTAGCCGCTTGGGTTCTACTTGCTATGACAATCATTTTTAATCTAATCAAAAAAACAGTTGGTCTACGGGTCTCCCCGGAAGAAGAATTTATCGGCTTGGATATTACCGAGCATGGCCTAGTCAGCAGCTATGCAGACTTTATGCCTATGTCTGTCTCGGATTCCGTATTGCCTAGTTCGATCGTAAATCTGCCGACCAAACCTGTACCCGATATATCTGTCGAAAAGAAAACCGCTATTGATTCCCCATCAAAGGTTAAAATGACCAAGATTGCTTTAATCATCAAACAAGAAAAATTTGAAGCGTTGAAAGCAGCCATGACTGCCATCGGCATCACCGGTATGACTGTAACCCAAGTATTGGGTTTCGGAATGCAAAAAGGCGCTAAGTATTATCGTGGTGTCAAAGTAGGTGCCGGTTTATTACCTAAGGTCAAAGTAGATATAGTAATTTCCAAGATTCCAGTAAGTATAGCTATTGAAACTGCCAAGAAAGTGCTGCAAACCGGTTACATCGGAGATGGTAAAATCTTTGTCTATGATGTCGAAAATGTAATAAAAGTACGTACAGGTGAAGAAGGATACGACGCTTTGCAAGATGAAGAATGATTATCTTCCACCACATTTGATCGATACAGCACTATTCTACTGTGACACTAATAGAAAAAACACAAAACTAATAATTTGTTTAAAAAGTGAGGGGTGAACTATGATCATACATGATAAGGTCAGCACAGGCTTGAAAGGATTTGACCAAGTAATTGACAACCTTCGCTTGGGCGATAATGTCGTATGGCAAGTAGATTCAATTTCTGACTATAAGAAAATGGTTAATCCGTTCATCGCACAAGCTAGGATAGATAAAAGGGGGCTGGTTTATATCCGTTTTGGCAGTCATGAACCGATAGTGGAGAATAGTCCGGGTATAAAGATATATCATGTTGACGCAAGCAAAGGATTTGAAAACTTTGCAACAGAAGTACATAACATATTGAAACAATCGGGCAAGAAGACTTTTTTTGTTTTTGATTGTCTGACCGACTTGTTAAAATACTGGTATTCAGATCTTATGATTGGAAACTTCTTTAAGGTTACCTGCCCATTTTTATATGAGCTGGATACAGTCGCATATTTTGCTATCATACGCGATGCTCACACTTTCACCTCCATTGCAGGTATTCGAGAAACTACACAATTATTACTTGATTTATATCGGGTCAATAATAAACTTTATGTTCACCCGCTAAAAGTGTGGCAGCGTTATTCATCAACCATGTTTTTCCCACATTTGATTAAGGGGCAGGAAGCAATCTGCATCACAGCAAGTTCTAAGGTTTCCGAATTGTTCTCTAACTTTCGGCGTGGCGGGGATCGTCTCGATTACTGGAATGTTACATTCAACAAGGCAAAAGACGCCCTCAAGCTCACTCCTGATCAACAGGAACCCATCAAAAGGAATCTGATGCACATGCTTATAGGTAGTGAATCCCGTATGTTCAAATTATGTGACCGATATTTTACCCTAAACGACATTCTTACTTTAGCCTCCAGAGAAGTGGGTACAGGCTTTATCGGGGGGAAGAGTATCGGTATGCTTGTTGCCAGAAAAATTTTGGAGCGGGATGGCAAGGATCGCTTTGCGCCTTTTCTGGAACCTCATGATTCCTATTATCTTGGCGCAGATATCTTTTACACTTATATTGTACAAAACGGCTGGTGGAAACTTCGAACAGAGCAGAAAACGCCAGAAGGATATTATAAGTATGCGCCTGAGCTTAAAGAAAACCTCTTGCACGGAGAGTTCCCGAAGGATATTCAGGAACAGTTTGTTCAAATGCTGGAATACTTCGGTCAATCCCCTATCATTGTACGTTCCAGTTCCTTACTTGAGGATAATTTTGGGAATGCCTTCGCAGGAAAATATGAAAGCGTATTTTGTGCCAATCAAGGCACTCCTGAGGAACGCTATGATGCCTTTGAACAAGCAATTCGTACCGTTTATGCTAGTACAATGAATGAGGATGCCATTGCCTACAAGATAAACAGAGGACTTTTTAATATGGACGAACAGATGGCAATACTTGTTCAGCGTGTTTCAGGGGATCAATATGGAGAAAACTTTTTCCCCCATATTGCAGGTGTTGGAAACTCCTCTAACCTGTATGTATGGGATAAATGTATAGATATACATTCAGGTATGCTACGTTTGGTATTTGGACTTGGCACAAGGGCGGTAGATCGGGAAGTTGGCGATTACGCCAAAATTGTATGTCTAGACAATCCTTTACGCATCTCCCCGATAAATTATGAAGATCAAAAAAAGTATTCCCAGCATGGTGCCGATATTATCTCTCTTAAGGACAATGCGTTGGCAAGTGTTGATTTAGAAGAAATTTTCTCACATGACATTAAGGCAGACAATGAGCTATTTGCCAGTTTGGATACCCAAGCAGAAGACAGACTGCGTGAGCTTGGATATATAGTAAGAACGGTACCATATATCTTTGATTTTAAGAACTTGCTTAAAAACACCGAGTTTCCTTTAATTATGAAAGATATGCTTGCCTTACTGTCTAAGGTATATGATTATCCTGTGGACATTGAATTTACAGCAAATTTTACAAAAGACAATCATTTCAAAATAAATCTTTTACAATGCCGTCCATTACAAACGAGAGGATTAGGTAACCCGATCGAAGTACCGAAACTTGATGATAAAGAAAATTGTTTTTTCTCGGTAAAAGGAAATTTTATGGGGGGAAATGTGCGGTTGCCTGTTGATTTTGTAGTTTTTGTGGATGCGCAAGCATACAGGCTGCTTAAAGAGCAGAATAAATATGTAATTGCCAGGCAAATTGGTGTTATAAATGCCAATCTAAAAGGAAAAAATGCCCTGCTCATAGGCCCGGGCAGATGGGGAACAACAACGCCGTCGTTGGGAGTACCTGTACATTTCTCAGAACTGTGTAATATGTCGGTTATCTGTGAAGTCTCATCGACAGAGGCAGGGTTTATGCCCGAGTTATCCTATGGTAGCCATTTCTTCCTGGATCTTGTGGAAGCAGGTATCTTTTATGTGGCTATTATAGATTGGCAAAGGGATGTTATATTTAATCCCGAACAGGTTTTAGCAAGAGAAAATATGTTGGCATCTATTTTACCTCAAAGTAAACCGTTCTCAGATGTAATTCATATTTCAAAAACGGATAGGATGGAGATATTTTCTGACATTACAACGCAAAAGGTTTTATGCAGATGATTTATGTGCCTTATTAACCGCAGAAAAACATCCCACCAACTAAGTTCGGAAATCGCAAAATAATATTAACAAGTTTATTTATAAGAAGCCTCATAAATAGCAATACAATCTTCAATGTTTAATTCACTGCGATCAACTGAAAACAAACCGCCCATAGAATCCTTGGCATTTTTAGCCAGTGTTTCAAATTCTGATCGTCTAATACCATAATCGGACATTTTGAGTTCGGCAACTCCACAATCTTTCTGTAATTTCACCAACATGGTAATGAAATCCATGGGCTCTTTTGCCTCTTCCATTCCCATAGCCCTTGCCATTTGAACAAATCTCTCATCGCACACATGCTTGTTAATAAAATGTGTGAAATAAGCTTTGCTAAGCATG
>JAQWBM010000037.1 GCA_028706405.1 Eubacteriales bacterium
ACGGCGCCAGAATTTCTTTAATGTTCCAGTTCAATGGATCGGGGTGGGGAAAATATCCCTGCCCCTTCCAAATCTAAGTGGGGAAAAATCTCGATCATTTTTGGGGAATTTTATATTGACATTAACAGGCTGTATTACGCCCCTAATGATTTTAAGCACATTTTCGAAGCCTTTTTTGGTGAAGAAATAGCACAGACCTTCCAGCAAAAGCTTACAGGACAGATCGTAATTGTAAATGGAGTTTTAAACGCAATTAAGATGGATGATTCTGCAGTTGCGGATGAACACTATACGCAAATGCTGATGAGATAGCAGCTTTTCTTGCAGAGATAAATCCTTATTGGGATGAACAAAAGTGGAAAAATCTTTTGTATGAATTTTATAGATCCATAATATTAGAAATGGTTATGATTTTAGCAGGCAGATACGAAGAAGCGATTGTTTTATATGAAAGTTTGGAAGATCAGGTTCTAAAAATTGCAAATTATATGGCAGAGGGATTTATAAAGTATTTTGAGATTTAATTAAAATTAAAACACTGGCAAACAAGTGATTGCTGGTGATTTGAACCTTTCTGTACGGATCTGTGGCTCTGTAGGAGCAACGGTCCCGGCGTAATGCTTGGGCTGTTATTGTGATGTGGAAGGGTGTGTGGGACTGTCCCCTGTAATGTGATCTCAGGAAGTATGTCCGTAGGTAAGCTTGCAGCTCTCAACGACATCTTAAAGCCTGTAAACGAAGCGGGAAGTGACAATACACTAACAGAAAAGGAAACGAGACCTCACTCTCTGCCGGAAGAAAACAAGAGAAATCGGGACAGGGCAAATCGGCAAGCCTTAAAAAAAAAAGAGGCTATTGATGCGGCAAATCCAGAGACAGACAAAAAAACATTAGAGCGTTGTATGTAATATCTGAAGTTTCAAAAAAGGTATGGTAAAGAACATATCTCTATTGGGGGGGAAATACCCCCTCTTTTTTATTGCAACCATGCTAAAGAAAAGAAGTGAATATTTTACGTCTCGAACAAATAAAAAGCCGTAACAAGGTCATAAAAGTGATGCAAGCTTTGAAATACAGCATGTAAAAATGACTGAAAAGCCTCGTGTCCTTGGTTCAATTCATAGTTCCTCTGCATATAATAAATGCGGAGGTGGTTTCTTTGTTTTTAGCTTCATACTATCAGTTACAATTTTTGGGTGATATGCTTAAAAAATCTCCCGATGCAGCAGCTTGGATTTTTGGAAGCCCAGCTTTTCCTGATATCCGAGGTTTCGTGTATTTTTACCAACTTTACGATAGCGTGCTATTAGTCGCGGAGGTGTCGGGCCTCCCGCACAACGAAGGCTCCTGTGAAGGCAGGGTATTCGGATTCCATATTCATGAGGGCGGCACCTGCACAGGCAATAGCGAAGATCCATTTGCCGATACAGGTATGCATTACAATCCAAACAATTGCTTGCACCCTCATCATGCTGGTGATTTGCCTCCGCTGTTTGGGAATAACGGACTGGCCTTTCAATCTGTCCTCACTAATCGTTTTAGCGTAAATCAGATTATAGGCCATACTGTAATCGTTCATGGTTCCCCGGATGATTTCGTAACCCAGCCATCAGGCAATTCCGGGGCAAAAATCGCGTGTGGTCAAATATTCTAAGCTGATGGACGTCCAAACTGCCGCATTTACGGTGAGCCGAATAAAAAATCCGCCTGTCCTTGAAAAAAGTCAGTCCACGGCAAGAATAAATGTGGCAACAGCTGTTTGACTGCCTGAAATATATCGGAGTTCAGGATCTTTTGTGAGTCGCCCGATCAAAACAACATTGTTCATGATTACCAGTCCTCCTCCATCGCCATTTCAGTCTGATACGGCTCATCCCAAGAGCGGTTCAATGGTTACCTCGGTCCTAGGGTAATTTTTATCGTACTGGACGCCGCTGCCATCGGTGTTGACCACGATCCGAGGATTTAAAGCACTGTCGTCGATAAGGACGCCCGCCTTCACCAGGACATCAAGGAGGGCGTTTTCAAGATTTGGCTTATCTACCACAACATTTGACATAGAGCCATAAGGTTACACTGAATATATAATCATAGATACATCTGATATCTCGATGCAGCCGTCATAATGCTCCACTTTTGCAGGGTTGAAGCATAAATCAAAATTACGCAGTTTAAACGGGACACTTATATCGGGAAAAAACTCCCCGGAATACCTCCCGAGCGGTTTCATTTTTTTAAAATTATCAAGATCGGTAAAAAGACACGAAATGTTGAGTACCATGTTTCCGGCGTTTGGAGACCTCGTTTGCAGAATATCGTTTATTTTTTTCTTCGATGCCTTATCAAACCTCACGGATTCAATTTCTATATATTCTGCTCCATGCCACGCTTTAGCTTCTAACCCGAAATCAATCGTGTTAATAATATCCATAATGTTGCCTCCCATCAAATGAGATTATTATAGACCTTAACGTAATGATAACAAAGCAGATAGAGTTGTCAACTGTTTTCTGCTGCAAAAAAGAAGGATGAAGTTAGGAAAGTTTTCCCACAACACTTTTAAAAATGATTAATCTTTACAACCTCCGTAAACAAGAACAATTTGCTAATATGTAATCAAGGGGACAATTCTATTTCCCCAGCAGCCAGTACCTTGATTTGCTTCTTTTTTTTAAAACGTCGCCTATGGTAATTTTCATAATCCACCTCTTTCAGATAAAGGAGGAATGTTTTATGTGAAAGTATATTGACGTGAACATGCGTTCATGATATATTATCGGCACAAGGAATTAAGGGGTGGTTTTTGATAATGATTTGAGGAGGCAAATATGGTGGATTCTAATGAAAACAACAATACGAATGAAGTCAAAATCAGCTTCGTGAAATCAGCAAATCTACCAGTTCCCGCGTCAGCGTATTAGGGTTCAGTGCCACCTTTGCAGCTTCTATCGAAGCTGTGTCAGGCACGCTTTTTTCGTTATGATCTCAAATGGCAGTGAGAACATGCCCTAACCGATCAAGCTCTGCGTCAAGTACAGGTTTTTGTGCCGCATGCATGATAAGTTTTAAAGTCGGACAATTAATTACATCCACTTTCTCATTTTACTTGTCATTTAGGTAGCCAAATAGCAGCAGCAATTCCTTAGACGCATAACTTAATTGAACAATGGAGAATTCTGCCCTTATCCATTAGGCAACGCTTCCGCCGTAATATCATCAGATTTGTCGATTGTTGCACAGTTAAAGAAATTATCCTCAGTCTTCATCATAAGTTCTAATACAACTCTTGTTTCCCCAATTGTAATAGGTGTTGCCAAAACAAAGAAGAGGCTATCAGACCTTCGATCCAACTTCATAAAAACTTTATTCTCATTTAACGCAATATGAGCTATACATGTATCGCAAGATTGCTTTCTTGACCAAAAACCATAACATTTGTTTTCAAGAATCTTTCCAGATGGATTTATCATCCATGCTTTATTACGTATAGGGTCAACGATTCGGCCTACACTAAACACCCCGGGGAATACTTCCATCATATGAAAAAGCTGCTCCAATAGCCCGCGTAGAATATCTTTGGATTTAGCGTCTTTATCGGCGGATTTTTCAACGGCCTTCGAGAATTCTGTAGGCGTGATTCCCGTGTGCTGCTTGAATACCTTTGTAAAATAGTTTCTATTCGCGAATCCAACTTTTGAAGAAATAGCAACTAAGCTCATTGTCGGGCCTATAAGCAATTTCTTGCTCTCTTCTATCCTTACTCTGTTGATAATGTCCGTAACGCTTAATCCAGTATCTTTTTTGATGAGAGAGGAAAGATGAAACTTACTGGTACCGGTAATCTGGGAAAGCGACTCCAATGTAATTTTTTCCATATAGTGATTTTCAATATATTCTGTTGCCTGGCGTACATACTTTGAATATCCGTTAATTTGAGACACCGCAACATATCTTGTAAAAGTTTTAAATGCCGTTCTCGCAAGGTTATACAAATCATTTATGTTATTTGTACTTTCAATTTCTCTTATGACTTGCCTGGTGAAATCCCGTATTTTGACATACGGTGCCTTTGCGTCAATAGCGAAACAGCTGCAGATCGCGCAGCCTTTAATCGTGTAGTTTTTAATAGAGCGCAAAATATCTTCGGAAGCATATTGATCCGCCGGGATATTTTCAAGATCAATGGTATCAAAAAAATTGAGCAGAGTCTCTGTATCACCTTTTGAAATAGCACTTTTAAGCTTAAAGTACATAGAAGAGTCCCCGAATTCGGATGGCTGGATGGACTTGTGCTGCCTGTTAAAGGATTTGCCTGGCTGCATCAGTTTGTACGAAAGCGGATTCGTTTCGCTGCCGCAAACGACAGGCTTGAATTCGGTTGTGACGGATATATATTGTACCAGCGAATTTAGAGTCGAAGCAATCGGTATAATTCTATCTTGGGATAATGTAGGGGCCCTTGATATAGCCGCTATGCAAGCATCACGTTCTTTTGGGGGCAACGTGGCGTATTTCAATTTTATTTCATCTTTTTTAAGAGTGCTTAAGACAACTGGCTGAGTAATGATTGCCCCGGCGCATTTGCCATCTGTGTTTACAATAGAAACATTGCAGGTAAGATTATGGCGTAAGTAATATGTGTATGAGTCTTTGCATTCTATGCTTTCTTTTGCAAAGATATCTCTTAGAAAAATTTCAATTTCCCCCATACTGAGGTTATAGAAATCCTCATATATATACCTTCGAAATTGACATGAAGACACATTCATTTGGCTGTCACAATATAGCGCTTCAATTTGGGTGGTTCTAAAAAATGTTGTCAGCACCCATTTGATTTTTTCTTCATATTCCATCTGTGTCTTATCCCCCTTAACGAATTATTTTAATGTGTTGCCACTATTTTATCAGAGAAGGAAAAAGTATCAACAACATTTTATCCTTTTCAGCAATATTTTACACATGGAGCAAAGCGGCGCTATTACAAAACCATTAAAGAGGACGAAAGATATATATATGAGGCATTTTCCCATTTTATTAGGGTATATAGAAAACGTCCCCACAAATTTACAATGACGGAAAGTTTAATTTTAGAAATGGGTAACCACCGCTTCGTAGAGAATGGGAGGTTGCTTAAAGAGGAGGTTTATTAATGCAAAGTCCATTGATTTTTTCACTATTATTTTTTGCAGCATTCATTTTATATCTGATTTTCGGGATATATACACTTCAGATAAATTTTAAAAACGGATTAAATAGAATCTTTTTTGCCATATGTTTATCTTTATGCTTTTGGTCTTTAGGGTTTTCGGTGGCAACCTCTGCACAAACCTGGGAAACCTGTTATTTATGGAGAAGAATTTCGGCGGTTGGTTGGGGCACAATATACAGTCTTTTGCTTCATTATTTTTTAGTACTGACAACCAATCGATGCTCCCGCAGGACATTGATATACTGTGTCCTGTTATATCTGCCTGCTGTTATTTCGGTCTATGCTTTCGGAGTGTCCGAGGCAATTACCATTGACCAGTACAATTTTATAAAAACTGATTTTGGCTGGATTAATGTCGCGATTCAAAATGCATGGACTACATTTTTTCAAATTTATTATGCTGGTTATATACTGATTTGCTTTATTCTTATTCTACGATGGAAAAGGCATCATTCAAACAACCATTACATACGGAAACAGGCAAATCTTTTTTTAATATCGCTAATAGCGGCATTTTCACTTGGGAGCTTAACAGATGTGTTCTTAATCTCAACTGCTAAAAGTCCCCTGCCGCAAATGGCTCCTATATTTACACTTATGCCTATATGGTCAATCTATTATTCAATGAAGAACTACAAGTTAATGACGAAGCTTCGCCAAGAAAAAGAAGATGTTCTGATAACCAATGAAACCCTCTTGAAAATGCAAAATTATATAGGATTTGCTTATTTAATTGGTGGATTGGCAAGCATCCTTTCTTTCCTTTTCCCTAATCTGGCAAATAGCGAAGAAAGTATGCAATCCATGCTTTATGGAGGCATCATAATATCGTCTATAGGCATTGTAGCTTTACTGACCCAACGAATAAAAAGCAAAAAATCAAGAGACACGGTTTTACTTATCACAATGTTATGCAGCATCCCTGTTATCACCATGCAGTTTGTGCATTATGCTAGTATAACAGTCTGGGTATTTCCTTTGATATTGATGGTGACTTCATTAGTTTTCAGTTCTCGCAAATATTTGGTTTTACTGACAATAGTATCGGTTGCTACCCAAATTCTTGTCTGGATTAATGCACCAAAGGGATCTATATACATAGATGAGTTTGATTATATTTTAAGGATCAGCATATTGCTTATAACTTTTATGGTAGGATCCTTTGTAAATAAAACTTACATAAACAGAATAAAAGATAGTATCTTCCAGATAAACTTCCAAAGACTCGTTTCAGAGGTTTCTGCTGATTTGGTTAGCATTGATCAAACCAATCTGAAGGAAAAGCTCGAAAACCTCTTAGCTAAAACAGGGCAGTTTTTTCTTGTGGACCGTACCTATATATTTCTTATTGACCAGCAAAAAAACACCATGACCTACGCACATGAATGGTGCAATCAAGGGATTCCGTCGATGGTCGAATTGATTCAAGGCGTTCCGGTGGATGAATTCCCCTGGTGGATGGAGGGGCTCTCCAATTGTAAATTGATTCATTTGGACGATATTGACGCTCTTCCGGAAAATGCCGCTGCGGAAAGGGAAACCCTTACAAAGCAAGGCGTTCAATCGGTAGTCGTTATCCCCATTGAACAAGATGGGGGTATGCTCGGATTCATAGGACTGGATTCCGTTGCATCAAAAAAGAAATGGTTGACGTATCATATTGACTTGCTCAGAACGTTGTCTCATTTGATTGCTGATGCTTTCATCAGAATCGAGTCGGAAAAAACAATCGAATACATGGCGTACTACGATCACTTAACAGGCCTTCCAAACCGAACACTGTTTTCCGATCGTTTATCGCAGGCAATTCACCTCGCAAAGAGAAACGGGCGCTTTGTGGGGGTGCTGTTTTTAGATTTGGATGGCTTTAAAATGGTGAATGATACCATGGGCCACAGCGGCGGTGACGCTCTTCTGAAAGAGCTTTCACAAGACCTTCGGAATTGTTTGCGTAAAACAGATACGGTTGCCCGTTTTAGTGGGGACGAATTTCTAATTTTAATTAACAATTTAATTGATGAAAAAGATATCATCAAAATCGCAGATGTCGTCATGGAATTATTTAAACATCCTTTTTCCATATACGAACAGGAATTTTATGTGACCGCAAGCATAGGGGCGGCGATATACCCCTTTGACGGGGAAAACGCGGAAACCTTAATAAAGAATGCTGATATGGCCATGTATATGGCCAAGGAAAACGGAAAAAACCAATATGTGATGTGTACAAGCGATATGAAAGAAAGGGTAAAAAGAAATATCAACCTATCCAATCAGCTTTACCATGTTCAGGAAAGGAATGAGTTGGTTCTTTATTATCAGCCGCAGATAAAGCTATGCACCGGTAAAATCGCCGGTTTGGAAGCTCTTCTACGCTGGAACCATCCGAAGCTGGGCATGCTCCCGCCAAGTCTCTTCGTTCCGCTCGCGGAAATGAATGGCACAATTAACGGCATTGGAGAATGGGTGCTTCAAACAGCGGCCCGTCAGAATAAATCATGGCAGAACCAAGGCTTCCCAGCTGTACGTATGGCTGTGAATCTCTCAGCGGTGCAACTGAACAATCCAAATTTTGTTGATCGAGTAGAATCCATTGTAAAAGAGTCGAATCTAGCGCCTAGATATCTTGAGTTAGAGATTACAGAGAGTATCGCAACGAAAGAAGCATCCCATATAATCAGTGCCTTAAATCAGCTCAAGGAGTTTGGCATATCTATTTCTATTGATGATTTTGGCACGGAATATTCCTCTCTTAGCCGTCTTAAGGCTCTGCCAATCGATCGGATAAAGATTGATATGCAATTTATTCAAGGTATTGAAGGCTGTGAAAAGGATCAGGCAATCACAAAAGTCATCATTGCCCTGGCAAAAGGTCTCGGCCTTGAAGTAGTGGCCGAAGGAGTTGAGACAGCTCCTCAGTTGGAATTCCTGAACCAGAAGATGTGTGATGAGGTGCAAGGATATTACTACTATAAACCAATGCCGGCGGAAGAGATCGAAAACTTGTTCCGCCTGCAAATGTCTGATAAAGGATAGAGCGAGTATGTTCACCCTTCTTTATAATATCCTCAGGATTGTTGAAAAACTGTCCAAGGGCGATTCCGGCAAGACCCTTTCCGATTTCGCTGACGTAGGACAGATCAAGGCATGGGCGAAGGTCGTCATGGAGCTGGTTGTAAAGACGGGAATCGTAAGCGGCAGCTATGGCATTCTCAATCCAGCAGGAATAACCACTCGGGTACAAATAGCCCAAGTGCCGTTCAATCGAAGGACGACTATTCGCCACGGCAGAGCAGGAAAGCTGCAAAACTCTGTTGACAACGCTGAAGTCGATTGCCAGGGGAAGTCGGCTTTTTCGCTTTTATATGGTAAAATTGTTTGCAAATTAAAAACCGTTTTCATATTGACCTTTTGAAAAAAATAGGCTAAACTGAAATCGGTTATCAAATTCGATACTTGGAGGGTGACGCTATGAATCGGCCGGAGAATTATAATACAAAACAACGCAAAGCAATTATGAATTACGTTGCCGCTCTCAATGGTGAGCACATTACGGCTGGACAAATAATGAAGCACTTCGATGAGAAAAATTTTCTCATCGGACTATCTACGATTTATAGGCATCTTGATAGATTGGTAGAGAGTGGTAAAATGCGCAAATATACTTTGGACGGCGTTTCCGGCGCGTGTTATCAATACATTATTGACGAAGATATCCGCGAGTATTTCCACTTGAAATGCGAGGAGTGCGGTGCGCTGCTCCACTTAAAATGCAGTATGTTGGATGAAATACAGCAGCATGTTTATGAAGAGCATACCTTCCATATTAATGCGATGAAAACGGTCTTTTATGGAAAATGCGCAGAATGTTTTAATGGAGACTGATATTATATGAGGAGAAAACTTATGAACAGACAAGGGAAAACGCGGCTTTTTACCATGCTGCTCTGCGTCTGCTTTATTACGGGCTTTTTCCTTACAACAGCATTTATCATTGAGCATTCTGACCATGACTGTATTGGTCATGGTTGTCCCGTTTGCGTTCAAATCCATTTAGCGGAAAATCTGCTTAAACAACTCAGCATTGTTATTTCATGCGTTGCATTTGCATCTGCGTGTCTATTTGCCTTGTTTAACACTTTTCTGCCGGTCATTCAAAATATATTCCTTGTTACCCCTGTCACGCAAAAAATCAGAATGAATAATTGAGATAACCGCCGCTATTGTGCCCTTTTTTAAAAAGACTATAGTGTTTCTTTGTATTTTTACAACCAAAAAAATAAAAATAATCGGAGGTTATCTCTTATGAAACGATTGGTTTACATACTGCTCACAGCCTTGCTTATAATCTTTACTTTAACCGGCTGCGGGCAAAATGAACGCGTAAATTCCAGCGATAAAATAAGCGTTGTCGCAACCATTTTCCCTCAATACGATTTTGTCAGAGAAATTGCAGGAGATAATGTTGAATTGACCATGCTCCTTCCTCCCGGCGCAGAGAGCCATTCCTTTGAGCCTACGCCGCAGGATATAACTAAAATCCAAAACTGTGACATCTTCATATATGTGGGCGGTGATTCAGACGATTGGATTAAAGGGATTTTAGAATCCATGGACACAAGCAATATGAAAATCATATCACTTATGGACATGGTGGATGTGGTTGAGGAAGAAATTGTGGAAGGCATGGAAGATGACCACGGGCATGACCATGACAATGAAGAAGAAGCGGAAGAAGAGGAATACGATGAACATGTCTGGACTTCTCCAAGGAACGTGAAAATTATTGTTCAGTCTATATCAGATGTACTGTGCGAAGCGGACGACTCAAATGCCTCCCAATACCAGCAGAACACCGCTTCTTATCTGGCGAAGCTGGATCAATTGGACGCAGCTTTTAAGGACGCTGTGGGTGCGGGCGTTAGAAAAACACTCGTCTTTGGCGACCGGTTCCCATTCCGCTATTTTGCGGATGCATATAGTCTCAATTACTTCGCGGCTTTTCCAGGCTGCTCTACGGAAACCGAACCGAGCGCCGCGACCGTGGCTTTTCTAATCGACAAGGTGAAAGAAGAAAATATCCCTGTTGTATTCCATATCGAGCTCTCCAATGAAAAAATGGCGGACACGATTTGCGAAGCCACAGGCGCCAAGAAGCTGTTGCTTCACGCCTGCCACTCCATTTCCAAAAACGATTTTGAAAATGGAGTGAGTTATTTAGATTTGATGACAGCCAACGTAAAGGCAATAAAGGAGGCGCTTAAGTAATGGCGCTTCTTACCTGCAAGGATGCCTCCTTTGCTTATGAGGGTCATACTGTGGTCAGCGGGTTGAACTTCTCGGTCGAAAGCGGAGACTATTTATGTATTGCTGGAGAAAACGGCTCTGGCAAAAGCACTCTCATCAAAGGCTTGCTGCGGTTAAAAGCGCCGCAAAAAGGAAGCATTTTTATGGGTGATGGACTCAAAGCAAATGAAATCGGCTATCTGCCCCAGCAAACAGCCGTGCAAAAGGATTTCCCCGCCAGCGCATATGAGGTTACTCTTTCCGGACGGCTTAGCCGGCGCGGAGTAAGACCTTTTTACTCCAAGTCGGATAAAATGAATGCCAAAGAAAATCTGACCCGCCTTGGTATTTGGGAACTTCGCAACAGATGCTACAGAGAATTGTCCGGAGGCCAGCAGCAGCGCGTACTGCTGGCACGGGCACTTTGTGCAACGCAAAAAATATTGCTTCTGGATGAACCGGTCGCCGGTCTTGACCCGGTTGCAACACAGGATTTATATCGGCAGATTTCTAAAATAAACCGTGAGACGGGGATTACAATCGTTATGGTTTCTCATGATATACACGGCGCGGTTAAATATGCCGGTAAAATTCTGCATTTAAAAAATGAGCAAGTGTTTTTTGGAACGACTGCGGATTATATGAAATCCAGCATTGGAGTCAGATTTTTGGGAGGTGAACGGCATGATTAATATTCTGACGGAAATGTTCTCGTATGCCTTCCTCGTAAGGGCGGTCGTTGTGGGTTTATTGGTTTCCCTGTGTGCTGCGTTACTAGGTGTGAGCTTGGTATTGAAACGATATTCGATGATTGGCGATGGATTGTCTCATGTAGGTTTTGGAACGCTGGCCGTAGCTACGGCAATGAATGTAGCGCCCCTGATCGTTTCCATACCAGTATGCGTAGCAGCCGCTTTCCTGCTGTTGCGCATCAGCGAGAACAGCAAGATAAGGGGAGATGCTGCCATTGCGCTGATTTCTACAAGCTCGCTTGCCATCGGCGTTGTCGTAATCTCGATGACGACCGGTATGAATACGGATGTGTGCAATTATTTGTTTGGCAGTATTTTAAGCATGCGCCATTCCGACGTTCAGCTGAGTGTGGCGCTTTCTATCGTGGTATTAACTATGTTTGCGCTGCTTTATAACAAGGTTTTCGCCGTGACTTTCGATGAGAATTTTGCCAAAGCGACGGGCATAAAAACCGGTATCTACAATATGCTGATCGCTTTTTTGACGGCGATAACGATTGTGCTCGGTATGAGAATGATGGGTGCGCTGCTCATTTCCAGCCTTATCATATTCCCCTCTCTTACATCTATGCGGGTCTGCAAAAAGTTTAAAACAGTGACGATCTGTTCGTCCGTCATTTCGGTTGTATGCTTTTTCATAGGTGTTACAGGTTCATATGTATATGCTACGCCTACGGGAGCCAGCGTGGTGATGATCAACATCGCAGCGTTTTTACTCTTTTGGGCATGGAGCTTTATTAAGATGAAGCTGAAGGGATTTTCCGGAGTTAGAAACTTTGATATGGAAAAGAGGAATTAAAGCATGAAAAAGTCATTTATTTTGATATTTGTTTGCCTTATATTGCTTGCCGGTTGCAGTGAGCAACAGCAGTATATTCCAAAAAATAATAATGGAGGGACGCAGGATATCAACACTCCGAATGACTCTGAGAATTCTACGCCTGAGCCAATCAGCGGAACGAACAGCAATTCATCCAAACACAATACTTTGCCGCCCGTTTCCACGAGTTCGGATGTGATTGAGATAAAGGAGAAACTGTTTATCGCTCAGACCAATGATATTTATATTAACCCCCAGGATTACTTGGGAAAAACCCTAAAATACGAAGGCATTTTTGATTCATACTATTATGACGTAACCGATACAACGTATTATTACGTCATTCGTTACGGTCCCGGCTGTTGCGGATTCGATGCCAACGCAGGCTTTGAGGTGGTTTGGTCCGGTGATTACCCAAATAAAAACGACTGGGTGGAAGTAATCGGCGTGTTGGAAGAATTTGAAGAGGATGGATATAAATACCTGCGTTTAAACCTATCTTCTTTAGTCGTTTTAGATACGCGCGGCGAAGAATATGTGTATCAATAAGTAACTGCTGTTAGATCATCCCAAAAAACCTTGTAATATGATATCCTCAGATTCTTTTTCCGTAAGACCTAAAGTCATCAATTTTATTAATTGATCTGATGCAATTTTACCGATTGCTGCTTCGTGAACAAGCTGAGCATCAGAATTATAAGCTGTAATTTGCGGTATGGCCGATACTTTTGCATTATCCATAATTATGGAATCGCATTGTATATGACCCGCGCATTTATTATAACCTGACAGATTCATATGGAAAACTTGTTTGGAGTCATCTTGTGCCACAGAACGGGAAATGACTTGCGCACTTGAATTCTCACCCATTAATTTTACATGAATATTTGATTCTGCATTTTGAATCAAATATGTATGCAGCCTTTCAGACACAATCAAACGGGCATTTTTATGAAGTATTACATCTGTATCCCGCACGGTGTTGTCAACGCCCTTAATTTGAATCATTTCAAGCTCTGCTACGCCGTCTTCTTCAACTTCAATTATTGTTTTAGGATTTAATATGTTTCTGCCCTTACCATCGCCTTCGCCATAATGCTTTTCCACATATTTCATACGAGCACCCTTGCGCACAAAAAACTCATGAATTCCATCATGCTGTGCGTCATCGCTACCTGCGTTGTGTATTCCGCAGCCTGCAACGATCAACACATCCGAACCCTCTCCGATTTCAAATGTATTGTAAACCACATCAGTTAATCCATCCTGTGATAAAATTACCGGAATGTGTACACTTTCTTTTTTTGTACCTGGTTTGATTATAATATCAATGCCGGGCTTGTCCTGCTTCGTTATTATATCGATGTTTGCCGTGGTATTACGGCCGATTCCCTGACCATTTTTTCTTATATTATATGCACCATGAGGTACTTCGTGTAAATCCGCGATTTTTTCCAAAAGGATTTTATCAATTGCATTCAACGTTCATGGCACCTCCTTTTATACAATCATTTCTGCAAGCACAATCAGAATCAATATGAGAAATTGTTTCTAAAAACTTTTCACGGCTTGTTATTTCGCTGATAGTTCCGTCACTTACTAAAATCACTTCATCTGCTAATTTTAGTATTCGTTCTTGATGAGATATTATAATAATAGTGGTGTCATATCTCTGATGCATTTTTTCAAATGTCTCAGTCAGCCTTTGAAAGCTCCATAAATCAATGCCTGCTTCCGGCTCATCAAAGAGAGCAATCTTTGGATTTCTTGCAAGAATGCTGGCGATTTCAATACGTTTTAATTCACCGCCGGAAAAGGTTGTATCAATTTCTCGCTCAAGGTAATCTTGCGCACATAAACCAACATCATAGAAAAGTTGGCAGATATCAGTATCGTTTTCACCTTTTGCTAAATTTAACATATCTGCAGCTTTTAAGCCTTTAAACCTTGCGGGTGTTTGAAACGCGTAACCGATGCCTAATTTAGCTCTCTCTGTAATGCTTTTACCGGTAATATCGACATCATCAAGAATTATCTGTCCGCTTGTGACCGGCATTATTCCCATTATAGATTTTGCTATGGTGGATTTACCGCTGCCGTTCGGTCCTGTGATTACATAAATTTTATTATTTTCAAAAGCCAAATTTATGTTTTTTAATATATCAATTTTTTCGTTGTTTCCATTTAAGGTAACATTGACATTATTCATTTTAAGCAAATTATCATCCCCTTACTTGTTATCTGCTGCTAAAGTAATTGGTAAGCTATTTACCGGCTCTCTCAATTTGTAGACGTCTGCGACCTTAAGAGTGCATATACCCCAAAAGCATCCATATTAAGCAACAAATTAAGCAACAAACAAATCTAACTGATATTTTACCATAACATTTGTGACTGTAAACAATTTTTTAATACATAGATTTGAGAAATATATACGGTGTGTGTGACCAGTTAAAAAAGGAACTGCGCACCAGTGGCTAATAAACCGCCGGCGCGCAGCTCCTTTTTTCGTACTCCTAATCCAAATCCAATTTATGGTTTAAAATCCAGACAATACTCACGCCATAGACCGTTATTAATATCAGTGCATAGAATATGGCCGATACCATAACACCGGTGAAAATATCGAAATACATGTAGATATTTCCCGTATCGCTGATGAAATCGATCTGTCTGATAAATTCATCCGTATTTGGGAACAGTGCTATGACAAAACCTGCGATCCTTAAAACAATTACCTCCAGCCAGGAAAACACGAAATAGGACAATATTCCGATTGGAATCCTGAAACGGCCCAGCTGCCTCAGATGCGCAACGGAGCAGGCGAGAAAAAGCTTTGCGATCTCCTTCACGGTGGATACCACGATCACTGCGGCGGTAAGGGTTATCAGCAAAATCTCCCGGGTGCCGATCAGGGACAGAACTTTTTTCAGTGAGGTGATATCCGTGTCTGTCAGCGGAGCTGAATTCCAGACAAAGAGGCAGACACCGATGAAAGAAACGATCCCGGTAAGGACGATCCACATGGCGCTGACCAGCAGCTTGGAGGTGACGATCTGCGATGAAGCCGCCGGAAGCGTCATGGTAAGATAACCCGATTTTGAAAACACGCTGGTATTGAAGATTTTAAAAAACATGGCAATCATGACAACGATCGTTGCGATAACGATCGCCGCCGCGACAAACCCTGCAATGGCATCGATAAGGGGGTTCTCAACGTTCCTGAAGATCAGCGGCAGGACGATGACGCCGAGCAGTATGGACAGATAGACCGCGGCAAAATCCCTCCAGGTGGACCGTATATCATATTTGATCAATTTACCTAACATTTGAATACCTCCCTGAACAATTCATCGATGGATTTTCCTTCTTTGGCTCGGATGTTGTCGATATTGCCCTCCAGGACAATTTCCCCTTCTTTCAGGAAAAATACGCTGTCAAAGATTCTTTCCACATCCGAGATCAGATGGGTGGACATAAAAATGGTAGAGTTCTCGCTGTAGTTCGTCAGAATCGTATCCAAAATAAAATCTCTTGCGGCGGGGTCCACACCGCCGATGGGTTCGTCAAGCACATAGAGCCTTGCATTTCTGGACATGACCAGACAAAGCTGAAATTTTTCTATGGTTCCCTTGGACATGGATTTTATCTTTTGATTTTCATTGAGCCCCAGACGTTTCAGCATCTTCAGGCATTTATTCTCATCAAAGTCGGAATAAAAGTCCTTGAATAACGCAACCATGTCAAGGGGGCGCATCCAGGAGCTGAAATAAGCGTTATCCGGCAAATAAGATATAAGAGCCTTCGTTGAAGGACCGATATCGTCTCCGTCGACTTTTACAGTACCGCTGTAATCCCGGATCACTCCGGTCAAAATTTTTATTAAAGTCGTTTTTCCGCTTCCGTTTGGACCCAACAGACCTACGATATGTCCTGGATTTAAAGTCAGACTGACATTGGATAAAGCAGCCTTACCGCCATATTTTTTAGTCAGGGCGGAAATATTGACCAATGCGGCAGTGTTGTTTGAATCGTTATTTATTTTGATTTCCTGCGTGCTTTTTAACATATTCATATCTTGGCTGTTATTCTGTGCGTTCATTCTCACACCCCTCTTCTGTTTTTTTCCGAATAAGCTCCATGGATTCCTGATTTGTGAATCCAAGATTGTTCATCTTCCGGACAAACTCTTCAATAATTTCCTGAGCCACAGCTTCGCGCATTTGAATAATCAACTCCTTATTATCTGTGATAAAACGTCCTATCGTACGGTCCGCGTATAAAAGCCCGTCCCTCTCCAATTCCGCAAGCGCACGCTGCATGGTATTGGGATTGACTTCAAAGCTTATGGCAAGATCCCGTACCGATTCAAGCTTCGAACCGGCTTTTAATTCCCCTGAGACGATTCTTTGCTTGAAATTGTCTACCAATTGTAAATAAATCGGCATGCTTGACTGAAACTGATTCGCCATAATATATAGAAACCTCCTTCTGTATTATTGTATTAGTCAATTAATACAATAATACAATTCTGATATCTTGTCAACCGGAAAATAAAATTTTTTAAACAGAGTCGTTCTTTGCTTATTCTGTGATGAATTTTGTATTTTTAAGAAACCTTTTTCTATGGTATAATCTTTAGTGTAATTTAGTTCAATCATATGATCGGTCATCGTTACGCTTTATCAATCGGGTCTATCGAATCAGTAAGGGGGATACCAATGAAAAAGAAAAAGCTCAGCTTCATATTAGCGCTAAGCATGCTCATCACTTTTATACCGGTAACGGCTATGGCTGAATCCGGCGAATATACCGATATACCGGCGGATAACTGGTCTGTCGGCGTCGTCGGCGCGGCGAGAGACTACGGATTGATGGAGGGTGTAGACGACGGAGTTTTCGGATTTGGAAGCGTCATCACAAAGGCGCAGTTTATCGCGGTGCTGGACAGAATGTTCGGCTGGGAACTGGTCAGCCCGGAAATCCCGACACTTTCCACGGTTACGGAGGACCAATGGTTTTATCCGTATGTCGAAACGGCTCTGAAGCACAATGTCATAGACAGCGCGCAGACATTCAACCCTGAAGATCCGATTACCCGGGAGGAAATGGCGGTCATGCTTGTGAAAGGTCTGGGATATGATTCCCTGGCTCAGTCAGTCGCTTCCTTCGGAAGTCCTTTTACCGATGTGACAAATAATATAGGGTATATCACGATCGCAAGGGATATCGGAATGACCAAGGGTACCGGTCCGGCAACTTTTTCGCCGTCGTTGACAGCTAAGAGGGAAGAAGCCGCGGCCATGCTGGTGCGCGTCTATGAAAAATATATCAGCAAAACAGACTGGGTGCACGGGTTTTACGCGATCTCGTCTTATTCTCAGAAGGAGCTCACAGAAAATATGGACGCGGTATCCGCCGGCTGGAGCCGAATGAGCTTCAGCGCCGACCGGGGGGCGTATTTAAACACGACCTCTGCGAATAGCAATGAATATAATATTCCGGCGGGATATGAGGATATCGTATCCTATTGGAAGGAAAACCGGACAAAAACTCATTTGAGTGTATATATGGACACATCAGTCAAGGCAGAGACGGCAGCCGGGAATATCGACATCTGTTCCGCCATCCTGCTTGACGGAGTCCAGAGAACCAAAGCGGTCGGCGCCATCGTGAACGAGCTGACGGTGAAATACGATACCATAGGGTATAATCCATACAGCGGAGTAACGATCGACTTTGAGGGGATGAAGGGAAGCGCGCTGAAAGAGGGATTTAACGCTTTCCTGACAGAGCTTTCAGCTGCTTTGAAGCTGCTGGACAAAACCTTGTATGTGACTGTGCAGCCGCCTTCTTCCGATGGTTCTTATTATGACGCCTATGATTTCCGTACCATCGGACAGCTTGCGGATAAAGTGATTCTGATGGCCCACGATTACAACGGGACCGCGATGCCGGATCATCTTATGGGATCGGAATACTACAGAAACACACCGGTTACGCCCTTTGCAAGCGTATATTATGCTTTAAGGACAATTACAGATGAAAACACAGGTGTGCAAGATCCTTCGAAAATAGCTCTTGCCATCAGTTTTTCAAGCGTTGGCTGGGAGTTGGAAGCCGGAAAGCTGATCAGCACCGAATCTGTCCGTCCCGCCACAGCAACGATTTACACCCGCCTGGCGGGGGGAGCCGTCATGGGATATTCCGATGTTTACCGCAATCCCTATATCACTTATACTACGGAAGAAGGCAAGGGCATCTTTTTATGGTATGAGGATGAACGAAGTGTGAAAGACAAGATAGAGCTTGCCAGACTGTTTGACATCAAAGGAGTCTCGATATGGAGGCTCGGCATCATTCCGGATCATTCCGATGCCGGACTCTATTACAATGTGATGGAGAGCATACGATAAAGCCGGCTTTAAACCGGGGCGATAATCCGCTTGATCCAGTCATGGAAGGGAAGAACCGATTTTGGGGTGAATCACAATCGTGTGCAGGGGACCTTTTTCCCCGAATCCGTCAGCTAATTTCGTAAGCGTTGGAGGAAAAATATGAGAATGCTATTGATTGGAGCAGGTGCGGTTGGCGAATCGATACTGCGGATCCTGGAAACCAGGGACCCGCATCGAAGCTGGCTGGAACATGTTGTGATAGCGGACATAAGCATTGAACGCGCAAGATCGATATGCTGGAATCTGGACAGCAACAGCAGGTATACGCCGGAGTTTTTGGATGCACATCATGCAGAGGATATCATCGAGCTTATTAAAAAGCATAACTGCGATTTTGTAATGGACGCAGCTTCTCCTTTTGTTACAAATACTATATTTGATGCGGCATTTGAAGCAGGAACGAAATACGCAAATATGGGGACTTGGTCTGTTCCCTTTGACCCGCCCCAGTATGGTATCGGATTAGAAAACTGTTATAAAGAGCCGATGACAAAATATAATTTTGACAGACACGAGGCATGGGCTCAAAAGAAAAATATGGCGGTGATCTGCCTTGGCATTGATCCGGGAGTGGTCAATGTATTTGCAAAATTTGCTGCGGAATATCTGTTTGATGAGCTTCATGAAGTTCATGTCAAGGATGGAGGAAATTTGACGATTCCAAGTGCAGGGGAGGATGATATCGCCTTCGGCTTCAATGTTTGGACAGTGCTTGATGAATGTATGAATCCCAATGTTGAGTGGAATAAAGATTACGGATTTATAGTTGACCGGCCGTTTGCGGGAGAGGAAACTTTTCAGATGCCTGCCGGAGTCGGGTCTAACACCCTTGTTAAAATTGAGCATGAGGAGACGGTGACGATTCCGAGGTATCTGCAAAAATACGGATTAAAAAGATGTACCTTCAAAATCGCTTTGGATGACAACCTGGTGAAAGCGCTGAAAGTAATCAGCGCGCTCGGTTTAAGAAGCCTTCAGCCTCTGGAAGTCGATGGTGTTACAGTGATTCCGAGAGATGTGGTCGCCGCTTGTGCCCCGCAGCCGGAGGACCTGGGTGACGAAATGATCGGGAAAATGTGTGTAGGAATCCACTGCAAAGGTCTCAAGTACGGAAAGACGAGGGAGGTCTTCATGTATCAGCCCTTCGACAATGAGATCGCAATGAAAAATTGGGAGATGCAGGTTGTTGTGGCACAGACTGGCTTCGGTGCGGCGGTAGCTATTGAGCTGATCGCCAAGGGGATATGGAATGATGTAGGCGTATTTTCACCTGAATATTTTAACCCAATTCCGTTTCTTCGGATCATGGATGAAACAGGATTTGAATATGGTATCGTGGAGATGGATTCCGAATATAAAACTGTGAACGATAAAAACATTATGGCCCAGATTTTCAAAGAAGCAGCACAGTCTCAAAAGGATAAAAAGAAAACTTAATTTCATCATAATATCGATTATATTTCACCAAAATACAGCACACTTCAAATATGAAGATATATTTATATCCGACTATCCGTATGAAAAACAGATGGATATATCGAACGATTGGTGAAGTTATGGATAATATAGGAAATGAGTATAAGAAAATGCAGCTTTTTGAGAAAATGTGCTCTGTGTATGGCGAGGACATCAAAAGATTCATTTATGCTTTGACCAGAAATGATCCTTTAGCTTCAGAAGAAATATTCCAAAATGCCATGGTTGGCGCATTGGAAGACCTTTATTATCTTCGCGACAACGATAAGATGAAAGCCTGGCTCTTTGCAATCGCAAAGGCTGAATCAAAAAGGTATTATGCTGAAAAGCAAAATAAAAACACTTATGAGCACTTCCTGTTTGTAGAGACAGAATTGGAGTGCTATTCGTATTTGTTTGATTTCACAGAATCCATTGAAGATAAGGAATATATACAAGTCTTGATTGAATGCCTTAAGGGAGCAGAGAAGCAGCTTTGTGTCCTATATTACTATTATGGTCTTACATTGAAAGAGATAGCATCGATCCTGGATTTAAATTATAACACTGTACGTTCCATGCATTTCCGCGGCATGGCAAAGCTGCGAAAAAGACTTATAGAATTTGAAAGAAGTTAAACAAAACAAAAATATTATAGGTATTAAAGTGTAAAAATCGGGTAAACAATAGATAATTAAATCGAATAGGAGGAAAAGCGCATGGATGTTATAAAGAATGTTATGGGAACCGCAAAAGACGCTGCCGAAGAGGCGAAGCATCGAGCGGATATATTGAAGGACAGAGCTGAGGATAGACTGGAAGGGCTTAAGGACAGAGCCGAGGACAAGTTGGAAGGATTGAAGGATAGGGCGGAAGATAAGTTTGAAGGCATGAAAACCAAAGCTGAGTCTAAAATGGAAAATATAAAGGAAAAAGCCGAAGTCAAGGTAGATGCTTTGAAGAATAAGGCGGAAGAGATGAAAGACAACCTGGAAGATAATGCAGACGATTTGAAAGATAGAATTGGAAATAAGGCAAATGAATTTCTGGGTAAAAAAAGATAAGATAATAAAGATCGCAATCCTTTAGATTAGGTTTTGACGGTATTCCCGGTTATGGGGTATCAACCGCACTCCGTTGTTAATATAATGAGTATTAGAAATCAAGTTGTACCCGACATTTGGAGAGGCCGGGGACAATTTTATCTCGTTATAACGCATCCGATCGCCATCAATTTGTATTAAAAATTGATGGCGAACTAGTAAAGGAGTGAAAGGAATATGAAACAAGCTTTCGACCTAAATTGCATCACATTCAGCCAAATAAACATGATATTTAATTCGAGATTATTCCGGCGATACCAGACGGTTTGGACAAGGAGTTATCTTACTAGCCGATATGAAGGGATAGGAACCGCAGAAGAGGCTTTTAGTCTATTTTATTTTGAAACCTCAGATTTTGGAGAGCAGCTGCAAATTTTTTTTGGCCGTGCCAACGCAAACACATATGCAAATCTTCTCAATGAGTTTTCGATAGGAATAGAGGAAATGATCACAGCACAACTTCGCAGAGACACTGAAGCCGTGCAGCGGGCAGTTGACAGATTATATAGGAATACGGAAGAGAGGGCAGCATTTTTAGCGTCGATAAATCCCTACTTTAACGAAAGTCAGCTGCAAAGTATGTTTGCAGAATATCTGCGCCTTACTATAGAAGAAGCCAATGCATTTGCGTCTCATAACTATGAAAGAGATATTGCAACCTATGATCAGCTTATAGCGCTTAGTGACAGAATAGGTTATGTATTTGCAGAAGGGCTGTATGATTATATTACATCCGGCGGTGAGTACGTTAAAGATGTGGAGACTGAAGAATGTTTGACATTCGAGCAGATGAATGCGATATATTTTATCAAAATGCTGTGGTTTGATATCATTACATGGACCAGGTCTCATATGCTCAGCATTGTCGAGAACGTCGGCAATGAAGAGGAAATTCATATGCGCTTAAAACTGGCTGCCGATGCATCTAGCGATGCGGTTCGATTGATTTTCGGCGAAGAAGCAGGCAATGCTTCGGAACTTCATATCAATTTATTCATAGACCTGATGGATCAGTTTCTTGATGCACAAATGGAGGGTGATATTGAGAAGGTGAATGAAAGCACCAGGCTATTGTATCAAGAAGCACACGCACATGCGCAATTCCTTGCTTCTCTGAATCCTGCGTGGGAAGAATCCATATGGGATGTCATATTGTATGACATAGTACAAAATTTAATCAACATGTCAACCGCACTTTTGGAAGGGAATTATACATTGCAAACGGATATTTTTTCGTCGCTGTTGGCAAGAGCAGAGGAGGCAAGTAAATATTTGGGTGAAGGTATTTATCAATACATTATAAGCCAAAGAAAACCTTAAAGATATAAACTTTAATTGATTTAACTATTAAAGTATTTACATCTTGTTTTTCCTGTGCTAAGATAACATAACCAAATCAATTCTCAGCTGATATCAATTTGCTTACAAGTTGGTATGACTGACAGATTGGAGAAGAACATGCCTAATAAGCCATTATTTGCAGTAGAATACACTTATGCCAGCTTTACTTCCTACTATTATTACGGAGGTAGAGTTTATTTGAATTTCACTGCAAAAAGGTGTAATGGCTGTTCCTAAGTTAAAAAATCTTTGGAAAAGCAATCCGATTTATCAATCGGCTCCGCGGTGATATTCACGGCGGAGCTTTTTTTATGCGGGAAATATCGCCTGAAAGCGGCGATATGGCGGAATAACATATTTGGAGGGGAAACATGATAGTTGTATTAAAGGATAATCCGGATCAGAAGCAACTCGATAATCTGATTCAATGGTTGGAGAGCTTAAACATTGACATTAACATATCTGAGGGCAGGGATACCACTATTCTGGGACTGATCGGAGATACCTCGGTTGTGGACATCGACTTGATTTCAGCATTGGATATCGTCGAGGCGGTGAAGCGGATAACGGAGCCTTATAAAAATGCTAACCGCAAATTCCATCCGGATGATACTGTCTTGGATATAAACGGAGTAAAAATAGGCGGAGGAAATTTTCAGCTCATTGCAGGACCTTGCTCTGTAGAATCGATGGAACAGGTATGCTCCATCGCGGAAAGCGTAAAAGGGTCAGGCGCCGGTATGCTGCGAGGAGGTGCTTTTAAGCCCAGAACTTCTCCTTATGCATTTCAAGGTATGCGTGACAAGGGTATAGAACTCCTTTTGGAGGCGAAGAAGGTCACAGGACTGCCGATTGTCTCAGAGATAATGGACTTTTCACAGATCTCACTTTTTGGAGACGTGGATTTGATTCAGATAGGTGCTCGAAATATGCAGAATTTTGAACTTCTAAAGGAATTAGGAAAGACCAATAAGCCGATATTACTGAAGAGGGGGCTTTCCAGCACACTGCAGGAGCTTCTTATGAGCGCGGAATATATTATGGCAGGCGGAAATGAGCAGGTTATCCTTTGCGAAAGAGGAATCCGTACATTTGAAACTATCACGAGAAATACGCTGGATCTGTCTGCGATCCCGCTGTTAAAAAGTATGACACATTTACCGGTTATCGCAGACCCCAGTCATGCGACGGGGCTTTCACGGCTGGTAAAACCGATGGCTATGGCCGCAGTAGCCGCCGGTGCCGATGGACTTCTGATCGAAGTACATAATGATCCTGCAAATGCTCTTTGTGACGGACAGCAGTCTCTGACTCCGGAAGAATTTGCTGATCTGGCGGACAGTGTAAAGCATATCCGCCCTTACGCTTATAGGAGCAATCGGTAGTATTTCGGACGGCAATGTGAAGAGCGCTGTCTATTTTAAGTTAAAGGGAAGGGTAATAAGGAAGAAAATTTGGAGGGTATCATGAAAATTGGAATCGTTGGACTGGGCTTGATTGGAGGCTCTATCGCAAAGGCGATAAAACAGAATACAGAGCATGAGGTATTGGGTACAGATCTATTAGAGTCGGTAGTATGCAAAGCATTGCTGCTGGAGGCCATAGATGAACGTATGACC
>JAQWBM010000077.1 GCA_028706405.1 Eubacteriales bacterium
CTTGAAGAGTTTATCTCGCCGTTCATAGACAGCATGAGAACCTACATTTTTGAAGGCTTTTCTTTGTTTCTCATCAGCATTTGCACTCTGCTTCTTCTGATTAACCTTGCAATTAACAGACAGGTCCAGGCTATATCTGGACTAGCCCAAATTCTGATCGTGGTGACATTGGCCTTTATATTCTATAATCATCCAGTCGAAATGATGAGGGGAGCCGACACTTTAACGCAGGAAATTTCCGGTGAAGTTTTGCAGGGACCATATAACGCGGTGAACGGAGGAGAAGCATCCGAAACGAGCATGGAGGGCAAGGTATCGGCGCTTGTCTGGAACCTAATGGTACATAAACCGTGGCAGATAGCGGAATTCGGGAGTGTAGCAAAATCAAAGACTTACGAGACAGATATTCTTAAATATGAACCTGAATCAGAGCAAAGAAAGGAGCTTGTTGAAAAACTAGCGGAAGAACAAGGGCTATTTTCAAAATCGGGGGCATTCCAGCTTGAAAGGATAATGGTCCTTATTGTTGTCGGATTCCTGAATCTGATCATATTTCTTTTCCTTACGGCCTTCTGCGTTTTGATTGTTGGCTACCAGTTTCTGATCTTGTTGTATATGCTGCTTGGGATATTTGTTTTCCTGCTTGCCTTGATCCCATATTTCAGCATTGAGTTGGTAAAGCGATGGGGATATAGAATTCTATCAGTATGTGCGACAAAAATCCTTCTGGCCTTCTTTTTAAGCCTCCTCCTAGTGTTTATGGATGCCATGTACAAGTTTACTGATACAAAGGGGCTGCTTTTCACCATGTTTATGATTATCGTTATAATCGCTATGATCTACATTAAGAGAAAAGATATCCTGAGCCTGTTTACAGATTTCAGGGCAGGCAATATGTCAGTGGCAGGCGCTTATCAGTCCATGAATCATGCGATGGATCGTGATCTGAACATGGTCGACAATCTGACCTCATTTGGTAATATGCGAAAGACTGAGCATAGCACTCAAGAGACGCCGACAGCAAAGGCGGGTTCATCCCAGCGTAATATGACAAGTAGCGCATCTTCAGAAAAGCGTTCCAAAGAAGCATCTTTCGAGTCGGAAGCCAAAATGAAAGAGGTCGCAGGAGCCATTACAAAGTCCACACAGGATATGAGTCGATACTTGCGAAAGGCGGAGGAACTTCTGCAAAAGCAATATGAGAAATCAAAGGCAGAATCGGAAGAAACGGCAGAAAGGAAGGGCTCCGAACCAGAATACGGAGAGTTTGTCCGCAGGACCAATGCAGTAAGATCGCTTGGCGCCGGTCCTTTTGAACAGAGGGATATTTCTTCTGTAGCCCGAATCCTACAAAGGGTCGAGAAAAGCGGTGGCGATATAGATCAGGTTGTAGTCGGAAGCGAAGCGGATTTGAGCGAAGAAGTCAGGCGACCGGCAAATTTGTTTGACAAGAGTACTAACAGCGAGAAAAGAACACTAGGGGACACTTCCGGACCGGCATCAAATCAGAAGGGCATAAAGCATGGCATTGATTATTTCAAAGAAACCTTCGGAGAGGAAAAGGGCGAAGAATTCTATTCATCCATGTCCCAAAAGTATGATGCTGCAACCGGGAACAGCTTCGGAAGCCCTGACAGATTAACCGATGCCCAGGTACAAAGGCAGCTTAAGGATCGGGAAAGGGAAGAAAAGCAGAACAAAGCGACAACAGGTATAAATAATATAAAACAGGATAATAAAAGTCGGCCAGCGATAAAAATGAGAGGTACTGAGGATCGTGGAGAAGAAGAAAAATAACATTGTCACCAGGAGACTAAAACGAAAAATAGTATTGGGTATAACATCAATTATGATTTTTTTTTCTCCCATACTTTTTATACTGTTATTGGTTGCCGAGATAGTTCCGGCGGCGGAAGAATCCGTTGTTGCTGATTATAAAACGGCAGCGGAGGCTGCCGGATGCAGCTGGCAGGAACTGATTGCCTTCGATACGGTACGCTACGAAAACGATTTTGAGTCTGCAGACCCCAATCAGTCTGCCCTTGATTTCTTAACCATCTATTACGAGCTTTACAGGGAGGAAACAATAACGAAAAATGGTGTAACAAAAACGAGATGGGTGCTTGATAAGAGTGGTTGGCTTTCTACGCCAAACATGATTAGGGACTTTTTTAAATTGTCCCAGGACGCTGGTGTGGCAGAGATTACGACAACCTTGTCAGGCTACGCATCGCCGCAGTATGTTATATCCATTCACACCAAGGACATCGAGGACGTCATTGTAGCTCACGACTTTGACCAAGACCAGGTTGAGTGGGTCGGAGCGCTTCTGACAGAAGAGCTCTTAAACGAGATGTATGGAGATCTATACGAGTTGCCTGACTTCATAATAGCGGGGAATGGATATTTTGGATGGCCCGTGCCGGGCATATTCAGGATTACTGATACATATGGTCCAAGGATTCATCCGGTGACAGGTAAAAAAAGTTACCACTATGGCGTCGATATAGGAGCTCCGGAAGGAACTCCTGTGGTAGCGATTGAAGAAGGCATTATTACAGGTGCAAGCCACTACGGAGGAACTGCTGGAGTCAACGTTCGGATCCAGCATGAAAAGGATGGTTATGTTTGGGAGTCAAAATATTTTCATCTTTCACAGATCCAAATATCAGTGGGGGATCGTGTGGAGCGCGGAACAGTAATCGCGGCATCCGGGAACACTGGAAGAAGCACAGGACCGCATTTGCATATCGGAATAACAATGAATGGTGTATATGTGGATCCTTTACCGCTTATCACCGAAAACTCGGATTAAGCGGATTAAAACGAAGCTCTAAAATCAGTTTCCAGCGATTTTTTTAAGCATAGTCGATGTCTTGCATGGCATGGAATCCCTGTTACTTAAGCAAACCATAAAATAAATTATCACCATTCAGAAAGGATAAAAACACCATGGAGAAAACTAAGCGCCTACTGCTGGCAATCGGTGATGATGCGATGGAGGCGGAAATTCGGACGATTAAAGAAGCTGAAATAATCGACAGTGATCAGGATGTCGGCATCATCACCGATATCCTGAATTATGAAACGGCAGATTTTGTTATTGTCAACACCGTCCTGTCTGAAGAAAAGAGTCTTGATCTTGCAAAGAAGGCAAAAGAGAAATCGGCCAAGGTCATCGCCATCATCGGCAGCCATAAGAACAAGGAATTTGTAGCTGCGCTTGTCGGCTTCGGGGTAAGGGCTTTTGTTCGGTTTGATGAAATTAAAAAGATTCCAGGCATAATAAGGAACTACCCGGAGGAATTTGATTTTACGAAATTTGAGAACCGAAGCTCAGATTCAAGAGGCAGAACAGCGGGGATTCAGGGCAAGCTCTTTGGCAAAGGCTCAGGCACGAAGATCAAAACAGTGACTGCCACCATGTCGGGAAGCAGGATTATTGGGATAATAAGCGCTTTTCCCGGTGCTGGAGCAACTAGCCTATGCGTTGGCCTTACCTCTCATCTTTGCAGCCAGGGCAGTGTCCTCTTGCTTGATCGGACTGACAATAAAAACCTTTCCGGCATAAAGATCAAGGGGCAGGATATCTTGGACCGCCCTCTGAGTGCAGTAAACATAGCAGAATACGACTTTATTATCATTGATTTTGGCAGGCTGGTAGACATTGGGGCTGATGGGAAAGTAATGCTGAAGGAAGACATGAAAAATGAAAAGAGGCTTGAAAGGCAGTTCTGCCAAGAAATGATCCTTGTAGGTTCCAGCCTTCCATGGAAGCTTCCTGAGCTGACACAGTATTTCACCCATCCCGTATTTGAGAATATGACCGGGAATTGGGTCTTCTATATAAACGGAGAACAGAACAAGGTATTTGAAGAATTAAGAAAGTCCTATGAAGAGAGGAGATCATTTTTCGTATCCTATGAATCAACGGACCCTTATGCGGATCTTTACGAATACATAAAGAACAGGAGGAAAGAGCACCATGTTTGGCAAACTTAAATTGACAATGAGGGAGCGCTTACCTAAAAGCGAGAAAAACAGCCGCTTGATGAAGGCAGCCATCTGCTTTGCCATAGCAATATTATGTACAATGTCCGTTTATGCGGCGCAGCAGGAGCAGACTTCCCTGGTTTCTGTTGTGAAAGCAGGGAAAACGATTCCTGCTGGCACACAAATAAAGGCCTCGGACATTAAAGTGGTCGAAGTCGGATCCTACGGGTTGCCGGAGGATGCCGCCAAAGAAGCGAAATTTGTAGCAGGGAAATATGCAAGGTCAGACATATATACTTCCGACTTCATTACACCAGACAAGATTTCAGAAAAGCAGGAAGATCCTTTTTCGGGGATTTCAGGCAATAGAAAAATCATGTCATTCTCGGTATCTAATCTCGCCGCATCTGTTGCAAACAACATAAAGGTAGGGGATACAATTCAGGTGATATACGGTGAAACGGCAACGGATCCATCGGGAAATGAAACCATCATTACGGTTGCTCCTGATTGCCTGAAAAATCTTACGGTGATAGATATAAAGGATGTGGGGGGATATGAACAGAATGCTGAGAAAGTGAACTCTTCAGGCATCTATTCGGCTTCTTCCTTTATCCCGGCTGTTGTTACCGTAGAAGTTGATGACGAGCAGGCCGATGCCCTTTATAAAGCGGAGATGGCAAAAAACATCTATGTAATATTCATACTCCGCGAAAGATAAGGGGCAGGTTATGGTTTTCATAAGCATTGGGATTGCTCTGGTCTTGGTGGCGGTGATCATTACAGATTATCGGAGTCATATGATCTGTAATTCATGCATTGCTGCATTGATCATTCTGGGCTCGGCAAGGGCTTTCCTTCAGGGTGGCGCACAGGGGGTTATAATCAGAATACTGCTCCTTGGTGCTGTTTTTTTGCTGTGTGTTATGATCGGCTATTATTATAAGGCAAAAAAAAATATCGATGCGGCAGGCGGCGGTGATTTCAAGCTCATTGCTTCATTTGCCTTATTGTTTGGATTAAAAGGGCTGCTCCTATGCTTGCTTATGGAGTTGGCTTTTGAAACAGTTTATAGATACGTTATTTACCCAGAGCGAAGAAGCGAAGCTTTGCCGATGGGCACTTCCATTGGCATATTCGGGATACTGATATTGATTGCAGAGAGGTTTTTATAATGGGAAAAATTATAACATATACAGGTCCGGGGCATTCCGGACGAACAACGGTTGCACTGAATTCAGCCTATCTGTTAGCAAAGGAAGGATATAAGACCCTGGTAGTTGACGCTGATCAGACTAAAGGAAACCTTGCTGCCCATATAGGCATTGAGAAAAAGGATGTAGGCTTGGCAGAAGCAGCTACGAGTCTTGATGAAGCAATTTTACATCGCTGTTTCATCAAGGAAAAAAAAACAGGGATCACCTATCTGACACTGCCGGCCGACGCCAAATGCAATGACCTTATTTCCCTTACCCAGTTACAGGCAGAGGAGCTCTATCGGCGGGTACGCGATGAGTTTGATTATACTCTTGTTGACTGTGGCAACTGCATTTATGAAGCTCTTTCCGGGGTTGCCCTGCTGATAGGGCAGATGACTTTCATTGCTTTGTCCCCGGAGCGAAAAGATTCCATATGGCTGAAAGCAAACCGCCGTATATTTGATTCCCTGGAAATATCCGAACCCAGGTACATTGTCTCAAATATTTATGAGATGCCGGGCATCCCTATCGAGGCGCTGCTTGTAGGGACCGAGGGCAGTTCTTCTGCGAATGCCCAGTATCT
>JAQWBM010000078.1 GCA_028706405.1 Eubacteriales bacterium
AACTCATCGCTATCCCAGCATGATGGGAATCATGAAAGCCAAGAAAAAAGAAGTCAAGGTATTAAGTGTAGCAGACTTAGGACTCAATGCTTCCGATTTGCAGCCGAAAATGACAGTTCAGAAGTTTAGTTTACCGACTCCTCGCACTGCAGGCAAAAAGATCACCGGCGAACCGGCAGAAACAGCTGCTGAATTAGCTAAGCTGTTGCGTGAAGAAGCGAAGGTAATATAGAGAGGAGGAATAGACATGGCTAAAGGAATTTGGGTTATAATTGAACAAAGCAAATTAGAAATAAGAAAAGTCTCATTAGAAATTATGAGCCAGGCAAGGATCATAGCAAATGAAACCGGAGAACCATTGGCGGCAGTGATACTCGGAAAGGGTATTGCAGAGTTGGCTGATAAAGTTGCAGCTTATGGCGCGGACAAGGTTTATTTAGTTGATGATGACAAACTGGAAAATTATACGACTGGCGCTTATACATCTGTGTTAAATAAGCTAATTCGTCAGGAGGAGCCTCAGGCTGTATTTATGGGTAATACGGCTGTTGGTAAGGATCTCGCTCCCAGACTGGCACAACGTCTTGGCGTAGGCTTGGCATCAGACTGTACGGGAGTGGAAGTTGATAAGGAAAACTTCTTGACTTTCAAACGTCCTATATACGGCGGAAAAGCATTTGCAGATGTTACAGCAAATGTCAGACCTATATTAGCAACAATTCGTCCGAACACTTTCCCTGTGGCAGCGCCTGATGAATCACACAAGGCAGAAATAGTAAATGAAACCGCAGCAATTGATCCTGCAGATCTCAGAGCAATTGTTAAGGATATCGTTATAGCAACTTCTGCGCGTCCAGAACTCATAGAAGCTGAAATTATTATTTCAGGCGGACGCGGAATGAAGGGACCGGAAAACTATAAGATTTTGGAAGATTGTGCTGATGTTATCGGCGCCGCAGTGGGAGCTTCCCGTGCTGCCGTAGATGCTGGATGGATCGAAGAAAAGTTCCAGGTAGGTCAAACAGGTAAGACGGTTTCTCCAACTCTGTACATTGCATGCGGTATATCCGGAGCTATCCAGCATCTTGCAGGAATGGGCTCATCAAAGGTAATCGTTGCGATAAATAAAGATCCGGAAGCTAACATCTTTACACTTGCTGATTATGGTATAGTCGGAGATCTTTTCGAAGTAGTACCGTTGTTGGCCGAGGAGTTTAAGAAACTAAAATAAGTTTATAGGACTTTAAATATTTGACTTTTAAATATATCTGTTAAACGCGGAGCGGATATGCTCCGCGTTAGAGATTGAGAATGGAGGCCGTTTTAACGATGGGACAAGAAAAACAGGATGAGATATTACGTCGGAAGGAACTGGCCGAGTTGGCTGTTGATATGATGCATAGAACGATGGTGCATCACATTTTCTGGTTCAAAGAAGTAGAGCACCAGATGGGTTTTGAAAAGGCTCTCGATATAATGGAAACGGCTTATGAAAAGAGCAAAGCAATTCAATTAAATCGTTTAGGTAAATTGCTTGGGTTCGGGGTTGAGGATGGCATTCCCGAACCGATGCTGAATATGTCCGAGGAAAATCTTAATGAACTGATACACGGTTTAGCGCTGAATTGGCTGGCCGGGGACGGAGTATGGTTTCAGTCGGTAGAGTCTAAATATGGCATGCTGGATGCAAAACGCTGCAATGATTCCTGTTGGGCATGGTTTTCACCATTTGAAGCATGGTCGATCAAGCGTCTTCTGGCTTTGCCGGAGCAACCGGGAATAGAGGGTCTGAAAAAGGCTCTCGAACTGCGCTTGTATGCCAAAATTAACATACAGTCTTGTATTGATGAAAGTCCGAAGAGTATTATTTTTCAAATGAATGATTGCCGTGTACAATCTGCCCGTAAAAGAAAAGGGATGGACGATTACCCCTGTAAGTCAGCAGGAATGGTTGAGTACTCAAGTTTTGCAGAAGCTATTGATTCAAGAATAAAAACTGAGTGTATTGGTTGCCCTCCCGACAAACACCCTGAAGAGTGGTTTTGTGCATGGAGATTTTATATGGAATAAGGGACAAATAAGACCTTACAAATAATAGTCATTTATTTTTCTTGATGATGGACACTTTTGAAAATAAATGGCTATTTAACAGCATTTTAAGGCTTGTTAGGAGATCATAATGATTGGCAAATAAATAACAGAATTATCTATAGCTGGCGGCAAACGGCGGCATAATTTTGAGGGTCATAATATAGAGCCCGAGCCGTGTATATTATTTTATGGTATTAAGGAGGATAAAAATGAAACTATCAGACGTAAATTTAACAGCCCAGCAAGTAAAGGACATGGCAACAAAGTACATGATCGAAACCTATGAAAGATTCCCATTTATTGCGATCAGGGCAAAGGATATGTACTTATATGATGAAAACGATAATGCATATCTTGATTTCTATGGCGGGATCGCAGTAAACAACGCAGGAAGCTGTAACGATAAAGTAGTAGCTGCGGTTAGAGATCAAGTAGGTGATCTCATGCATACATTCAATTATCCTTATAGCATTCCACAGGCAATATTGGCAAAACTCATTTGTGAAGCCGTAGGAATGGATAAAATATTCTATCAGAACTCCGGTACTGAAGCCAATGAAGCTATGATCAAAATGGCAAGAAAATATGGTACTGATAATTTTGGACCTGAAAGGTACCATATCGTAACAGCTAAAAAGAGCTTCCACGGAAGAACATTTGGTGCTATGTCAGCAACAGGCCAGCCTGACAGTGCCAACCATAAGGGTTACGAGCCACTGCTTCCAGGCTTCACTTATGCTGATTTAAATGATCTTGATTCCTTTAAAGCAGCAGTTACAGATAATACTATAGCTATAATGCTGGAAGTCGTACAGGGAGAAGGCGGCGTAAGACCGGTCACAAAGGAATTCATAAAAGGAATAGAAGCTCTTTGCAGAGAAAAAGGAATGCTGCTGTTGATTGACGAAATCCAGACCGGATGGTGCAGAACCGGTAAGGTCATGGGATTCATGAACTTTGACATTAAGCCTGATATCATATCAATGGCTAAGGCTATGGGCGGCGGAGTACCGATCGGAGCCATCTGCGCAAGAAATGAAGTTGCAAAAACATTCAATCCCGGAGCTCACGGAACCACATATGGCGGAAGCCCATTGTGTACCGCAGCAGCTTATGCTCAGATAAACGAATTGCTGGATAGAAATCTGGCTGACAATGCTAAGGAAGTCGGAGACTACTTCATGAATAAGCTTAAGGACCTGCCTCATGCAAAAGAAGTTAGAGGAATGGGCCTGCTCGTTGGTGTTGAATTTGATTTTGGAGGAGCATTAAATATCAAGCGCGCATGTGTTGAAAGAAAACTTTTGGTAACATCCATCGGCGCAAACACTATAAGGATGGTACCACCGCTGATAGCAACTAAAGAAGACTGTGACAAAGCATTTGATATCTTGAAAGAAGCTGTTGAAGCCGCAGCAAAACTATAATTCTAAACTGACTGTAGCTCGCCATCAATTCGTTAAATCAATTGGTGGCGAGTTTAAGTACGAAAAGTTATATCTGAAGAAGAAAGAGTCAAGGTTATGCTCGCAAGCATAAAAAATAAGAACCCTTGAACAATTTGACCAAAACAAGTACAATAATAGTATCTTAAAATCAATATAACTTAACAGAAAATTTTTAAGAGAAAAATCAAAAAGGAGAAAAGAATGATGGATGCAGAAAAATATGTAGCGGAATTTATTGACAGGGCAAGGAAGGCTCAGCAGATTTTTGAGGATTCCACACAGGAGCAGGTTGATGAAGCAGTACGCGTTGTTGGTAAGGCTGTTTATGATCATGGAGAAGAGCTTGCCCGTATGGCAGTCGATGAAACCGGAATGGGCGACTACGACGACAAGGTAATGAAGAATAAAGGAAAGGCCATGGCTGTTTGGACTTACTTAAAAGGTAAAAAAAGCGTTGGTGTTCTTCGATATCTTGACAACGGAATCGTTGAAGTAGGAAAGCCAATAGGAGTCATCGGAGCTATTACGCCAGTCACAAATCCTGTTATGACACCGAACCACAATTCTATGATTGCGCTGAAGGGAAGAAATGCGCTTATAGTAAGCCCACATCCAAGTGCAAAAGTTTGCGGTGTAAAAACTGTAGAATATATGAGAAAATATCTGAAGGACGCTGGATATCCTGAGGATCTGATTCAGGTAATTCCCGAGCCTACAATTGATATTTCCGGTGCGGTTATGAGAATGGCCGATGTATGTATTTCAACCGGAGGCCCAGGCATGGTCAAGGTAGCTTACAGTAGCGGTAAACCTGCTTTTGGAGTTGGAGCCGGAAACAACCAGTGCCTTATCGATGAGGATGCCGATATAGTTGATTTAGTGCCAAAAGTCATAAGAGGCAGAACATATGACAACGGTGTTCTGTGTACATGTGAGCAGAGCATTGTTTGCCCGGAAAGCAAATATGATGAAATCATAGCTGAATTTGAAAAACAGGGCTCTTATTATGTATGTGATCCTGCGGAAGTTGAAGCTCTTCGAAACAAAGTATTCCCGGAAGGACAGCTCAACAAAAGCTGTGTTGGACTCAAAGCTTCCGTGCTTGCCGATATGTCGGGATTTAAAGTTGCTCCAAGCACCAAGATGTTGATTGCAAAGGCTGACGGTCCAGGCAAAGCGGATGCATTTTCTAAAGAAAAACTGTTCCCTATTTTAGCGGCTTATTCGTATAAAACATGGAAAGAAGGCGTGGAAATAGTTAATGCTAACCTTGATTATGAAGGAAAAGGACACAGCATGGTCATACATTCCTTTAACAAAGAGAATATTGAATATGCAGCAGAAAACATTCCTGTATCACGTTTTCTCGTTAATGGCATCGGATCCAGCGGACTTGGCGGTGCATACACAAACGGACTGGCTCCTACAGGGACATTAGGATGCGGATCATGGGGCAACAACAGCCTCAGTGAAAACCTCAGCTACGAGCATCTTATCAATATAGTCAGAATTGCTTACACAAATCCTGATGCTCACGTTCCAACACCGGAAGAAGTATGGGGTGAGTAAAAGGCAGCATAAAAGTTAAACGAAATGGAAGCTTATGCAGCATACCTTTGTTGTAAGGATACTCAAAGGACTCAACCCTACTGGCTCGCAAAGCGAGTCGGTAGGGTTTTCCATTACTCTGATGCCTTGCAGGAGAACCATACAGTTGTATGGGAAATCGTACACATGCAGCGTGCCGTTGTATCCGAAATAAAGCATCCTATTGAAAGCCACTTCATTCTTAATCAACTGCTGAAAGTGCTGCTATAAGGTCTGTTTGAGTCTTTTTAAAATCAAAATTCAATTACAAAATCGAAAATATACGTATTTCAATAAAATGGCATATTTCTTGCGAATTATAATGTGTGGTCCATAGAATAATATAATAGGATCAATTTAATCAAATACTTTTTCAATGATTATCTTATGTGGCATTTATCATGAAATGCCGGATACGAGGATTTTCAAACAACACAATTTGAAGGGAGGTTCTATAATGGATTTTGGATTAAGCGAAGAACAAAAAATGGTACAGGATATGGCTCGAAATTTTGCCGAGAAAGAAATTGCGCCATTTGTTGATGAGGATGAAGAAAACCACTATTACCGCAGAGAGATACTG
>JAQWBM010000038.1 GCA_028706405.1 Eubacteriales bacterium
GGGATTGGGTTTCTAAATTTAAGCTTTAGTAAATTTTGCTCATGGTTTTCTGACTTTTATGTCAGGTGGGGTCTTTGAAGGAACAGGATTCAAAAATTCTCTCTGTAGTAAATAATTCACTAAGCTTCCTCGGACCTGCTATAACATCCCTGCTGACATAAAGAATACCCTTTGAATTTGCCTTGATTCCCCATTTGATCAGGGTAATTTCTCCTCTGTCAATCTCTATCCCGGTAATAAACATTGGATGGACGCAGCTTCCATCATTGAAATACAATGGTTCCCCCATGTCGGGAAACATCGGTCTGTGATTGTGCCCTGCGATCAACACATTATTTGTACTGATCACCCATTCCGTCAATTTCCTGCCGGTGCGTTCTTTTTTTTCTTGATTTTGAGCAGTACTTGTAGGGTTATCGATTCCTAATAGATCCAGAGGTCTCCAAAAGTAGCGGACCAGAAATCTGCTAAGCTTCCAGAGACTACTGTTCAGGAAATCGACCTGATGTCCGTGGACCAGAAATATTTTTTTTTGATTTGTCGATTTATTCTCACTTCTGTACTCCAGGATCAGACCTTCATGAATCCGAATATTTTCAAACAGGGGAATCAACTTCTTTTCACGTTTATCAAAGTGTGAATACATGTTGGATTTCACGTATTTATCACTTTGTTTCACCATATCATGATTGCCATATATAAAATAAAGTCTGTCATCCAGGTAAAACTTTCTCAGCAGCATAAAGGTATCTTGATGTGCTATGATTATATCGGACAGATTTTTATTTTCCCAGAGTTCATCACCATCACCGATTTCTATATAGGTGAACCCTTTAGGATAGTAATAATTCAGCGCTGATATAAATATTTTTTCATTGTGCAGAAAATCATCTGCCCTGCTTCCGTCGCCCCTATGACAGTCGCTCATGAGTATAATCCTGGATGAATCGTCAAACGGGAGCCGCACAGCTGATTCAAAGACCTGGGATAAACGTTTTAACAGATTCATTTTAAAATCCTCCGTCCCGTGAATCAAATATACTGCTTCAGCTTATCAAAATCTTTGAGAATCGTATTGGTCTTTCCCAGGGTAATGACCGCGTCATATAAAAATGGTTCTTTTTCGCGTATTGCCTTTAACTTATCCTCCCAGTTATCATACTCCTCTGTTATTTCCATAAAACGATTGCAAATGCGTTCGTTATTTCTTTGAACTATCCAATCAGTTTCTTCTGTTCTGGTCAGAGGCTGAGCCGAATGCGGCTTGTCGAACATGAATTCAACTGCAATTCCATCAGACCTGATTTGATGCTCCTGGTATCCTGCTTTTCTCATGCCTCTGATGAAGCTGCAGCACATTTCAGGGTCCTTAAAGACGATCCTTACATACATGGACAGCTCCCAAGTCTCTGAAAACTCACCCGTTTTAAAACCTGTAAGCCACCAATGCTTTCCCGATCTGCCGAAGAGCACCTTTCCGTTTTTTATCAGGTAATATGACATATACAGCTGCTCTGCTTTACCTGCGGCGCGATAGAACGTACCGTTGAACAGATTCGGAATAGCAAGGTCCGGCTTATCTGTGAGGTAAATGCCGATCTCTGCTCCGGTATTCAGGTAATATTGCCCCTTCCATAGTTGAATCAGCCATTTTTTCCCTGCATAGTTAAAGGATATTGGTTCTGAATCAATGATCATTGCTGAAGGTGCCGCAGCCTCATCGTAAAGGCGGCAATACCCGAACTTTTTTTGCCATGCATTTATCTTGGAATAGAAAATACCCTGATACGGATCATATAAATATCCGG
Source organism: Eubacteriales bacterium (assembly GCA_028706405.1). Lineage (GTDB taxonomy): Bacteria > Bacillota > Clostridia > Peptostreptococcales > Anaerovoracaceae > Anoxybacterium. The sequence continues at coordinate 1,809 of JAQWBM010000038.1, forward strand.
CATCATTTAACAGCTGCGTAAATTCTTTCATACCCGCACCTTGACCCATCGATCGCAGGTAAATATTTCTAAAAATACGGTAAGCCAGCAAAACAAATATTATCAATAAAACCAGAATGGAGAGAATGGCAATAAAGCCGACCCCTAATTGGCTTTTAATTATGTCATACATAAACTGTCACTCCATATCAATTTTTTATTTCATACTATTCCGGATCGACTGTTTATGTTAAATACTGTACAGATAGAATATGTACAAGGACTGGACTTCAGGTTTAACAGAAACAAACATATTAATGAAACAAAAAAAAGATAGACAAGCTGCAACTTGTCTATCAAATAAAGGGCAATATGTTATGAAGATTGCCCTTTATTTGTAATTAATTCGCAAACCGCATTGGAAAACGCAACCGGGTCCTCTATGGACAGACCCTCAATTAACAAAGCTTGATTATAAAGCAATTCTGTATATTTCTTCGCCTGCTCCTTATCAGAAACCAGGGCATTTTTCAACGCATCGAGAACCGGGTGAGAAGCATTTATTTCCAGAATCTTTTCCGCTTTGACCTTTTCATCAGAAGGCATTGCATTTAGTATCTTTTCCATTTCTATCGAAATACCGCCTCCGCTGGCCAGGCAGACCGGATGGGATTTCAGACGCTTGGACAGCTTTACTTCGCTGACCTTTCCCTCAAGTGTTTCCTTCATGAAGTCAAAGAGCTCCTTATTGTCTCCCGCTTCCTTTTTTGCCGCATCACTTTCCGTGCTTTCCTTAATTCCAAGATCATCGCCGGACGCCGACTTGAATTCCTTTCCGTCAAATTCATGCAGCATCTGTATGGCAAACTCATCGACATCATCAGTAAAATAGAGGATCTCATAGCCTTTGTCCTTCAGCATCTCTATCTGTGGCAGCTTGTCGATTCTCTCTTCCGTTTCTCCGGAGGCATAATAGATATACTTCTGGTCCAGCTGCATTCGGGATACATACTCGGACAAAGTAACCAGCTTCTTTTCCGTGGAAGAATAGAACAAGATCAGATCCTTAAGGTTATCTTTGTTCTCTCCATATCTTTCATATAATCCGTATTTTAGCTGCAAGCCAAAATTCTTGAAGAACTCTTCATATTTTTCACGGTCTTTGTTTAAAAGTTCAACCAGCTCGCTCTTGATTTTCTTTTCTATCCTTGTTGCTATTGCCTTGAGCTGTCTGTCATGCTGAAGCATTTCTCTGGAAATATTCAGAGATAAATCTTGTGAGTCCGCCAGACCTTTCACGAAACCAAAGTAATCCGGCAGCAGGTCCGGGCATTTATCCATTATTAGAACACCGCTGGAGTATAGTTGCAAGCCTTTCTCGTATTCCTTCGTATAATAATTGAATGGTGTTTTTGCCGGAATGAACAAAAGCGCATTATATGAGACGACTCCCTCAACTGTCGTATGAATAACCTTTAAAGGATCAGTGAAGTCATAAAATTTCTCCTGATAGAATTTCTGATACTCCTCATCTGTAATCTCGTTTTTATTTTTGCGCCAAAGAGGAACCATACTATTTAACACCTGTTCCTCAATAACGGTTTCATACTCGTCTTCCGTTCCCTCTTTCAGCCTATGCTGCTCTGAGTTCATTTTGATCGGGTATCGTATATAGTCAGAGTATTTTTTCACCAGATTGTGAATACGGTATTCCTGTAAATATTCATCATACTTTTCATCTTCTGTATCATCTTTTAAGGTCAAAATAATTTCGGTACCGTAATCACCCTTACCTGTCCCGGTAATGGTATAGCCGTCAGAGCCTGAAGATTCCCATTGATATGCCATCTCCTGCCCGTATGCTTTGCTGGTTACGGTCACCTTGCTGCTGACCATAAACGCGGAATAAAACCCTACTCCAAACTGTCCTATTATGTCTATGTCTTCCTTCTTTTCGTTTTCCTTTTTGAAATCCAGAGAGCCGCTTCTTGCAATGACTCCAAGATTCGATTCAATCTCTTCCTTGGTCATGCCTATTCCGTTGTCTGAAATAATCAACCTGCGGTTATCCTTGTCGATATCGATCCGGATTTCAAAATCATCCCTGGACACACCTGTATTATTTTGCGCCATGGTCAGATACAGCTTGTCTATAGCATCGCTTGCATTGGAAATCAATTCTCTTAAAAAAATTTCCTTATGAGTATAAATAGAATTGATCATCAGATCCAAAAGTCTTTTTGATTCTGCTTTAAATTGCTTCTTAGCCATTTTAGAACCCTCCTTTGAAATATATATTCGGGACCATTAATACCCCGATAAACTATATTTTACTATAGCGTTAGCACTCTTTGGCGCAGAGTGCTAACAGGATAACTATAAAACATATATTCCATAAAATCAAGAGGGTTTTTTAAACTCCCAGATGCTCAAGGAGTATTTTAGTACCGATAATAATAAGTATGATTCCTCCTGCTATTTCAGCCTTTGCTTTGAATCTGACTCCGAACATGTTCCCAATCACAACTCCGAAAAAAGATAAAACAAATGTTACCAGGCCAATTACGGCAATACTTCTTAAAATATCCGCCTGAAGAAAGGAAAAGGTTATACCAACCGCAAATGCATCAATACTTGTTGCCAGGGAAAGAGCCGTTATGTTTTTCAAACTGAATTTCTCATATATCTCTTTCCCCTCTTTTTGTGATTCCAATATCATGTTGATTCCGATCATGCAAATCAGTGCAAAGATGATCCAATGATCAACAGGAGTCAAAAGGTCTTTAAACTGTGCTCCAAGGGTATAGCCAATGAATGGCATTAATGCCTGAAATCCACCGAAAAACAGTCCTATAGCAAGCGCATACCCATATTGCATCTTACGCAGGCATAAACCTTTGCAGACAGCTGCTGCAAAGGCATCCATCGACAAACCAAAAGCAATTGCAAATAATTCAATTTCACTCATTCAAGCCCACCTTCGTTGGTATCTAAATCTGATAAAACATCAAATACTTTATATCAAATTATTCTGCATTTGTAAATATAGGTGAGCAAAGTAAACGAGCTGCTTTTTCGCAGCCCGTTCTTGTCTTCTGTTATCTTACTTCAAATGTTTACTCAATATTAATTTTCTCTGCTTTTACTGCCTCAACCTGTCTTGGAACGACAACACTCAGAAGACCGCTTTCCAGCTTTGCTTTGATTCCTTTTGTTTCGGCATCGGCTAAATACATACTGCGGCTCATCGAGCTGTATCTGCTTTCCCTATGGATGTAATTCTTCTCTTCTTCGTTAATCTTCTCTTCTCTTTCTACAGATATCGTAAGTCTGCCGTCATTTAAATCCACGTTGATTTCATCCTTATTAACACCCGGAAGCTCTGCCTCGATTAAGTACTCTGTATCGGTCTTCTGCACATTGATCTTAAAGGTATCTCTTTCTAAGCTTCTTCTTGGCAGCCAACCATCACTGAAAAAGTCATCCAACATGTTATAAAAATCGTCAAATCCTGTGTTTATTAAGTTTGTGTTTTTCTTGTTAAATGGTACTAAACCTCTCATTTTTACAACACTCCTTTCAAATCGGCTTTGTTTTGTTAAACACTCTCCACTAGTTATGTTAAATTATTTATACCCATCTTTATGCATAATATTAACAACTTTTTGTGTTATTTAGTTTTTTAAGATGCTGACGGAAACTTAACGTAAACTTTACAACCTTTTTATTTTTTATTAATAATATACGGGTAATATAGTGATTGTATAAAAAATATGTTGAGGAGGATAAAGAAAAGAATGAGACAAATGAATTTATGCATCGATATCGACGGTACAGTTACAGAACCGTATTACTGGCTGAAAAGAGCAAACCTGTATTTTGGAAAACAGCTGCAGCCGGAGGATGTTACCGCTTATGAAATCCATAAGCTGCTGGACATAGAAGCGGATGATTATCATGAGTTCTACCAGCTATACGGTAAGTTGCTTCATAGGGAAGCCAAAGCCAGATTTGGAGCCAGTGAAGCGATCCAGCTGCTTTATAAGCATCACAACATCCACTTTGTTACTGCCAGAGACGAAGAAATGAGAGATGTGAGCATTGAATGGCTGGACAGACACAATATGCCAAGGGATTCCATTTCATTGCTGGGAAGTCATTACAAAGCGAATAAAGCCAGGGAACTGAACTCTGACCTGTTTATCGAAGACTGCTATGGCAATGCACTGCAGCTGGCCCGTTCCGGATTTGAAGTACTTCTTATTGACTGCACATACAATAAAGGTCTATTACCTGAAAATGTGACACGACTTAAGAGCTGGTCAGAAATACTGAAGATAGCTGATAATAAGGCACAAATACCATACAGCGAATTAGAAATGGCTCAATAACAAAATACTGAAGAGAAACGCATACATGCGTTTATTTTTTTATCTTTTTTATCGAACAGGAAATATCGTTCCTGCAATATAACGAGACAAAGATGTCCGCCGCCTAAAGAGGCGGAGGTACAGCTTCAAAAATTCTCCACTTAAATATTATAATACCTGTTATACCGCAAACTGACTGTAATAAAGATCTTCGTAAAAACCTTTTTTATTTATTAGTTCTTCATGAGTCCCCTGCTCTATAACGCTCCCATCCTTCATTACCAGAATTAAATCGGCGTTTTTTATCGTAGACAAACGATGAGCGATAACAAAGCTTGTACGTTCCTTCATGAGTTCTCCCATACCCTTCTGAATAAGTAATTCGGTACGAGTATCGACACTTGATGTTGCTTCATCCAAAATCATAATCGGCGGATCCGCGAGAATTGCTCTTGCAATGGTCAGAAGCTGCCTTTGCCCTTGTGAAATATTGGATGCCTCTTCATTTAGAATCGTATCATATCCCTCCGGCAATGATCGGATGAAATGATCTGCGTAAGCTGCCTTTGCTGCCTCCACGATTTTTTCCGGTTCCGCATCCCCCAAACTGTACCCGATATTTTCCATTATTGTTCCCTTGTAAAGCCAGGTGTCCTGAAGCACCATGCCGAATAAACCTCTTAGATTGCCTCTTTCTATTTTGGCTATGTCAATGCCGTCGATGGTAATCCGGCCGCCCCGCAATTCATAAAATCGAAGCATCAGATTTACAAGAGTAGTCTTTCCTGCTCCTGTAGGTCCTACAATCGCAACCATCTGCCCCGGTTTCACATGTATATTCATATTATCGATCAGAGGGATATTATCCTCGTAACGAAAGCTGACATCTTCAAAACATACTTCACCTTTCGCATCTTCTCTTACAAGGATTCTGGCATCGTTATCATCAGGTGACTGCTCTTCTTCATCCAGTATTTCAAATATGCGTTCAGCTCCGGCTATGGTTGCCTGAATAATATTTGCAATGTTTGCAGTCTGTATGATCGGATGTGTGAATTGCCGCATGTATTGGATAAATGCCTGTATATCACCCAGGTCGACCGCCCTTCTTACAACCAGGATACCGCCTGCGACACAAACCAGTACATAACCGATGTTACTGATAAGGCTCAGAGCCGGCATGATTATACCTGAAAGAAACTGAGCCTTCCAGCCCGCGCCGTAGAGCTCTTCATTAAGCTCCTTAAACTCTGCGATCGATTTCTTTTCATGTCCAAAAGCTTTAACTATCTTATGCCCGGTTAACATCTCTTCCACATGACCATTGACTTTACCCAGCGCTTTCTGCTGCTTAGAGAAATAGAGCTGTGATTTCCTTGCGATCAGTACTGTAAGTATCGCCGATAATGGCAGCGTCACCAGAGCGATCAATGTCATTAGCGGGCTGATGGAAAGCATCATGATTAGAATTCCGGCCAAAGTAACTACAGACATTATCAGCTGTGACAGACTTTGTTGCAGCGTGTTTGCAATCGTATCCATATCGTTTGTGACGCGGCTTAAAATCTCCCCATGTGTTCTTCCGTCAAAATATTTCAGCGGCAGGCGGTCCAACTTCTCTTTCACCTCATTACGCATGGCAAACACTGTTTTCTGGGATACTCCTGCCATTATATATGACATGATATACCCGCAAAGAAAACTGAATGCATAAAGTAATATCATTATAATCATGATCCTTCCGATATACCCAAAGTCAAACACATAATCTGCCATTATCCCTTCCGCAAGCTTAGTAGTGGCCATGCCGAGGATTTTGGGTCCGAAAATCGAAAAAACAGTGCTTACAATTGCAAGGAGCCCTGCGGCCATAAATTTCCATTTTTGAGGGGCAAAATATCGTACAATTCGTTTCAGAGTACCTTTGAAATCCTTTGCTTTCTCTGTCGGGACACTCAATGCGCCCGCCGGTCCGCCTCCCATAGGGCCTCTTTTATGTCTATCTGTTCCCATTGTCTGTCTTTTTTCATCACTCATATTTACGAATCTCCTCCTCAGACAATTGGGAAGCTACTATTTCCCTGTATATTTCACATGAATTCATCAATTCCTTGTGGCTGCCCTTACCTGCCAGTCTGCCCTCCTCCAGTACCAGTATGCAGTCCGCGTCCAAAACGGTGCTTACCCGCTGTGCCACAATAATAACTGCGTCATCTTTTGTCTCCTGTTTCAGTTTCTTTCTGAGCAAAGAATCGGTTTTAAAGTCAAGCGCTGAAAAGCTGTCATCAAATATATATATCTCAGGTTTTCTGACAAGAGCTCTTGCTATCGAAATTCTCTGCTTTTGCCCTCCGGATAAATTGGTGCCGCCCTGAGCAATTTCTGTTTCAAAACCTGTCGGCATTTCCGCGATAAAATCTGATGCCTGAGCCACCTCTGCGGCGTGTATAACCTCTTCGTCTGTTGCGTCCTGCTTTCCATATCGAATATTTTCGGCAACGGTTCCGGAAAAGAGCAGTACCGATTGCGGCACTAGCCCAATCTTTTTGCGCAGCTCCTCCTGGGAAATCATCGAAATATCGATTCCATTTACCAGTATTCTGCCATCGCTTACATCATAAAATCTTGGGATCAAATGAATCAATGTGGATTTTCCCGATCCTGTCCCTCCGATAATCGCCGTGGTCTTCCCTGGTTCTGTTTTAAAGCTGATATTATATATTACAGGCTCTTCCGCTCCCGGATATCGGAAGGTCACGTTTTCAAACTCAACACGGCCCCTTGTGCCGTCTGTAATATTTGACTCTTCCGCCGGGTCAATGATTTCCGGTGTCATTTCCAACACTTCATTTATACGCTCTGCAGAAGCCTGTGCTCTGGGAATCATTACGAACATCACGGCAACCATAATAAAAGAAAACATGATCAGCATAGCATATTGAATAAATGCCATCATATCTCCTATCTGCATTTCTTGCTGTGAAATTCTAAAGCCGCCAAACCATATTATGGCAATAGAAGTGAGATTCATAATCAGCATCGTAACAGGCTGCATTACGGCCATGGTTCGATTGACCTTTATGGCTGTGTCTGTGAGGTCTTTATTTGCGCTCAAAAATCTTTCGCGTTCATAATCCAGTTTATTGAATGCCCTGATTACTCTTATACCGGTCAGGTTTTCTCTCAACACCATGCTCAGCCTGTCCAGCTTTTTTTGCATAGCCTTAAACAAAGGCATTACTGTATGCGCAATGAATCCCATGACCGCCAGCATTATCGGGATAGAAACCAACAGGATCAATGTCAATTCTTTATCTCTTGATATCGCCATAATGACCCCTCCGATACACATGATCGGAGAAAAAACCATAAAGCGAAGCATTATTATAATCATGTTTTGAATCTGTATAATGTCATTGGTGGTTCTTGTAATGAGAGAAGCTGTTCCGAGTTTATCAAATTCATGAAGTGAATAATTCTCAATGCGCGCAAACACCTTGTTTCGCAGGTTTCTGCAGAATCCAGCTGCTACCTTTGATGAATAATACGCTCCTATAATGGAGCAAAAAGAACTTACCAAAGCAACGACCAGCATAATCGCTCCGTACCTTAGGATATAGTCCGTGTCACCCTTCATCATGCCGTTGTCAACTATCTCCGCCATCAGAGTAGGCAAAGACAGCTCAGTCATGGCTTGCAAGAATATAAACAGCAAGACAAGCGCAACAGTAAATGCAAAGGGTTTAAAATTCTTAAATAGTTTAAGCATCTTATTCCTTTTATTCTTTTAAATTTCGTTCAATCAAGTGACATCCTGTCTACTGCTTTTTGCAGCACTTTTCCTGCGATAGAACCGGCAACCCTGCTGCCGGAGCCGCCATTTTCCACGACCACCACAAAAGCAAGGGGGCAGTCATCCCTGTCCATGTATCCTGTAAACCAGGCGTGAGGCGCTTTTTCTCCTCCAACCTCAGCCGTTCCCGATTTAGCGCAAAGCTCCAGCCCCTTAAAATTTTTTTCTCCGTAAACCTCTATCGTGTTATTCCGCATCATCGCTCCAAGGCTCGCGGCGGTCTCCTGCGTAATGATTCGGTCCCCCTCCGGTACTATGTCAGGCAACAGTGAGAGGATTACATTGGAATCCTTTATTATACTTGGAGTAACTTTAATCCCATCATTTCCAATAGCGCCAACGTATGTCATAAAACTCAAAGGGTTTGCGGTATTACTGTACTGCCCTATTCCTGCCCACGCCAGATCTCCTCCTTTGGCATTTGAAACATCTACCTTACCGGCAGAGGTTGAAATACCATTCACCTTGTGGCTTGAATTGAATCCTGCCTTATCTGCATATTTTTGCAGTGTCGCGCCTCCTATTTCCAGAGTGATCTCTGCAAACGTCACATTACATGAATGGGCAAGAGCTTGCTTAAATGTCATATTTCCATGAGCCGCAGGGCAAGTTATTCTATTGCCATCGATAAGCTTCTCCGCCGCGCATTCGTATGTCCTTGTGTCTATATCCTTGATCGTATCAATGGCTGCTTCCGCTGTGATCAGTTTGAAAACCGAACCTGGTGTATAAGCAGCTGACAAAAGCCGGTTGATATAGACTCCTTCGTACCTGTCGGGATTACCTTCCACATCGGGACGGTTTTCCGGATCAAAGGTTGGCGTGCTGACCATGCAGATGATTTCTCCGGTCTTGTAATTGTATACACCCACGGTCCCTTTTCTTCTGTTCATGGCTTTATATGCCTCAACACAGACTTCTGAATCAAGGGTGAGAGTGATATCGTTGCCGGGCTTGTACCGCTGCGCGTTAAAGCGATATGCACCATTGACCATGTCCCAGCCTGAGAGCTTTTCTCCGAATGCCACCTGCGCGCTGGTCATCACATTTCCGTAGGAATCACCTATCGCATGCATAACAGCCTTTCTGACAGTCGCATCGTTGTTATATTTCTGTGCTCCGTCAACTGTTTGCAAAAGGATTTCTCCTTTCCGGTCATATATCTTTCCGGTGGTCTGCAGCTGTCCGTTTCTGAATAAATGTTTATTTGTAGGATGCTGCGCCCAATCCGAGGCATTATTGATATATTTTATAGTAAAAACCAAAAGGCCTATTATAAGCAATACAGATAAAATCAGCAGAGCAAAGGCGCGTTTTGTCAATATCTTCATCTCAATGATCCAGCCCTTTCTTCATCCCAATCAGCCTGTTCTTCTGTTTCATTAATTTCGTCTGCGTCTTCTCCAGCCGGTCTCTGTCTTTCATCCGCCGCCTTAATAAATGCCAGAAGCGCCCAGCATACCACCATGGAGGATCCTCCGTTGGATAGAAACGGCAAGGTCACTCCCGTTAGAGGCAGAATATCAAGTGAGCCTAATACATTGAGCGCAGTTTGTATAATATAAATCGAAGCTGCTCCACAAGCAGATATCGCATAGAAAGAGGACTTGCAGCCTTTCATTAAAAACAATACCAGAAAAGACATGAAGATGATCGACAGTACCGCTGTGAGAGCAATGATCAGTCCCCATTCTTCACATAGCATACCAAACACCAGATCCGTGTCAGCAGCCGGAATTCCAACCAGATATCCCTTGCCGCCTCCAACCCCCAGAAGCCCTCCACTGGCAGCCGCAATCATGGTACGAGTCTGTTGGTATCCGATAGTGTCGGTATATTCCCATACATTACCCCAAGCCTGAAAGCGCGATGCGACATAAGGCAGAAAAGTAACTACGGCAAAAGCCCCCAGCGCGGCTCCGGAAGAAATCAATGCTATGGTTCGTATATCACCGGAACGCATAAACGCGATAACAAGGAAAGCAGTAAAGAAAATTACAGATGTCCCCAAATCCCTCATTATTATAAGCGCGCCGATACAAATACCGGAAAAGCCGATAAAAGCTGTCAGATTTCTTGCTGTCAGAAGTTTGTCCAGAGTAGCTGTTCCTGCAAGCACAAAGGCCACCTTGACGAATTCCATAGGTTGAAAGGTGATAAAGCCCAAATTGATCCAATTCTTCGCACCGAAACGCGATTCACCGATGGTAAGATTCAACAGTATCAATACAAGCGCGCAAAACACAAGAATATATTTTAGCTTGCGCCCTCGTCCCAGATCCTTGATGATGATCTGAATCACAGTATAAACTATCATACCCAAAATGATGGCAATTGATTGTTTCAGCAAATAGCTGGGATATACTGCGGCCACTATAAACAAACTTAGCCCGCACAGGAAAAAAATCAGCAGCTCCAGCTCCAGATGCTTTCGGCTAAATCGAGACAGAAAAAAATAAAAGATGCATTCCGCAAGCATAAATAAACCAAAAGGCATAGGAATACTTGCGCTTACTCCTTCACCGATAGAGGCCAAATAAAGCTGCAGGCCTCCCAGGAACTGAAATATCAGTATCATCAAGAATGTCTTTCCATAACGAACTGTGCCGAAAGAATTAATAATTCGGCTCAGCTTATTTTCCAGTTCAATACTCTCATGCCCTTGTTCCGCCGGGATGAATAAAAAATCGGCTCCGGCAAAGGAAACAGTGTCCTCGGATTTCACAAACCCTGCCTTTTCCAGCCTTTCACCGTTTATCTCAACGCCGCCCTTTGCTCCAAGGTCAGTGACTATCCAGCCGTTTTCACCATAAGCCAGTACGGCATGGCTCCTCGATATAAAAGGCAAGTTTATAACAATGTCGGAGAGCCTGCTTCGGCCAATGGAGTTTTCCCAATGCCTCAGCGGTATACGATAACCGTTCTTCGTATCCAGATATCCCCATATTTGATTGTGACCTATATCACACAATAAAGGCAGGGTGCAGCGAAAGAATAAGAGTACCGCCAATACGGGAAAAATCCATCTTACAATAAAAGTATAACATTCTGATAGTTCCAACGGATTTGAAAGATATATTCCAATTACAGCTCCAGCTTGCTCCATCAGGTCTACCAGCTCACCATAATAATATTTTACACTCTCAATCGCAAACACCATAAAACCCCATTCCATCAAACTGTCAATCTAAGATCATTGAAAATAGTCTGTTCTCTCAATATACTATTTTTTCAATGGGAAATCAATGTTTCAAGTTCCGGTGCATTCGTTCAATTTCAATAAAAAAGGTTTTTTATAATGCCCACTCCGGCAATAAACGTCCCCAATGACGCCCCCATATTCGCCATAAAAATAACAAGAATAATTCTTAAAAAACGGTTTTTGAAAAACCCCTTAATACTGAATAGATCATCCGAAACATTTTGCAGATCCTTTACTGTCGGTTTTTTCAATGAAGCCTCTACCAATCCCGTAAACCAACCGCATGCAAGAATTGGATTCAATGTAGTGAAAGGAGCAGCTACAAAAGATGTAAGTACGCTAAGCGGATGTGCCAAAGATAATGCTGTAAATATTGCCGCCAACGCTCCTGTCCACAAGACCCACGCCGATAATTGCGCCAATCCCGTTTGTATATTGATGGCAAAAGCATAGACCAGCAACCCGATGATCAGAGCCGGAATGATCCATCCTGCAACCTTTGAAAAGTGACTCCTGGGCGGAACGCTTGAGATACGCTCCATATCCTGTGTTTTATAAACTTCTTCCTTTATCCCCGGAACATGAGCGCCGCCAAGAACGGCAACAACTTTTTTACCGGGGGCATTTTTAATATTATGAGCCAGGTATTGATCTCGTTCACTGATCAAGATATCTCCGATTTTTGGAAATTCCTTACGCATACTCGCCATTACCGACTGCAGCATGTCCTCTTTCAGCAATTCCTCCAAATCCTCATTTGTAATATCATCATCCTCATCAAAGGAAAAGATAAGACTGACAAGCAGCTTGGATTTTTCCCAGAAACTAAGTTTACGCCATATGCGAAGAAACGTTGTCTGTATGCTTCGATCCGCCAGCACCAACTCTGCTCCGATTTCCTTAGCGCTTTCTATTCCTTGTATCATTTCCCCTCCAACAGGGGTGTCCAGCTTCTTTGCCATCTTTTTTTGATATGAGCTTAAAGCAAGATTTGCCATTAGAAAACCGACTCGTTTTGATTTGATTACTGTAACGATATCTGTATTTTCCCATGACTTTGGGTTTTGCATATTTTTATAGCGGTCCTCATCCAGCTCTATACAGACGCTGTCCGGCCTTTCTGCTTCTATCACCCTCTTGACAAGTTCTTTACTCTCTTTTGATACATGAGCCGTTGCAATCAGGATTATTTCCTTGTCTTTATAAATTAATCTTGTAATATTATTATCATTCATATATTCACCGTATACTTACTATAAAATTGAAATGTGTTATTCGTCGGATAGTATCTATTATCTATCCTTTGACCTTATTTTTCAATAAAAATATAAAATCTCCATAAATTCTGCTCATGGAGATTTTTTCGCCTGTTTGTCTGGTTCAAATCGACTTGTTCGATTTTGTTATTTTATTAAATGTTTGACGAATTTGCCGGCAAATCATCGAACTGTTAAACTGCCTTACCGGATGTATCTGTTGTCGTCTCTGTCCAGAGTCTGTCTGCGACCGATGACCAATTCTCTGCTGCGGTCACGCATTTTTTTGACAGGTTATGCACATCCTCCGGATGCTTCATATCTGTAGATACGGCTTCTGTTTTGTCAACCATTTTTGGTAATCTGTCCGGGTTATCCAGAAGCGGACACGGTCTTAAGTGATTATTATTAAACGGCTGATTTTCACGGTACTGCATAAACATCGGCGATTGATAAGCTTCGAGAAGTGTTTTTTCGTGAATGTTAGAATCTGAGTAATGAATGAATGCACATGGTTCAATATCTCCATTTGCATTTATGTGCAGATAACATCGCCCTCCGGCTATGCACCCATTCACATATTCACCGTCATTCCAAAAGTCCATAGTGAACAATGGTTTTACTTGCCTGAATTTACGAATCTGATGATACATGAACTCTCGCTGCTTTGCAGTTGCCATCAACTCAGGAACCGCGTCCACGCCAACAGGCATATAAGTAAAGAACCATGCGAATTTCGCGCCCTTGGCTATCATATCGTCAAAATATTCTTCGCTTCCTATTATTTCTGCATTCTTACTGGTATAACAGCATGATATTCCAAAAGGAAGCTTTTTCTTTTTTAACAAACTCATTGCTTTTACTATAGAAGCATATGTTCCATCACCCCGTCGGTAATCCGTTTCCTCTTCAAAGCCTTCTACACTTATTGCCGGAACAAAGTTCCTGACCCTTAACATTTCATCTGCAAAAGCTTCATCGATCAGTGTTGCGTTAGTAAACGCAAGGAACGCGCAATCGTTGTGTTTTTCGCAAAGCTTGATGATATCATTTTTTCTGACCAAAGGCTCCCCGCCAGAGTAAAGATACATATAGGTTCCCATTTTCTTACCCTGCTGAATTATACTGTCTAAGGTGTCGAGGTCCATATTCATACTTTTGCCGTAATCTGCCGACCAGCAGCCTTTACAGTGAAGATTGCAGGCGGAAGTCGGATCAAATAAAATCGCCCATGGAACATTGCAATTTTTCTCCGCCTTAACTTTCTCCTGCTTTTTGATTCCGAGTATTGTGGCATTTATAATGAAGTTTTCGAAAATTGTCTTTCTGACATCATCATCAATATCTGTCCAGAGACTTTTCGCCAACTTATACCAATTGCTATCCTGCTCTGTAAATACATTTTTAATTAAATTTAACTGCCCTTTTACAATGCCTTCCTTATCAAACTTTTCGACCCAATCCAGTATTCTAGGAATGTTTTTATCGGGGTCATTATCCAAATAGTCCAGAACCCTTTTCAAGCCAAAACTTTGTAAATTTTCTACTATTGTTTTGCTACTCATATCATTACCTCATCTTAAAACATTAATAAAATTTAGTTTTTACTTGCACTTCTATTATATGAGGAACTTCCTTCCATTTCCTTGGACAAAAAAAAGAAATGTCTAAAAATTACTAAAAAAATATACAAAATGCGTTGCAGTATAAGGCAAGTTACAGAAGCGCATTACTATTAAGTTATCTCTATCGCTATTTCCGCCATAGCTGATTTAATGAGATTTACAAATTTCTGCGGGGTTATTTCCGCACCGTTCAATAGCCATTTTGTAATCGAAACACAGATTGCGTCAGCAAAAAAGTTTGCGTAAAACTCCTTGTTTTCTCCCTTAGCTATCATATTTTCTATACGAATCAGTATAATCTTCTGCATTATTTCATTAAAATATTCGGAAAAAGAATTTTGTCCTGTAACTTGAAGCGCATTTATATAAAAACTTTTGTTTTCATAAAAGAAGTCACAGATGCGCTGTAAGAGTTCCTCGCTTGTTTCCGTGGGATTTTTTATTACGTCTTCAACAAATTCGGTATAATATATCCAATTGACCAGATCATACTTATCCTTAAAGTGATAGTAGAAGCTTTTACGATTCATAGCGCAGATGTCTACAATATCTCCTATGGTTATTTTACTCATGGGAGATTCCGCCATCAATTCTTTCATTGCTTCTGCTAAAGCACGCTTTGTGATATTTGAATCCGGCATTGTCTATCCCCCCTATTCCGGACAAAAATTAACGGCTATTGGCATATTCAATAACAATATTTTATCAATTTTATCCTTTGAGGTCAACAAATCAGCCCATTATAACCTCAATATCATGGGTTTTTTTATCATTAATGAGCTTTATTTCCTTCCCATCCAGAATTTTTCCGTCTGCAACAATACTGGTCACACCCTTGCAAATGTTATTTGGATTAGAAACATTGATTTGATAAGTTGTTTCCATGAATTTGTACTTGATCGAATACTCTCCCCATTTCCTTGGGATGCATGGATCTATCACTAATTTATCACCATGCTTGTTGAATCCCAGTATATTTTCAAGACCAGCCATATATATCCAGTTTGCTGAACCGGTATACCAGGTCCAGCCTCCTCTGCCGATGTGGGGATGAGCAGCATAGACATCTGCGGGAGCCACATATGGCTCAACCTTGTATATGGAGCATTCTCTGTTTGTTCTGGTATGGTTGACGGGATTGACCAGCGCAAAAAGTTCACTCGCCTTGTCTCCGTCTCCCATCATTGCAAACGCTATAATTACCCAGGCTGCGGCATGAGTATACTGTCCTCCGTTTTCCCTCACTCCCGGAACATAACTTTTAATATATCCCGGTTCTGAGTCTCCTTCATTGAATGGCGGAATCAATAGCTTGATCAGACCTTCCTCGCGCATTACAAGGTAATCCTCTACAGAATGCATTGCCATTGCAGTTCTTGCCTTGTCTCCTTTCCCGGATATGACCGACCAGCTTTGAGTAAGTGAGTCTATTTTACATTCACTTTGCCGTACTGAGCCTAAGGGTTCTCCGTTGTCAAAAAAGGCCCGCATATACCAGTTTCCATCCCAACAGTTTTCTTCGATTGCATTGACTATCTTATCAATAAGGATTTTATATTTTTCCGCTCTGGCTTCATCTCCCATATCACGGCATATCGGTATGAATTTCTGTAATATCGTGCTTAAAAACCAGCCAAGCCAGACACTTTCCCCTTTTCCGCCGTTTCCAACAGTATTAAGGCCATCATTCCAGTCGCCTCCCCCAATCAACGGCAAACCCTTTTCCCCGAACCTTAAACCATTCTCAACCGCACGGATACAATGCTCATAAAGGGTCCCTGTTTCGTTTGAGACCCCCGGCTTAAAATATCTTTCAGCCTCGAATTCCTTTAAGATATCGCCTTCCAAAAATGGAATTTCTCTATTTAATATTTCAGAATCTCCTGTTATTCGTATATATTCTGCTGTAACATAGGGAAGCCATAAATAATCATCAGAGATTCGAGTCCTGGTACCTTTAAGCGCCGGCTCATGCCACCAATGCAAAACATCACCTTCAATGAACTGATGAGACCCATGCTTTAAAATTTGCTTTTCTGCGATTTCAGGCCATATCAAGGCAACAGACAAGCTGTCCTGTAACTGGTCCCTAAACCCAAAAGCTCCTCCCGACTGATAGAATGCAGATCTTCCCCAAAGCCTGCAGGATATAGTTTGATATAAAAGCCAGCCATTCATCATAGTGTTCATTGCCGTATCCGGAGTACATACCTGAATAGTCTGAAGCTTCTCCTGCCAAAACTCTTTAACCGCTAAAAATGACCCCTCAGTTTTTTCAATATCTCTGAATGCAGAAGCCAATTCGCGTACTTTATCCGCGTTATCAGCCATCCCAAGCAGAAAAACCACGTCACAGGTCTCGTTTGCATCTAAATCTATATGAACCTGCATTGCGGCGCACGGGTCATAACCTGCACCCAGCTTACCGGATAAACTATTTTGTTTTAAAGCGTCCGGCGCTCCTATTCCGCCCGAGCCGAAAAATTCCTTTCTGTCCCCTGTAACGGAACGTTCTTTTATGGAAGTATCCATAAAGCATACTCTGCCTGCAAATTCTGTATTATATGGATTCTTGATCAGTAATGTCCCTTCCTCGTTCTGTGCGCTTATAAGGTGCATGGAGGTATTCTGTGAATTGACTCCTAAAACAGGGCTTAGAAAATAGGTCAGGCCTAGTTTTTTATTTTCCGCGCTATTATTTCTCAATCGTATTATGCTTATCTTGATCGTTCCATTAACAGGCACGAACTGGACAAGACTTTGCGATATCCCATGGCTTTCATGGTGAAATTCCGTATACCCGAAACCATGCTTAATGATATAGTCTTCTTTTTCTCGAATTGGCAGTGGAGTGATGGACCATGTTTTTTTGATTTCTTCGCTTCTTTTGTTTCCCCGGTTCTCATCAAATAGCTCGCATAAATAGAATACCTCCCCATGACTGTCACTTACAGGGTCATTTGACCAAGGGGAAATCTTATTTTCACGGCTATTTTCACACCATGAAAATCCGCCTCCTGTCTCTGTTACCATGAAGCCAAAATCGGGATTGGAAATCACGTTTACCCATGGCGCCGGAGTCATTTGATAGTTTTCGAGCTTAATGACATACTCTCTCCCATTGTTGGCAAAGCCTCCTATTCCATTGAAGAATTGAAGCTTATTAATATCACTGCCGGAATATACCTTAGAAGACTGACTCAGCATTTTATAGTGAGTATGGTCTGGTTTATCGAAGATCGGCGGATCAACTGCACCCGCAACTTTTTCAGTAAATTCCGATGAATTCTCGTTCTGCAGCTGTTCCTTCATGGTCCCAAGACCTCCCTCGAATATCATTCTGGCTGCTGCGTAAAACAGGCTCATATCCCCCTCCAATACATTGTTTGAGTTGATTATGAAAATATCATTATAATGGCTGCACGCGTCGTATGTCTGACTGGAATGTACTATTTCCGTAATCAACGAATATAGCGGATTTGAGTAGCTATTCTCTTCTCTTACCATAATAACCAAATCGATACTAAGATCTTTTGTCCGCCAGTATTCATGTGCTTTCAGTACCTCGTACAGGATTTCAGTATCCTCTGTTTTACCTAAAACTACAAGGACGATCGGTCTGTCACCAGAAATTCCGTATGGCCATAAAGATGACTGTCCTTTTCTGTTGACCTTAATATCATCCGCGTACTTTAATCTTTGCGGGCTGATAAAAATAATATCCGATATCATTTCCTGATACAGCTTCATTTCCTGTGCATTTATATTCAGGAATTTTGTTTCCACCTGGCTTCTGGTAAGCGCCAGCCAAAAGGCGTCATCGCAGGATTCCACGCTGTCGTATTTTTCCGTCAGTTCGATCATGCTTTCCCTGCTATGTGCCGCTGCGGTCACAAAGTAAATCTGCGCTTCTTCATCCGGCTCTATCCTGAGTTTGATCCTGAAGCTGAATATCGGGTCCAAAACAGGACCTGTTGAATTAGACAGGGGTTTTTCACTGTGAATCATAACCGGATTATTTACTGTTCGGCCTCGTCCTATAAATTGCATCCTATCCGTTTCATACTGTATTTCCCCTATCGTCTCTCCATCTATTACAAGCATTTCCGCGAGCCACATCCTTTTGTCTTCCGCGCTTCTTGCTCTGCGGCTTGCCATAAGAGCATTACGGGCGGGATCAAACTCTGTTCTCACAAAAAGATTGCTGAACGCGGGATGTGCTAAATCACTGCTTCTTGAAGCTAATACGATTTCAAAATAGCTCATTACCTCCAGTGTTGAAGCCGTGTCCCCATTATTCTTCAATTTGATCATGCGTATTTCCGCATTGTCATCGGAAGCGGTAACAACCTCCATAACAGTATCGATTTTGCCGTCTGTTCTTTTATATGTTGCTTTATCCGGAGTAAATACAACCTCATATTTGTCCGGCTGAACATTTATAGGAGCGTATGCGGCTGACCAGCAATTGTTATTATCAATATCCTTGATATAAAAGAACATTCCATATTTATCCATGACGGAATCTTCTCTCCATCTTGATATGTCAGCGGTTTTTGTTCTGCTGTAGCCTGTGCCCTTATCAGTCATCATCACAGAATAACTGCCGTTTGACAAAACATGCACTTTGGGAAGCACGGGGTCGGGTTTTGTGAATTTTCGGAAAGCACCTTTATCCCTGTAGATTTTTGCTTTGGAAGTCATGGGTTTTTCCTTTGTATCCTTTGTAAACAAGATATTTGTGGGAACCTTTTCCTGAAGTAAAAGCTTTGCTGCTTTCACAGAGGGTTCTTGCGAGAAACGGCTCTGCATAATATTATGATTCAAGAAATTATTCAAAGACAGCAGTATCATTCCCTGATGATGCGCCATAAAGCTTTTGATAATGATTTTTTTTGATTGCAGACCTGTTCTTTCCGGTGTATAGTCTGCTGCCTCATAGTAACCGTAAGGACCTTCCATTCCCTCTGCTTTCAGATATTTTATGTTTTTGAAGGCTTCATCGGGGCTTACCATCAGAGCCATGAAGGTTGCGTATGGTGTGGTTACCGCATCTTCCACAAGACCTCTTTTCAGACCGAGCCAGGGAACTCCGATAGCTTTATACTTATAATCCAAATTGATATCCAAAGTGCCAAAACATGATTCTGAAGATCCCCATGGCATCCCTCTGAGCTCACCATATTTCTGATGACTTTTTACGGCAAATGAATAAGTCTCATCCAACAAGGTGTTTCGATAGCATTTCATTATAAGCAAAGGCATAAGATACTCAAACATTGTTCCGCTCCAGGAAACAAGCCCTTTAAAGCGATCAACAACTGTGAGGGCTCTTCCTAGCATAAACCAATGCTTATACGGGACATCTCCTCTGGCTATGGCTATAAAGCTGGTCTGTCTGGATTCGGACGCCAAAAGATCATAATATGAATTTGTAAGCTTTTTTTCTTCGATATTATAACCGATAGAAAACAGTTGCCTGCTCTCATTATATAAAGGTGCAAAGCTGGTGTTTCCGGTAAGGTCTAAAATCCGCTCGAGCAGCTTCTTATAGTTGCTCTGAAACTCCGAAACAGCTTGGTCTGATTTTATAACTGATACTATCAGTTCATTCAGCCAAATAAAAATATCCTGAAAGGACTGCTCCTTGTGTTTGTGAGTGATTTTCACCGTGTCTCTCAGCAGCTTGTCGATTTGTTTTATAATGCTTTTGTTTCTATCGGTGAATTCCTGTAATGATACGTTTGTTTTCAGCATTTCCAATAATTTATTCGTTTCTTCAGCCAAAGCGTCATCAAACAGTGCCTCTGGCGCCGATTCCGCCACTGATACCCAGGGAGCAAATTCATTAAGCTCTTCTTTAAGCGCCTGCGCCATTTGCACAGCTTTCATTTTCCATACAGGATTCTTTATGCTTTCAACTGACTCACCGCGAATAAACTCATCCAGTGCTTTGTTCCAACGAATCAGATCGATTCTTCCTTCTTTTTCAATGAAGTCAAAATAAATAAAGCTGGAAGGAAACTCTTCATCGTCTCCAAGGCCGTTCATTATAGTATCCTTTATTCCCCGGACGAATACCGAATCCGCCAGTGGACTTGAATAATAATTCTTTAAACCTTCAGTAAGGGTCATCAGATAGCATACGTAATTTCCGCTGTCTACAGAGGAAACATATAAAGGCTTCAAGGGCTGCAGTGTTCTTGTGTCATACCAGTTGTATAAATGACCGTTCCATTTTTCCATTTTTTCTATGGCAGTTACAGTTCTTGAAATTGAATTGATTGTTTCCTTTATTCCGATATACCCCATATCTCTTGCAGATAGCGCAGCTAATAGCCCCAATGCAATATTTGTTGGAGAGGACCTGTATGCAACTCCTCTTGGGGGGTCCTCCTGAAAGTTGTCAGGGATCAGATAATTATTTTTTGCGTTCGAAAACTCCTCAAAATATCTCCATGTTCTTCTTGCTATTTTGCGCAGTTCATCACGATCCACTTCTTTCGGCGCCTTTTCTCCGCCATCATCTTTTTGACTGATCCGGTATGCGATATATGGCGCAGTTATCCACGCAGCCAAAAATATCAGGCGAATAATGGGGATATCCGGTCTTATAAAATATGTTAAAACCACCACAACAGAGCTAAATACAAAGCTTGCTCCCAAATCGAATATATAACTTTTCAGTGTCCCGCTTTGTATTTTTTCAATATCGGCGGATGGTATCCATTCCAGCATATTTTTCTTGCTTACAAGGACGCGCCAAAGTGTTACTATCACTGCATGCAATACTGTTACTGCCTGATATGGCAATAAAACAACGGCAAGCAAAACCTGGCAAAAAGGTGCTTTCAGTCCTGTAAAGCATGGACTGTGTCTCTTTATTCTGTTGATTCTGATTCCCTGACAAAGCAGTCTGTCAATAATATTTATAATAAAAGGAAAACCCAGTACGATCATACCGAAACCAACCCACGTAATGCTATTACCGGGAAGGATACTTAGGCCAAGCAGTATTAGAATCAAAATAGACGGAGCAACCAGACTTCTTCTCATGTTATCCGCTATCTTCCATCGGGAGATATAAGTCAGCGGGTTTTTTATCAGTTCTCCGTTTTGGTTATGAACTTTCCTGCCCAACCATGGAAGCAGCTGCCAATCTCCCCTGGTCCATCGATGAAGTCTGGCAGTATATGACTTATAGCTGAACGGATAAGAGTCAACCAATTCCATGTCGTTTACAAGGGCAGCCCTGACGTAGGAACCTTCCAGCAAATCATGGCTTAGAACGGCATTATTCGGCACCGCGTCCTTTAAGACCCGTTGGAATGTTCGTAATTCATAAATGCCCTTTCCTGTGAATATCCCTTCACCAAACAGATCCTGATACACATCGGATATAGCGCTTGCATAAGGGTCAATTCCCTCCTGTCCTGTATAAATTCTTGAAAACAGAGAGCTGTTTGAGCTTTCTATATCAAAGGTAATACGAGGCTGCATGACTCCA
>JAQWBM010000039.1 GCA_028706405.1 Eubacteriales bacterium
TTCACTTTTAAGCTCATCGTTTAGTTTCCTGATAATCTTATAGGCATGAGCCTTGGATACCCCAAGTATTTCAGCCATTTCGGCTGCCGTTATAAATAATTTTTTATCCATCACATTCCTCCTCCCGACTCTCCCAAGCATATTTGTTTAATGCCCATTTTGATTATACTAAACAAATTTATTTATGTCAATGCCTTTTGGCTATCAGGTTAAACCTTTTTATTTAGCTATTGATTATTTATTTCCAATTGTGGTATACTAATATAAACAATATTGTTTAACAGGAGGGCAGGACAATGTCAGTGGGATATAAACTTAAAAAACTTAGGACTTTAAGAGGGTACACGCAAAGGGAATTCGGACAGCTTGTCGGCTTTAGTACAGTGACGGCTGATGTCCGCATCGCCCAATACGAGACAGGAACTCGTGTACCTAAAGCTGATATGGTACATAAAATGGCGGAAATTCTAAAGGTCAATCCCGATTATTTGATGGCACCGGCTCCTGAAAGCATGGAAGAAATCATGCGGACTCTTTTGTTTTTGGATGAAAACAATGGTGTCAAGCTCTCGGCGCAGGAGGTCATTACAGATGACGGCAGAGAGATAAAAAGGATTAGTTTGTCGATTATGGGCATGGATGGTTTGTTGGAAGAATGGTATGAAAAACAAAAAGCCCTCCAAAAAGGAGAGCTGACACAGGATGAATATTATGAGTGGAAGATGAATTGGACGGTGGAATAGGAGGTTAATTATATGCCAAATAAAGGAATTGGTAATATAAAGGATTTCATTTCAAAAGATATTTGGAATGTTATAAAAGATAATTATGAGCGTGGTAGCTACACGACTGCCATTACAAATTTAATACAATATATCAATGAGACCGTTCAAGATAAAGCAAACTTAGAAAATATTGATAATACATCACTAATCGAACAAGCTTTCTTTGGAAAATCTCCTAAGCTTCAAATTAATAAACTGCAAACTCGTACAGAAAAAGATGTTCAAGAAGGAGTAGGGCATTTATTTAAGGGTGCATGCTTAGCTATAAGAAACCCTCGCTCTCATGAACGATACACCGATAACAAATTAACTGCAGACCGAATAATCCTTTTTTACGACTATGTACTTGATTTCATAAGGAAATCCGAGCAACCTAAGCTTATTGATGATTGGATTGAGTTTATTTTTGATAGTGATTTTGTGGCAACAGAACAATATGCAGAAGAAACATTAAAAGAAATTTCCCAAAAGAAAAGATATGATTTATTGGTAAATATTTTTAGAAACAGAGAAAATGGTATGCCAAATAAGCTTAATTACATAGTAGAAAAGTTAATGCAATCTATATCACCAGATGAGTATAATGAATTTATTAAAGGACTCAATAAAGAACTCATTCAATGCAATAATGACAATAAACTTATAATGTTTTTTAACTTATTCCCTCATTCACAATGGGGTAAGCTACAGAAACTTTCTAAATTAAGGGTCGAAAACATTGTACTAAAATCAATAATCAATGCTGCTGTAGAATATGAAGAGGATGGATTTGGTCATTGTTATGACTGCCACATATCATCGGAGGGTATGCTCGCAGTTCATGCCATTGAGCATATTCCTATGTTTGATACCTTTGAAGATATAAAAAAGGCCGTACAAGACAATGCTCGAAAAGACAGAAACTTATTTGATGACTATTTTATGAAATACTTTTCCCAATATATAGACCAAGATGAAAAAGTAGAATTATACTCAGAATCTGAAGGTGCAGATTCAAATGACTTGCCTTTTTAATACTATCCCACAAAAATAATTCTGTTATCAAAATGTTATCACTGCACAAAGCAAAAGACCACAAACCCGCATAAACACTGGGCTTGTGGTCTATCCTTTTACCTAAAATACTACTCCCACTCAATGGTCGAAGGCGGTTTTGGCGTCACATCGTACATGACCCTGTTTACTCCTTCCACTTCAGCCACGATTCTTGTGGCAATTGTCGTCAGCAGTGAATATGGAAGCTCTGCAACATCTGCAGTCATCGCATCACTGCTCAAAATTGCTCTTAAAACGATCGCCTGCTCATAGGTTCTTTTCCCATTCTTTACTCCAACACTTTTACAACCCGGACAAACGGTAAAATACTGCCAAATGCTCTTTTCGAGACCGGCATTCTTGATTTCTTCCCTTAATATAGCATCTGATTTCCTGACATAATTCAGTTTTTCTCTGGTGATTTCACCCACCACTCTGACCCCAAGACCGGGACCGGGGAACGGCTGTCTCCACACCTGTTCATGCGGAATGCCGAGAGCTTCACCAACTTCCCTTACCTCATCCTTAAACAGCAGCTTCAGCGGTTCCAAGAGCTCAAAATCAATGTCTTCAGGCAAACCACCAACATTGTGATGTGATTTCACGACACCCTTATTGGAAACGCTCTCAATAATATCGGGATAAATCGTCCCCTGAACTAAAAAATCCATCTTTCCCAGTCGGCGGGATTCTTCTTCAAACACACGGATAAATTCTTCCCCTATTATCTTTCTCTTCTTTTCCGGATCATCCACTCCGGCAAGCTTGTCTAAAAAACGATCGGCTGCGTCTATGGTGACTAGCTTCATGTTAAACTGCTTGCCAAATATTTCTTCAACCTGTTCCGGCTCATCTTTTCTCATAAGCCCGTGGTTTACAAATACACAGGTGAGCTGGTCTCCAACGGCTCTATGCACTAATGCTGCCGCTACAGAGCTGTCCACTCCACCGCTCAAAGCACACAAAACCTTCTTGACCCCAACCTGTGCTCTGATTTGTTCCACCATATCGTCTATAAACGCCTGGGTTGTCCAATTTCCTGAAAAGCCGCACCTGTCAAAAATGAATGTTCTAACCTGCTCAGGTTCTTTTTGATTTCCAAGCTCCAGCACAGGGATTCCCAGGTTCTCCAATCCGGTCTTTTTTTCAGCTGCATCAGGCTCTGTTGATTCCTCCTCCCCGATAAATATAAATGCCTTCGGATTCATTTTCTTGATGATTTCCAAGCTGGTATTATATGGCTTTACTTCACAATATACGTTTGCTTCCCTGGATATTTTCGCGACCTGCTGGTTATTGTGAGCACCAAAGTCTAAGATCAATAGAGGTTGTTCTTTCATTTATATTATTCTTCCTTTCATCTTCAGTGAAAAAGTGTTTTAAAGCTTTACCGCTGTTTTAGCCTTCTCCTTCTTACATTCCAGTCCCTGCCGTAAAGATAATCCTGCATGAACTGTTCATCTTCTTTTTCCAAGCCCCGTTCCCCTGCCAAAGATTCAAGATGATGGATAAATTCATGCTTCAGAGTGATTTCAAGCTCCTCTTTAAAGGTCTCCCTTGACATGTTTCCGTATAAACGTTCAAAGGATCCGTAATATATTGAAATATATCTTCCAAGCCCGCCGCCGCTGTTATATTCGCCAAGGATATAAAGATCGTCGTTTTTTCTGCTTATGGGATCACGTTTAGCTTCAGGCAGCAGGATAATGCCTCCATTGAGTTCATCGAAGAATTCCTCAGGCAGCCCGGCGGCTATTTCATCCAATATTTTTTCCGCTTCGTCAATTGATATCATGGCGCTTCTTTTATCCTTTCGATCTATGTATTGGTACGAATAATAATCACTCAAACTTCTGGTATTTGTTTTCTTTAGACCAATTGACCCGGTTTTTTTAGTTATGCCGCCATATCTCGCCTATCTAAGCTGATTTGATACAGCATCCTTCAGAATAACATCATGGGCTCCGCCCTCCACGATGCTTGTCGCGGATACCAGAGTCAGCTTCGTATATTTCTGCAGTTCTTCTATTGTGATGACACCGCAATTGCACATGGTGGATTTCATTTTGTTCAGTGAAAGGGTTACATTATCCTTCAATGGACCTGCATATGGAACATAAGAATCAACGCCTTCTTCAAAGGAAAGCGTCCCTTCACCGCCAAGGTCATAGCGCTGCCAGTTTCTTGCCCTGTTGGAACCTTCTCCCCAATATTCCTTTACATAATTACCGTTAATGTTAAGTTTGTTTGTCGGACTCTCATCAAACCGTGCGAAGTACCTTCCAAGCATTATGAAATCCGCTCCCATAGCAATTGCAAGCGGCATATGATAGTCGTAAACGATTCCTCCGTCGGAGCAGATAGGAACGTATATACCTGTTTTTTCATAATAATCATTTCTGGCTTCTGCTACTTCGATAACTGCTGTCGCCTGACCTCTGCCAATCCCCTTTTGCTCTCTGGTAATGCATATGGAGCCTCCTCCTATTCCCACTTTAACAAAATCAGCACCTGCTTCTGCCAGATAGAGGAAGCCTTCCTTATCAACAACATTTCCCGCACCGATTTTAACATCGTCACCGTATCTGCTTCTTACAAAGTCGATCGTATCCTTCTGCCATTCGGTAAATCCTTCTGAGGAATCTATACAAAGAACATCCGCACCGGCTCCAATCAAAGCGGGAATTCTATCCTCATAATCCTTGGTATTAACACCGGCTCCAACCATATATCGTTTGTTCTCATCAAGCAGTTCGTTGGGATTCGCCTTATGTGAATCGTAATCCTTACGGAAAACAAAATAAGTCAGTCTATGATTTTTATCTATGATAGGAAGCGCGTTTAGCTTGTTCTCCCAGAGCATATCGTTGGCCTCAGACAATGTTACACCTTCGTTCGCGTAGACGAGTGATGAAAATGGAGTCATAATATCTATAACCTTAGTGTCCAGTGACATTCTGCTCACACGATAATCTCTGCTGGTCACAATACCCTGAATTTTTCCTTCAGAAGTACCATCGTCGGTAACAGCTACAGTTGAGTGCCCTGTCTTTTCTTTCAGTGCCAGTATATCCTTCAAGGTCTGATCGGGCCGCAGGTTGGAATCGCTTTTTACAAAGCCGGCTTTATGGCTCTTTACGCGCTTTACCATTGCTGCTTGATTCTCAATAGTCTGGGATCCAAAAATAAATGAAATTCCACCTTCCTTAGCCAGAGCGACAGCCAGTTTATCATCTGAAACCGATTGCATTATCGCTGACACCAGTGGAATATTCATGGTGATTGTTGATTTTTCCCCTTTCTTATATTTTACCACAGGGGTCTCTAAGCTGACATTCTCCATCCTGCACTCTTTAGAAGAATACCCCGGAATCAGGAGATATTCATTAAAGGTACGTGATGGTTCTTCATAATAAAAAGCCATTTAGTATTATCCTCCTATACACATATTGGTATTTTTTAACATCACATCATTAATCGCATTTACCTTGATTCAATATCGTTCTGCTGCAGGTATTCTTCCAGCGACAGCCCCTGCTCGTAAATTTCCTTCGCCGCGGTCAATCCTACGTATCTGAGATGCCAGGGTTCGTACTGGAAACCTGTGATATGCTCTTTACCCTTTGGGAATCTGAGAATAAAGCCAAACCTGTACGCATTTTCCGCCAGCCATTTCCCTTCGACTTTATCACCGTAATCATTGGAAAGCTGATAACCGACACTGGGTGAAGAAACGTCAACCGCAAGTCCTGTCTGATGTTCGCTTTGTCCGGGCTTTGCGCTAAATGTGTCTGCCTCAGCTTGTCCTTTTCTTGCTACATAATTATCGTAAAGATTTTTTTGGAAATGATATGACCGGTATGCAGTAGTCATTTTAATCTCAACGCCTGCTTCGGCAGCCTTGTCCACCATTTGATGAAAAGCTTCCGCTGCTTCGGCTCTCATATACCTTGAGGCTTCTGAGCGATCAGGCGCAAAATATTTAATTGCCTTAAGATCATCCGGCTTGTAATCCGGCGGGACGGAATTTTCTTTATTCACTAAAATAAGCAAACCTTTTTCCGCAGCTTCCTTTAATAATTGTTTCCTGTTATCATCGTTTTCAGCCGGTTCTTCTTTATTACCAAAACTGCCGTTCTGATTTCTTTCATTCACATCGGGTTTTTCGGAAACATTACCGTATTGGGGATCATTATTTACTTGACCGACTAATTTTTTTGTCGATCCGTCAGCCCCGCCTATGTTTCCAATGTTCCATGAATTATCCGGATTGTTTATTATCCAAACAAAAGATTCAATTAGAATAAGTGATATGATGATTATTGATTTAATTTTTTTTTCGTTTGTCATATCTGTCTTGTACTGTCTCCGTAACCCCTCTGGTTTTTCTGTTCCATAAATCTGAAAGCAACTATTTTATTAATCATTCTATATCAATTACTGCCCTTTTTCAATACAAAATATGTGCCAAAAAATATGACACCAGACAAGAAACGAGCTGTCTCACTTTTAGAGTTGGCTCGAGACAGCTCGTTTTGAATTTAACGTCATTATTATGTTATTATTTATTTTGGGTGAAGGCTGATAACATTCTTACATCATGCCGCCCATTCCGCCCATGCCGCCCATATTAGGCATAGCCGGCTCATCTTCTTTCACCTCTATAACACAAGCTTCTGTGGTCAAAAGCATTGCTGATGCTGATGCTGCGTTCTGGAGCGCAGATCTGCTGACCTTTGCAGGGTCAACGATACCAGCCTTGATCATGTCTTCATAGCTTTCAGTAGCAGCATTGAAGCCAATACCTTTATCACTATTTTTGACTTCGGAAACAACTACGGAGCCTTCCAAGCCGGCATTCTCCGCAATCTGTCTAACCGGCTCTTCAAGTGCTCTCATGATGATAGCCGCACCGGTTTTTTCATCGCCTTCCAGGCTTTCAAGAAGCTTTACGACAGCAGGGATTGCATTTACAAAAGCAACTCCGCCGCCAGATACTATACCTTCCTCTACTGCGGCTCTGGTAGCGTTAAGAGCATCTTCGATCCGCAGCTTGCGTTCTTTAAGTTCGGTTTCAGTCGCAGCACCAACCTGAATAACTGCAACTCCGCCGGATAATTTTGCAAGTCTTTCCATAAGCTTTTCCTTGTCAAATTCTGAAGTAGCCTCTTCATGCAGAGCTTTTATCTGCGCTATCCTTGCCTGTATTTCATCTGAATTTCCTGCACCGTCAATGATAACAGTATTTTCCTTATCCACTTTTACAGTATTTGCGGTTCCCAGAAGTTCAAGGGTTGCTTCCTTCAACTCATATCCAAGTTCTTCGGAGATAACTTTTCCGCCGGTCAAGGCTGCTATATCTGCAAGCATTGCTTTTTTTCTATCACCAAAGCCCGGAGCTTTTACAGCGACACATTCAAAGGTCCCTCGCAGTTTATTTACTACCAGTGTAGGCAGTGCTTCTCCGTCAATGTCTTCAGCGATGATAAGCAGCTTTCTCCCATGCTGAACGACTTGCTCAAGAATAGGCAGAAGATCCTGGATGGTTGAAATTTTCTTATCAGTTATTAAAATATATGGATTTTCCAAAACTGCTTCCATTTTTTCTGGATCGGTTACCATGTAAGCCGAGAGATATCCTCTGTCAAACTGCATACCTTCTACTACTTCAAGTGTGGTACCCATTGATTTTGATTCTTCAACAGTTATAACTCCATCCCTGCCTACTTTTTCCATTGCTTCTGCAATCAATCCGCCGATTGCTTCATCTCCAGCGGAAACAGAAGCTACTTGAGCTATATTTTCTTTTGTTTCTATAATATGAGCAGTGCTCTTGATATCCTCAATTACTACTTCAACAGCTCTTTGAATTCCTTTTTTCAGGATTATAGGATTTGCTCCTGCAGCTACATTTTTAAATCCTTCTCTAATAATGCTTTGTGCAAAAAGCGTTGCTGTAGTCGTACCATCTCCCGCAACATCGTTAGTCTTAGTAGCAACTTCCTTTACAAGCTGCGCACCCATGTTTTCGTATGGATCATCTAGTACAATCTCTCTGGCGATGGTAACGCCATCATTAGTGATGAGGGGTGACCCAAAACTCTTTTCAAGAAGAACATTCCTTCCCTTTGGTCCTAAGGTTATTTTTACTGTATTTGTAAGCTGATCGACTCCTGCCTGCAGTTTTCTTCTGGCTTCTTCGCCATAGTTAATTTCTTTTGCCATGTTTGATAACTCCCTTTCCAATTAGTTTTAAATCTTTACTTTCTTATTTACTGATGCGTTCTGCTAAGTTCGCTGTTACCCTACGATTGCAAGAATATCCCTTTGTGATACGATAGTATACTCTTCTCCGTCATATTTAATTTCTGTACCGGCATACTTTGAGAATATAACCATATCTCCGGTTTTTACTTCCATTGGGATTGTCTTTCCGTCTTCTACTGCTCCCGGTCCGACTGCAACGATCTCAGCCATCATCGGCTGTTCTTTTGCTTGTCCGGGTAATACGATACCGCTCTTTGTTTTTTCCTCCGCTTCTAACCTTTTAATAACTACTCTGTCGCCTAATGGTTTGATATTCATTCTTAAATCTCCTCTCTTTGTTTTATTTTGTGCACAATCTTTTCTATTTAGGCTTTAGGCCCTGCCATATTAAGAAACCTATCATCAATTTGTTAGCACTCATTGAAGATGAGTGCTAAATATAATTTAATACGACCTCGCTAAATTGTCAATAGCTTTTATTAAAAAACTCTTTTTTATTTCCCTAAAATTTAGCAGACAGGATTAATTTGTCAAGAAAGCTGTTTCCAGTGCAATGAACAGCCATGGAAGAAATATTGCCGGAATCATGTTTGCAACCTTAATTCCCTTTATTTCAAGGAAGTTAAAACCTATCGCGGCGATGAGGAGGCTTCCTGCCGCAGACATCTCTGTGATGATTTCCATGGTAAGCCAGTCTTTTATAAAGCTGGCGCCCAAGGCGATAGCACCTTCATAAAGAAAAACTGGTATGGCGGAAAAGGCGACGCCTATACCCATGGTTGATGCAAATATTATGGATATCACTCCGTCAAGAATGGATTTTGCATAGAGCATTTCATGATTTCCCTGAAGCCCGCTCTGCAAGGCCCCTACAATGGCCATGGATCCTGTGCAAAACAATATACTCGAGGTAACAAAGCCCTTTGCAAAATTCCCTTCTCCAAACCCTAATTTCTTTTCAACCCAAAGGCCGATGTTGTTCATTCTTTTGTCAATATTAATCCATTCTCCGATTATGCTTCCCGCAACCATGCTGATTATAAGCAACATGACTCTTTGATTTTCTAATGCTCCTGAAATTCCTATGTAGATAATGGATAAGCCTATTGCCTTTTTGATGATTTCTTCAAACCGGACCGGCAGACCTTTAACCAAAAATTTCCCTGCCAATGCACAGATGATTATTACGATACTGTTTACTATTGGACCTGACATATATAATTTGTCCTCCTGATGCTACTGCTTTATTACTGTTTTTCCAAGCCAGTATTATGCTTTTCGCTGATCCTGATCCGAAACCTTGCTGATCTCCCGTGCATAAAAAAACAAATACTGCTGGGCAATTCCGCAATATTCTCCAAAATGCTTCCCTGCATAGTTCTGCATCCTTTTTACGTTGCCTACATCAATACTATATATCTGATTCATGACTCTCTTGATCCAGACATCCAGTGGAAAGCTGTTATATTTTCGCATAGAAAACAGCATAATGCAATTAGCCACCTTGGGTCCTACTCCGGTAAGGCTGAGAAGATACTCGTGTGCTTTCTCCGGAGCTGCCGTATCAAGGCTGTTTAATGTTTTTCCACCGTCGAGAGCAACCTGCCTGGCCGCTTTAATAATATAATTTGCTCTATAGCCAAGTCTGCATAAAGACAGATCTCCCGCATCCATCTGAGCCAAATCATCCATTTTTGGAAACCCATAGTAAATCTTACCCTTGTACTCTCCAATATAAGAACCATGATTTGTACAAAGACTTTCGATGCATTTCTTTATCCTCGGGATATTATTGTTCTGCGAAATTATGAACGATATTAAAGTTTCCCATTTCTCCTGGCACAGGATTCTCATGCCATGTCCGAATGAGATGGCTTTCATCATTTGCGGATCATTTTTGGCCAGAGTCTTTTTTATAACGCTGTAATCTCTTTCCAAATCCAGGTAGTTTTTCCAATGCTCGTCAAAATCCTTTAAGGATGCGTTATTAATAATAACGTCACCATTAAAATAGTTGATATTGACCACTTTCCCAAAAGCAACACCGGTATAGCTTCCGTCTGCCTCTTTGCTCCAACGAAAGCATTGTCCATTATCAAAGGTATGGTCAGGATGGAAATCTTTTATCCCATGGATTATTATTCTATTATTATCTTCACTTATATTCATTTCAATCCTTTGATTTCTACATCTACGGTCTTTATATGAAAAGCAGTCATTGTTCCTACTATTTTAATCACGGTCCTTTGCAGCTCCTTCGCTGCATCAATGATTTGATATCCAAATCTGCATATTAAATAAATCGTTATCTTCATACCATCAGAATTGTTTTCTATATTGACTTTTGTCACCGACTCCACACCTTCTATCTTATCTCCAAGATAACTTACTACGTCCGAAATCAGCTTATCGGATATGGAATACTCTCCGAGATAACTGTAAGTGGGCCGAACCACAGTCTTTTCTGAAACACTCTTACCGCCTCTCCATCGCCGAATGATCCGCAGCGGGTCCAGAAAATATCCTGAGAATTCCCGCTTAAGCTGAAGGGTCGGAACCGGAATGATATGCTTACCTAGCTCCTGTCTTTGTTTTCTGGCAATTTCACGTTCTTCCTCTGATGTGATATCCTCGATCTGGATCAGTCGTTCAAATTCCGGCAATTCAAGTCTTTGTATAATACGTTTTATCATCTTTTCCGAGGTACCGAGGACCAAAATTGTCTCAGGAGAAACTGCTTTTATCTTGTCAGAAACTGCATTTCTATGTTCCTCATCCGTAAACAGGGCTGTTTTTATCGCTGCAACCTTCGTGTCCTGACGCTTTGCTGAGGCTCCTTCCAAAATTGAATTCCCATAGATAAAAAGACCATCATCTATGATGCTTTCGATGTCCAGCTCCTTGCACAAAGTCATTGCCTGATAACTTTTACCTGTACCACTTTTTCCGACTAAACCGTAAACCTTCATTTTTCTACCCCGAATTTTTCCAGTTTAACAAAACATTGGATTGTTCAGCAAATATTTGAATGAAATATTAATCTTTTATTGTTAATTTGACAACTATCTGTTATACTTATTTTAGTTCAATTCACAATTAAGGAGGAATATAACTATGGCTTATGTTATTGATGATAGTTGCATCAACTGCGGAGCATGCGAAGCAGAATGCCCAACAGAAGCTATCTCTGCCGGAGATGATCAACATGAAATTGACGCAGATAAGTGCATAGATTGCGGTGCATGTGTAGATGCATGTCCTACTGATTCTATAAGAGAGGGCTAAACCTACATAATTAAACACTGCGTCTTGCAAAGATGCACTATAATGAATAACCGTTTCAGCGAAACGGTTATTATATTTTTAAGCTCACCATTCGTATTAAAGTGCAATAGCAACAAAAGGTTTAATCCTTTTTTTGGCTTTGCTGGCTATTTCGATTGATATAATATGCAAGTGAGTGTAAGCTGTCACTTAAATGAACATTTTCCAGCGCAATACCTTCATTCACTATAAGATCCATCGGTGCAAAATTCCAAATGCCTTTTATTCCGCCGGCACACATCTTGTCGACGACTTCCTGAGCGCTGGCTTTGTTTGTACATACAATACCAATATCTATATCTTTATCCTTTAAGTATTCATCCAGCATATCGTAGTCAAAAACTTCTATGTCGTTTATCCTTACACCGATCAGTTTTGGATTGACATCGAACATGGCAGATACTATAAAGCCTGATTTAAAATAATATGTGTAATTTGCTATAGCCTGCCCGAGATTACCGGTACCTACGATTATCATCCTGTATTCTTGATCTAATCCCAGTATAGCACTTATTTCATTATAAAGGCTTTCTACATTGTATCCGTATCCCTGTTGCCCAAATCCCCCAAAGTTATTTAGATCCTGCCTTATTTGTGACGCAGTGTATCCAATCAAATTACTCAGTTCATTTGAGGATATCCGATCAACGTTTTTCTTTTTAAGTTCATTTAAATACCTTCGATATCTTGGCAGTCTTTTGATTACTGCGCTTGAAATTGTTTTTGTGTTACCCTTCAATATCCTTCTCATTTCATTATGTATTTTGGGTAAGATTTAACAATTTACCCATAATTTAAAAAGCTTGTTTCAGTGGGTTCCCGCCTTGCAGAAACATCGTTTTAACAGATAATAGGCAATCTCAATCTTAATCATTGGTAATATTATAACATTCTTTTTTAATTTGTTCAATAACAACAGTAATACATTTTGCATAGTTTTATCGAATGAAAAACCCGCTTTCGCGGGTCCCTTAAATATTAGTTGATCTTTTTGTCAACATATTTCACGATATCTCCAACATTTTGGAATTTCTCAGCCTCTTCATCCGGTACCTCAATATCAAACTCATCTTCGATAGCCATGATGATTTCAACAGCATCCAAAGAATCTGCTTCTAAATCCTTCATGAGGCTTGTTTCCAGATTAACTGCTGATTCTTCAACTCCAAGTTGCTCTACTATTAATTCCCTTATCTTTTCAAATGTCATATTTTACCTCCATGTATTAAGCAATATAATAATGCTTTTTTCCCCGGCTATATCCGGGAATTTCCGCATGGCACCTCCGCATTTGCTCGGCAAATTTGGGGTAAGTGCACAGGTGAGTTTGGTCCCTAAAAGGGGCATCCCAATGCTCAAACCCATTATAAGTTACTATATTGAATACTGCAATAGCTTTTTTATTTTTTATTTTTAATCACTAAGTGCGATCCAAGACTCGTATATCTTGGAAAGAAACCTCTTCAAGCTATCCAAATCATTCTGGTATTTTGCGATCTTCTCATAATCCTTATATACCTCTTCCTTACACATCTCATTTTCGATCCAATCGATCCTGTCCTCCGTCTCAGCGATAGAATCCTCCAGGCGCTTCCGTTCTTTCTCCAGCCTTTTTTGCTGCTTCTGTTCTTCTTTGGCCCTGCGGCGTGTTTCCATTGATGATAGCTGTAAGTTCTGTCCGGCTTCTGCGCTGCCGGTATCCGCCATCCCTATATTACTGACGATACCATTACTATCTTCTTTCAAATTATCAGAAACTGCCTTGCCCAGATCCTCCAGGTAGCCTTTACCGGAGCCGAGAGACTGTTTTTTTTCCATGTAATAGTCATATCCCCCCAGATAATTGATGGCGCCTTCCTCTTCTAATTCTGTTATCCTTGTCGGTACTTTATTCAAAAAATACCTGTCATGAGATACTAATATCATGGTCCCGGGGAAATCCAGCAAAGCTTCTTCAAACATTTCCTTAGAAGAGATGTCCAGGTGATTGGTCGGCTCATCCATTATCAATACATTTGCGCCTGACAGCATGAGCTTCAAGAGTGATAACCTTGCTTTTTCTCCTCCGCTCAAAGAAGATACAGGTTGAAATACCATGTCATTTTTAAAAAGAAACCTGCCGAGAAGGCTTCGGATCTCTGTATCGCTATAAAGCCGGTACGCTGAATGTACCTCCTCCAAAACCGTATTGCCTGTATTCAAAAGCTTCTGCTCTTGATCATAATAACCAAAGGATACATTATGACCAAGCTTAACATATCCTTGATCCGCTTCAATCTCCCTCATAATGATTTTTAAAAGGGTAGTCTTTCCAATACCATTTGGACCTACAATGCATATTCTTTCCCCTCTTTTTATATCTAATTCTACATTACTAAAAAGCTGGCGCCTTTGACCGCTTTTCCCAAAGCTTTTGGAAAGCTCTTTAACCAGCAATACATCGTTACCGCTTTGATATCTCTGTTTAAAGCTAACCTTTATTTTTCCCGAAAAAGCATCAGGCCGTTCTAATTGTTCTATATGTTTAAGGCGTTTTTCCCGTGACTGAGCTCTTTTTGCCAGTTTTTCAGTTCCATGCTGCTTAAAGCGTCTTATTATTTCCTCTTGCCTTTGAATCTCTTTCTGCTGATGTTCATACTTGCGCAGCTCATCTTCATCCTTAAGCCTTTTTTTATCAGCGTAAGAAGAATAATTCCCTTCATATGTAATAAGCTTATGGTTCTCGATTTCAAAGATTCGATTCACTGTCTGATCCAGAAAATATCTATCATGAGAAATCACAACAATGGTTCCTGAATAACTCTTTAAATATTGCTCCAGCCATTTCAATGTTCCGATATCCAAATGGTTCGTAGGCTCATCCAATAAAAGAAGATCCGGCTTTTTTAGCAGAAGAGAAGCCAATGCCAGTCTGGTCCGTTCTCCGCCGCTCAGGATAGATATACGCTTGTCAAAGTATTCCGCAGGAAAGGCCATGCTGTTTAGAATTCCATTGATTTCGCTCTTATATCCATAACCGTTCTTATCTTTAAACGCTTCCGTCAAATCATCGTATTTATGAAGCATACCGGTAACATTATTTTCTTTTTTGGATTCCTCGGAAATCCTATGAGAAAGCGATTCCAATTCTTTCTCCATATCGATCAGCTCGCTGAAAATTGCAAGCATTTCTTCATATACGGTATTTTCAGATTCGAAAACGTCGCTCTGTCTTAAGTAACCCATTTTTATATTGGCAGTAACAAAAAAATCTCCCGAATCATAAGGCGAGTTCCCGGAAAGAATGTTCAGCAAGGTGGTTTTTCCTGCTCCGTTGGCACCTACGATGCCTATTTTGTCGCCTTGGTTGATGTGGAAGGATGTATTCTCTAATATTGTGTCAATTCCAAATGACTTTGTAATGTTGGTCGCTGATAAAATAATCATTTTTAAAATTTACTCATTTAAATATACCTATAATGCCTTATTGGGATAGGCATCCAAAAATAAATTGTCTACCAGCCCTGACTTATACTTATAGCAGGCAGCGCATCCAATCATGGCGGCATTGTCTGTGCAAAGGATTGGCGATGGAAAATATAAATCAAATCCCTTTCGTTCACACTCGTCTTTCATCATCTGCCTTAGAAGGCTGTTTGCTGCAACACCGCCTGCAATCACAATCTTGTCTCTCTTTGTACGTTTCGCAGCTACTATCGTTTTGGCTGTCAGGACCTCCATGACCGCCAGCTGAAAGCTGGCAGCCGTGTCGTTCACATTGAGCTGCGCCCCTTTGAGTTTCTGAGTGTTCAAATAATTTAATACTCCTGTTTTGATTCCGCTGAAGCTGAAATCAAGGCTATCCTTTTCAAGAAAAACCCGTTTGAATTCAACGGCATGAGGGTTTCCTTTCTTCGCTGCTTCATCGATCAAAGGACCTCCCGGATATCCCAGCCCTAAAACTCTGGCGACCTTGTCAAAAGCTTCTCCTGCCGCATCGTCTCTGGTGTGGCCTAACACCTCATATTTATTATAATCCGTTACATCGACAATGCTGGTATGCCCGCCTGATACTACCAGTGCCAAAAAAGGAGGTTCAAGCTCCTTATGTTCAATATAAACTGCACTGATATGTCCCTGTATGTGATGAACACCTATGAGGGGCTTCTTTAAAACATACGCCATGCTTTTGGCTGTTGCCAGCCCAATAAGCAGCGCGCCTACCAGTCCCGGACCGGAGGTGACACCAATCAGGTCAACATCCCTTAATGTTATGTCCGCCTCTTTCAAAGCGCTGTCAATCACAGGATTGATATTATTCAAGTGATGACGTGATGCGATTTCAGGCACCACCCCTCCGAAGGCCTGATGCACTTTGATCTGAGAAGCAATCACATTAGAAAGCACTTCGCGCTCTTCAAGTATAACTGCAGCGGAGGTCTCATCACAGCTGGTTTCTATTCCCAATGTTATCAATTTATTATCTTTCATTCTTACTCCGATTCAGTTGGCTTCTATTCCATGTTTGTGAATCTGTTCTGCATACCGGCAAGGCAACGGTCATCAGCAGTTAGATGGCTGCAGTTTTCGCAAGACTGATAGTCTGTCATATTGAAGGAGTTCACATCGTTTCTCCTTGAAAACCTGCTGCAATGCGTTGCCGCCGTAAGCATTTCATCGTTTAGATCATGATAGTTGTCATAATAATTATTTCTAATTCTCACTTGACGTTTCTCCTCTCAAGTATACCAAGGTTTTATACTTAGTATCTCTATCAAGCAAGTTTTTATGAAATATTTTAAAATTTTATTCTATCCGATTCGCCACATTATTATTGCATCCTCGCCGTTATCCTCATAATAACTTTTTCTAATCCCCGCAGGTTCAAAGCCAAATTTTATATAGAGGGAAATTGCCGCTTCATTGGATGCGCGCACCTCGAGAGTATGACTCAAGGCTCCGTTTTTAATCGTATGAGCAAGTAATACAGATATTAATGCTTCACCGATTCTTTTTCTCCGGAATTCAGGATGCACCGCTACATTTGTTATATGGCCCTCGCTATCGATTAACCATAATCCGGCATAGCCGACTATCTTGCGCCCTGATTCTGCAACAATATAAAATGCGAGATGATTATTTTTTATTTCTTGTTCAAAGGATTTTTCACTCCAGGGAGCTGAAAAACACATTATATCTATATCAGCCATAGGCTTGATATCTTTTTCTTCCGCCTGTCTGATGATCAAGTCCATCAGGATTTTTCCTCCAGCTTTCTTTCTGCTTCCGCCTTTCGCATATAGACAGGTTTCAGATCATAAAGGCTTTTCATCCTGCCTTGCCGATAATATTCCAATGCAAGCCTGGCAACTGAAGACGCATTTTGTAGTCTGATTTTATCATTTGCAAATAAAACACGTATATTGTCATTTAACGATGCGTTTTGCCAATCAATGATCTGTTCTTTATATGATATGATCCCATCTCCGAAAAAAGTGATTTCTAATGCTGTGCTTACATTGCTTTCTTTAAGAAGTATCGTTTTAAGCTTTTCCAGCAGCTGCGGCAAATCATAAGCATCTCCTATCACCAGCTCTCTATAAGAAGCCTGGACTTCTTTACGGCATGGGCTTTCGTTCTTGGATTTTCCGGGGTGCTCATCCCTTATCCATTGATAGGCGCCACTATAAACTTGATTTCTTCGGGCATCAAAGATAGGACATATGATCCCTTTGTAATCATTGGCATGGTAGAGAAAGGATTTTAATGTAGGCGCACCGATCGTTTTTATCTCTAATGCCTGAGCAATCGCCCTGGCGGAGGCTACTCCGATCCGAATGCCGGTAAAGGACCCCGGGCCTTCAGATACTGCAACACAGCCTATATCGTCTATCGACAATTCGCGTTTTTTCAACAAAATATCTATCATTGGCATCAAATTCTGCAAATGATTCATTTTTTGGTCAGAAATCTCAACAGAAACTTCGCCTTTTTCATTTATCAGAGCTACCGAGGCCGCAGCCCCTGTGGTTTCAATTGCAAGTATGTTCATACACATTCCTTTAATTAATTATTTCAAGTAATGTTGGTGATATGATAAATTCGTTCCTCTTCATTTATTCCATATTCGATCCTGATAATAATGCTGCCCTGGGGGATGAGCTCCATGATTTTATCCGCCCATTCAATTACGCAGACCCCCTGTCCGAAAAAATACTCCTCGTAACCAAGCTCATTCATCTCCTCTGCGCTGCTCAACCTATATACGTCAAAATGATAAAGCGGAATCCGGCCGCTCATATATTCCCGTACTATCGTAAACGTGGGACTTGTAATCATCTCTGTGATCCCAAGTCCCTCGGCAATCGATTTTGTGAGAGTGGTTTTTCCTGTTCCCAGATCCCCTATCAAGGCGATGATATCGCCTGGTTTCAGTTTCTGTGCCAGTTCTATTCCAAATCTCTTTGTATACAATTCGTTATGAATTACTTTCCTCATTCAAGTTCATCTTTCCACGAAGTAAATTCCAAGCTCATTTGTGTAAAAATCCAGAAATTGATTTGTAAGTTAAAAAAGTGATAAAGGCATTAATTCCAGCCTTCAGCAGATTGAACGGCAGTATTACTGTGAAAAGCATTGCTATAACTGCTTCTCTGGGCACTCCTAAAAATTTAGGAGTAATGATAACGTTCCATAGCAACATGCTCCCAGTCATGACTATTGCACCACAAATCAATGCAATAACCGCCATTTTTCTTGTCTTCTTACGCTTATAAATGTGTCCTGCGACTAAAACAAATGCCCCTGTTGAAACAACGTGCATGAAAAAACCTATAATACCGTTGCCTCCAAGTATAAAGGCTTGAACAAAACTTACTATAAGAGTCAGTATGATGCCGTATAATGGACCAAATGCAAATGTACCTATGAAAATCGGTATATCCGCCGGATCGTATTCCAGATATGGTGCCGGCGGAAATGGTATTCTGATGAGTAAGACCAAAACTAATGAAATTGCAGCAAGCATTGCTGTCTTGGTAATTCTTGCAGTTCTTTCTGATCGATTCATTTTCAAATCCTCCTAATCGCAGTAAGGTTTCTGCCGTAATGAAAAACGAAATCTGTCAGGAATTAAAATAGCCTTGAAATTTTTTTCAAGGCACACTCACATATTGGGGAACAGCTTGGGGAACAGCCTCCCATCTACGTTTCTTTCATCCGGACTATACCGTCGGTATCGGGTTCTGACCGATTCTGCCATATAAGCTCGCGGACTCGTAGCATTATGCTCATCACCGCCGGTGAGGACTTTCACCTCGCCCTGAAACAGATTTTACATAGACAGTATATTACGTCATTCTATCTGTGTCAAACAGTATTGGTTAAAAACAGAAAGTATACAGGAGTTGTATGAAAATATATAAATAATTATTTGCTATTACGCTTTACAAGTTAACGGTTTCAAGCGTTTCAGGCCCTTCAAATCTGTATGCGATATAATCTCTGACCTGTTCCTTTGGTATATTCAACACTATAGCAAGTTCACCATAAAGTAAGTCTTCAGCTTGTTTTATATATTTACTGTCAATTTGTCCAAGGTGCTTACCGCTATTTTTAATGTCAATATTTTTTTCGTATATAGTCTTTATCAGCTTTATCAGATCAGTACACTTATGCGTATGCAATAATTCTCTATAATGCTCTTTCAGCAGCTTTGGGTTCTGATTTGTACAATCAATTCCACTTATTACAGGAATACGGTCAATCAGTTGCTGTGCCTCTTCATATGTGATTATAGGTCTCATGTAAATACTCGTATCAATTGGCACATAAAGCTTTCCCGGTTGATAAATAGGATGCAGAGTGTAATATGGTTTATTCTTGTCAATCCATGACAAGTCAAGCTTTCCAATAGACTCAACTCTGCATACTCCATTATTGCCACAAATTATTAAATCGCCAATTTGATACATTTTTTTACCTCATTTTCATATTTTCCCAACGATTAAAAATCACACGTTGTATCTATTTTAACACTTTTTTGGGTTGATGTAAGTAAAATTGGTGAAATTTCAATACGATCAAACCTTCCGAACCTGACCGCCGGCTAGTTCAAATATGGCATCTGCAAATATTTTTGCATTTTTTACAAGGTTCGTCACTGTTATATATTCATTTTTTTGATGAGCAAGCGACGGATCTCCCGGAAAGCTCGCACCGTAAGCAATGATATTAGGCACTGCTCTGGCATATGTTCCCCCGCCAATCACAATCGGCTCACAATCCGCATCACCTGAATGCCTTTTGTATACATCCATCAATGTACATATCATCTCATCATCCTTTGGCTTATAAATAGGCGGTTGGTGACTTTTTTTGACAATCCCCAAATTATATTTATTAATCACAGGTAAAATGGAATCGTATACCTGCTCTTCACTCATAGTTACCGGATATCTGATATTTATGGTCAGGCTTGCCGATCCTTCATCAATCTTTATCATTCCCACGTTTAAGATCAGCTTTCCTGAGGGCTCGTCCTCAAATCCACAGCCCAGTGAATCCCCGCAAAGATCGAATCCTATATGCGCATTATAAAAATTGATAAACTCATTTACATCCTCATTTTCAAAATTGATTTTACTGAGGAATTTCATCAATATCGAAATGGCATTCAGCCCACTGCCCGGTCTTGCGCCATGTGAAGAAATACCCAGTGCTGAGATTTCCAAGCTTTTCCCAAATCCCTTGGAATCGATCCGGTAATCAGTACTTTTTCTGAATTCTGCAAGCTTATGCTTGATATCGTCATAAGAATCAGCGTTAATAACCGCTCTCGCATGGTCAGCCACCATATTGGCCGCATTTCCGCCTGTTACTGTTCTTAAGGCAATACCTTTTGTGTTTGCCGGCAATTTGTTTATTTTTTTAGCAAGATCAAA
Organism: Eubacteriales bacterium; assembly: GCA_028706405.1. Classification (GTDB taxonomy): domain Bacteria; phylum Bacillota; class Clostridia; order Peptostreptococcales; family Anaerovoracaceae; genus Anoxybacterium. The sequence continues at coordinate 20,333 of JAQWBM010000039.1, forward strand.
AATCAATATACCCATTTCACCATTTATCGCTGGGTATTCTCCATCGGGAGTGAAACCGAGAGTTGGCCATTTACAATTCTTCAGATAATACTCCATCCCTTTCCATCCGGTTTCTTCATCAAGCCCGAGAATCAGCCGTACCTTCTTTTCCGGTATCACCCCGGAATCCTTTAAAGCCTTCATAGCATAGAAGGCTGCTATGGTCGGCCCTTTATCGTCGATGGCTCCACGGCCATAAATCCTGTCATCTATCAACTGTCCCCCATATGGATCATAATCCCAGTCCTTGCCTTCAGGCACTACATCAAGATGCCCAAGTATTCCCATGATTTCCTCGCCGTTTCCAATGACTTCTCCCTCTGCATTCAGGATATATCCGCCAAATTCGATATGCCCGCCGTAATTATTTATGTTTTCGGTATTAAATCCCTCATCCGCAGCTTTTTTCAGCATATATTCAAACGCATCCTGTACGCCTCTGCCAAAGGGTGCATTGTCAACTGCCTCAGAAGCTACGCTTTTTATGGAAATCAGCTCCTGCAATGTCCTGACCATTTCTTCGCGGTATTCATCGATAAGGTCTAAATATTTCTTTTCCAATGAATCCACCTCCTGTTATTATTCTCATTACAAAGCTTTAATATACTCTTCACCTAATAAAGCCTTGATGTCCGCCAGTGCCTGCTCGGCACGAGGGTAGTGCCCCGACTCGGCAAGTGAGGGGTTTTCCGAAAATTCACCAGTCAACGGAATGATAGTATATATATCTTTTCTGTTCTTTTTATATTTGTCTACCCAGGTGGGTATTGCCGAAGCTTCAACTGAAAGGGTCTGACCGGTACTTTTCATAAATTCCAGCTTTACATTTGCAATCATCCCCTGCTCCGTATAACGATTATCAAGTGTTTCCGCTCTCTGGTTAGATATGAAATTTCCCATGGAGTAGAACACGGGAGTTTTTCTTCCCGCATCACCGGTTATCATTTCTATCCCCTGAAGAACATGGGGATGTGACGCAAAAATGATGTCTGCACCATAAGCAGCGGTATTTTTAGCAATATATTGTTGGTACTCATTAGGAGATCGCTGGTACTCCTCGCCCCAATGAAAATAACAAACTATGATTTCTGCGCCGTCTGCCCTGGCATCCTTTATGCTTTGTTCAACCTTCAATAAATCATCTTCCAGGGTGTTATAATTAAAAGTGCATAACAGAGGCCATGCATCTGCGGGGACCTCATTTCCGTTGATGGTAGGTATGGCGCCGCTGATGAGCGACGTTTCGTAAAGATATGCTACGATGCCTATTTTGACACCCTTTACATCTACGATAATATATTCTTTCTCTCCGTCAAGACGCGTCCCTACGGTCTGCATCCCCTCACCTCTGGCAACCTCAAGGGTTCTCTTCATACCCGAAAGACCCTTATCCATTATATGGTTGTTTGCGGTTATGGCCACATCAAAACCCGCCTTTTTCAAGGCGGAAGCCAAGCTTTCAGGTGCGTTGAAAACAGGATATCCGGTATACCTTCCTCCTGCAAAAGTGGTTTCCAGATTACACAGTGCCAAATCAGAGTGCTTAATGTATTCTTTTATATATTCAAAATTATTGTCAAAGTCATACGTATCTGATTCACTGTTATACTGCGCCTGTATCTGCGGTTTATGAACTATCACATCTCCTACCGCCGATATTTCCAAAACAACCGCTTTCTCCGGTTTTTCCAATGGCAGAGCGGTTTCCCGGGGTGATTTATTATCCTTATGCAAAATAGGCGGGAGTATTATAAATAATCCCACCGCAACTGCCAATACTGTCAGTATAATAATTTTATTCTTATACATTTTTATACAGATTCAACTCCAGCGATTTCCGGATATTGTTCCTTTAAGATTCTCTCTACTACGCCTTTCAATGTCATCTGTGCTCCCTTACAACCATGACAGGCGCCTTGCAATCTTACCCTCACGATTTTATCCGCTGTGTATTCTACAAGCTCTATGTCTCCTCCGTCTCTCTGCAGGAATGGTCTGATGTTTTCAATTGCTTCCCTTATATTCTGTTCCATGTTCTCCTCCTTATTGCCATGTAGGCTCTGCTGTGTGTATATGAACAAATTTACCATTCGTAATGGATTGTATTACGACTGATTTAATCGGATCACCGTTTTCATCGAAGCTGATGTTCCCTGACACGCCCGGGAAATTTTTCGTAGCAGCCAATTCATCCTTGATCGCTTCACCATCAATTGCTGTTCCTGCTTTTTCTATGGCATTGATAGCCAATAAATAAGCATCAAATCCCAAGGCGGCTGCAAAAGGCAGTTCGGACTCTTTCCCATATTTTTCCCTGTATGCCTTTAAAAATACATCTGTATTATCTGTTATGGATGCCTCGGGGTTAAAGACGGTTGAAAAGACGGCGCCTTCGACTGAAGCACCACCTGCTTGCAAAAACTCTTCGGTCCCCCATTTATCTGTGCCAAGGAACAAAAACTGCAGTCCCTGTTCTTTCGCCTGCTCCATAATTCTTATGGCATCAGCATTTTTGCTGGCCAGTAATACAGTATTTACATCTAAATCCTTTAAGGTTTTAAGATGGTTTCTGAAATTCTCCTGATTTGAAGCATATTCGATTACCATGGAGATAGCGTTCTCGTCATCAGTCAGTTGGATATATTTATCTGTAAATGTTTGTGATACGGCGGCTGCATAATCGTCATCCCTGTCTCTTAATATTGCGGCTGTGCTTGTCCCCAGCTGTTCAACGGCATATTTTGCCAAAGCTATTCCCTGGAAGGATTCCACAAAGCAGGTTCTGAAATAATATTCGCTGCTGCTGGTCACCAGGGGGTTTGCAGATGTTATCGCAATAGCCGGAATTTTTGCTTCAGTAAAATATTCGCCTCCCACAAGCGAAAGTATACTTCCGTAACTGCCCAGTACAGCGGACACTTTCTT
>JAQWBM010000040.1 GCA_028706405.1 Eubacteriales bacterium
CAGACGTAACAGGAAACCTGACATTGCCGGAAGGCGTAGAAATGTGCATGCCCGGTGACGATATTCAGATGACCATCGAGCTTATCACACCTATAGCAATCGAAGAAGGATTGAGATTTGCAATCAGAGAAGGCGGAAGAACAGTGGGAGCAGGAGTTGTAAGTGAAATACTAGAGTAGTACGTTTCGATCTTACTCAGGCGTGCGCATTCGCTTTTCATATACCGTGAAAGCATGCTCCGAACTAAATGAATAAAAAAACGGCATCAGAAAGACCCGTAAAACGCGGGTCTTTTTTTAATGTCCTAAATTTCTTCATTTTTCCTTTATTTTCGTAAAGATTCAACGAAATTTGCCGATAAGACCTAATAGTAATAATTTTTTAACAGAACTCTAACAGAACCTTAACAGACACATCGAGTGACAGGGGAGCGAGGGTATTGGCACACTAGGTATTGGTATACCAACGCTAATGAAAATTTTGGTGTGCCAATACCCTAGACCCCTGTCACCAGGACAAAGTCGATTTGGACTTGCAAGCTTGAATCAAAAGATGCTTATTTATGAAAGGAGAGTACTTACATGAAAAAAAAAGCCGAAAAGAAAGGCACAATTAGGACAAAAATCGTTATAATGCTTATCTTATCAATTTTTATCTCTTCCTTATCCATCGCTGTATTTTCATACAGCAATTACAGGGAAACCTCTATAAGGATAAGCGGAGAAAAGGCACTTTCAATCGCCCAGACCATCGCATCAGGTATTGACGGGGATAAATTTGACCAATATCAAAAAACATGGACTGCCGATGAGTATTTTAACCAAATAAAGGATATGATGAGCGAGACCAAGCAGAGAAATAATTTGGCATATGTCTATTCCTATGTAGATGGCGGGGATGTGTTCAAATATATCATCTCAGGATATTTAAAAAATGAGGATCAGAAAGCGTGGGGATATTTAGGTTTCTCAAATCCGAAGGAGATATTCACTGAAGCAGAATCTCTCGTGCTTGTCGATGGTAAGGGCAGATATACGGAACCGCATGATTATGGGGAGGAGTACGGACTCTTGGTCTCCGGGCTTGCGCCCATATTCAATTCAGAAGGGAACGTGGTAGGTGCCGTATCAATATACCTTGGCGTCAGCGAGGCGATCGCTGAAGCGAATAAAATAATACCGGTGATTGCATTGATAGTATTGCTGGTCTGTTTGATATTGTTTGCCGTATCATATTTCTATATAAACAGATCGATATCCAGACCGATAAGAGAAATCGCAGAACAATCGAAGCTTCTCCAGACTGGCGACACGGATTTGCTTGTTTCGGAAAAATTTCTTAAACGCAGGGACGAAATCGGCATGCTCGCAGAAGGATTTGTGGGGCTGACGTCAAATATTAAAGAGCAAGCCTCACTGTGCGAGGAAATTGCCGCAGGAAATTTGTCAATCAATATAAATCCAAGATCCGCCAAAGATATCATGGCAATAAGCATGAATTCGATCATCAGCACGCTGAGAAAGCTTGTAGAGGAAGCCCACGATCTCAGTGACTCCACTATTGAAGGAAATCTTGAGAACAGAGGTAATTCAGAACAGTTTGAAGGCGGTTATAAGGAAATCATAGACGGCTTCAACCGGACGCTGGACGCTGTTATCGGACCGCTGAAATCTTCAGCCGAATACATTGAAAGAATCAGCAGAGGAGATGTTCCTGAATCGATTGCAGAAGAGGCAAAAGGAGATTACGGGAAAATAAATGATAGCTTTAATCTCTGCATTGCTTCCATAAACAGGCTGATCATGGATGCAAATATGCTGTCCCACGCGGCTCTGGCGGGCGATTTTGAAACCAGAGCGGATGCTGAGCGGCATGAGGGTGATTTCAGAAAAATAATCGAAGGAGTCAACGGTACATTGGATACCATCGTCGATAAGGTCTTTTGGTATGAGCAGTTGCTCGATGCGGTTCCATTCCCGTTATCGGTGACTGATCTTGATATGAACTGGACGTTTATCAATAAGCCCGTTGAAAACATGTTGAACGTCAAAAGGAAGGATATTCTCGGTAAAAATTGCAGCAGCTGGAACAACAATATCTGCAAAACCGAAAACTGCAGTATTGAATGCCTGAGAAGGGGAAAAGAAAAGACGCTGTTTGACCAGAACGATATGAACTTCCAGGCCGACACAGCATATATCAATAACGCAAAGGGCGAGAAGATCGGTCACATTGAAATTGTTCAGGATATTACCGCTTCTGTCAGAAGCTCCAATTATCAGAAGATTGAAGTTGAACGGCTCTCCAGGAACTTGGGATTGCTTTCAGACGGCAATCTGGAATTGGATTTGAATGTGGCTGAAGCTGACAACTATACAAAGCTTGACAGAGAAAACTTTATTATCATCAACAATAATTTGGAGAGCGCGAGAGATTCCATCAACGCGCTGATAAACGACGCCGCGTTTCTTACCCAGGCAGCTATTGAAGGAAATCTGCAAACCAGGGCTGACGCGGAAAAATTTAAAGGCGCCTGGAAAGCTCTTGTCAGCGGTATGAACAATATCCTTGAGGAGATTGCCAAACCCGTCAAGGATGTTACGGATGTATTGAATCACATTTACGACGGTAAATTGAATGTGGCAGTCTCCGGATCTTATCAGGGCGAATTTTATGAATTGAGCCGGACAGTCAACGGCACAGCATCCTGGTTGAACACTATTGTCGGAGAGATCTCAGGGATCATTCAGGAGATTGCGGACGGAAATCTTAATTTGGAAAAAATAAAAGAATACAAGGGTGGTTTTAAAGAGATTTCCGATTCCCTGAATACTATTATTGACTCCTTAAACGAAATTCTCGGCAATATCAATATGGCGGCTGATCAGGTAAGCATAGGCTCGAAACAGGTGTCTGACGGAAGCCAGGCGCTGTCACAAGGCACAACGGAGCAGGCAAGCTCGATAGAAGAACTGACTTCATCCGTAACTGAAATTGCGACAAAGACCAAGGAGAATGCTTCCAGCGCGGGAGAAGCCAATAGTATAACACTTACTGTCAAAGACAATGCGGAGCAGGGCAATGTTCATATGAAACAGATGCTTGAAGCAATGGAGGAAATAAACGTGTCTTCAGGCAATATCTCAAGAATTATAAAGGTGATTGATGATATCGCGTTCCAGACAAACATTCTGGCGTTGAATGCCGCAGTGGAAGCGGCAAGGGCCGGACAGCACGGCAAGGGATTCGCCGTTGTCGCGGAGGAAGTCAGAACTCTGGCCGCAAGAAGCGCGGAAGCCGCAAGAGAAACGACTGAGCTTATCCAGGGTTCAATCAGTAAGGCCTCCGGAGGTACGGAGATTGCGCAGGAAACGGCGGCGGCACTAAATCAAATTGTTGAAGGCGTTTCAAAAACTGTGGATATTATTTCTGAGATTGCAAAATCTTCAAACGAGCAGGCCACGGGAATCTCTCAAATCAATACTGGGTTGAATCAGGTTTCGCAGGTCGTTCAAACAAGCGCCGCAACCGCGGAAGAAAGCGCGGCATCCAGCGAGGAGCTCTCCGGACAGGCGATTATGCTGAAAGAAATGGTCGGTAGATTTAAGCTTAAAAAAATGCAGAGCTTAAGCGGCGGCACAGCCGGAGGCGGCGCGGCCGTACTTTTGGAAGACAGAAAGCGAGGAAACGGTTCGACTCCTCAAATTGTATTGGACGACAATGAATTTGACAAATATTGATTCCCTATTTGTAAAATCTATGTGACATGACATTGACAGGGGGGCGGGGGTATTGGCATACCGGAACTAATGTAAATTTTGGCATGCCAATACCCCCGTCCCCCTGCACACTATTGATTATCCGGGGATAAGTATGTTATGATTAGTCATAGATAGCCAAGACAGGGCAAGTAATCCACATAACGGTTAATGCGAAAGGGGGAATCCTGTGAAAAGTAAAAAAACTGCCAACAAGCTGCAGATTGATACAGTAATAAAGAATCTTGAAAAACGCAATATGAAAGGGTATTACTGTGAAGACAAAGAAGCTGCATGTCAATTGGTGTTGTCAATGATAGAGGATAAAAGTACTATAAGCTGGGGGGGATCGGTGACGCTCAACACGATCGGAGTAAAAGACAGGCTGGCTGAAAGGGATGTGAAAATCATTGATCCCTACACAACAACTGATCGTGCTGAATCCATTGAACGAAGACGACAAGGACTTTTGTCTGACTATTTCCTGATGAGCGCTAATGCCATAACCATGGACGGTGAACTTGTCAATGTTGATGGAACCAGCAATAGGGTAGCAGGCTTATGCTTCGGTCCAAAGAATGTCATTGTAGTGGCAGGGGCCAACAAGCTGGTGAAAGGACTTGATGATGCTCTTGCCAGAATAAAGGTCAATGCCGCTGTACCTAACAGCGTAAGACTTAAGAGAAATACCCCGTGTGCCATCACAGGTGTATGCAATGATTGCCTGACGAAGGGCTGTATCTGCTGTAATATCGTAACCACAAGGTATTCCGGTATACAGGACAGAATCCATGTAATCCTGGTTAATGAAGACCTGGGATATTAGATAATTATAACGAGGCAGGGGAATCCCCTGCCTCGTTGAAACGCACAGATGTAAGAAAAATTTCTACAGTCGAAATTTTTCTGCTTAAGCGTTATAAATGGCAGGTATAACTGCTGAGTTGCCCTACGAAGAGAATATAGGAGGATTGAAATGAGTAAAAAGGTGCTAATAGTCGGCGGAGTTGCGGGAGGAGCTTCAGCGGCGGCAAGACTGCGCAGGCTGGATGAGAATGCAGAAATAACCATCTTTGAGAGGGGGGGCAGCGTTTCATTCGCAAACTGCGGACTTCCTTATCACATAAGCGGTGTAATTCCGAATCGAAATAATCTTTTGTTGCAGACTCCCGAATCCCTCTATCGGCGTTTTCGCATTAATGTAAAAATACAGCACGAGGTTACTTCCATTGACCGGCAGAAAAAGCAGATCACAGTCAAAAACCTTAATACCGGGGAGCAGCTTATCGAGGACTACGACGTACTAATATTGTCTCCCGGGGCAAATGCGATTGTGCCTCCCATCCCGGGAATAGACAGTATTAATTGCTTTACTTTACGCAATATGGAGGACACAGACATCATAATAAGCTATATCAAAAAGAACAAGCCTCAAAAGGCGCTTATAATCGGTTGCGGACTGATCGGTTTAGAGATCATAGAAAACTTAATAAATCTAGGTATTGATGTCACTGCTGTCGCAAGAAATACACAGATAATGTCTGCCCTCGATTATGAAATGGCTGTGCCCATCCAAAGGCACCTTCGTGAGAACGGCGTTAAGCTTCTATTAAAAAATGAGGTCGAAGCGTTTGAAAAAGGTGAGGCGGTCATGCGTACCGGTGAGAACATCCCATTTGATTTAGTTATAATGTCATTGGGCGTTGTTCCTAACAGTAAGCTTGCTAAGGAAGCAGGATTGGATATCGGTGTACAGGGTACTATTGTGGTGGATGATCACATGAAAACCAGTGACGATAACATTTATGCAGTCGGTGATGTGGTACAGGTCAGAGACTTTGTTACCGGACAGTTTGGCTTCAAGCCGCTTGCCGGTCCAGCTAACAAGCAGGGTCGTTATGCTGCTGACAATATCTGCGGCATCCCTTCAGTATATAAAGGAACACTGGGAAGCGCTATCGCCAAGGTTTTTGATTTGAGCGTCGGACTTACCGGCGTAAACGAAAAAACTATTAAAAAAGCTGAGATCCCTTATTACGTTTGCTGGCTTCATCCTGCGTCCCATGCTACCTACTATCCGGGTGCGAAGATAATCACTTTCAAGGTGATATTCCACAAAGAGACAGGATTAATACTGGGTGCGCAAGCTGTGGGTGAGGAAGGTGTGGACAAGCGCATAGACGTATTGAGCACTGCTATCCGCGCAGGCATGACAATAAGAGATCTGCAGGATCTTGAACTCACCTATGCACCGCCTTTCTCCTCTGCCAAGGACCCCATCAATATGGCCGGATATATCGGTGCAAACATAATGGATGGTTATAATCCGCTCTTACACTGGGAAGATCTGGATAAACCTGATTATGAGGGAGGTCTGCTGCTTGATGTACGCACACCGGGAGAATATGCTGAAGGAAACATTAAAGGTTCATTGAATGTACAGTTAGACGAGCTGCGTGAACGCATGAAGGAATTACCTGAAGACAAGGAGAAAAACATCTATGTCTATTGCAGAGTGGGTTTGCGCGGTTATATCGCAACCCGTATATTGCAGCAATACGGGTATAAAAATGTATATAACCTTGGAGGCGGCTGGCTGACCTATGATTATTCGCAGGATTAAAGCAATTCCGGAACATTGATGAAGCTGGAGGACAGAAAGTAATTTTATAACGAGGCAAATATATCCTCCAGTTTTGCCTTTTTAGGTGGCGGGTACAGCTTAATATTGTACACCCCGCTGCGTGTATTAACAGCGAGGTTTCAAAACGTTGAAATTGTCAGGGAAATTTGTTTCAAAAAACTTATTATTTCCCTGACTTTTTAAAAAAAACCCTTGCATTTCCTCAAAATCTATTATATACTACAACAGCTTGCTAAAAAGCGATGAAGCAGGAAGTTGCTGAGCTATCAGGTAATTTCTGCGGAGAATTGTCCGTTCCAGAAACGGGCGAAGGGATTCTCGTGCTGTTTGCTTTGTGTAAAAAAATAGGAAACACACGGCACCGTGTACCGAGCAAGCAATAGTTGGGCTACACGTCAGAAGCACAGTTTAAGAACCCCTCGTACAGCATAGCGAAAACGTACGAAAATCAAGGAGGAAAGAAAGAATGAGCGAACAACAAAAAATCAGAATTAAACTTAAGGCTTATGAGCACAAGACATTAGATCAATCTGCGGCAAAAATCGTTGAAACAGCCAAGAAGACCGGCGCAGATGTTTCCGGACCCATTCCGCTGCCGACAGAGAAGCAGGTCATTACTGTTTTGAGAGCGGTTCACAAGTACAAGGATAGCAGAGAGCAATTTGAGCAGAGAACACATAAGAGACTGATCGACATCTCAAATACGACACCGAAAACAGTTGATGCGCTGATGAAGCTGGATTTACCGGCCGGCGTAGATATTGAAATCAAGTTATAACGCAGGCAAAAACAAACCGCAGTCCTTATCGGGCGGCGGAAAGTACAACAAGCATAAGGGAACTCCCCTTAGTATGATTGCCCGAAGGGGTAATCCGCTGTAAGAATTCAGGAGGATTAATATGAAGACAATTTTAGGGAAAAAAGTTGGAATGACTCAAATTTTTTCCGAAACTGGCGAAGTGATACCGGTTACTGTTATTGAGGCAGGTCCGGTAGTTGTTGCACAGATCAAAACCGTTGAAACAGACGGATACAACGCAGTACAGATCGGTTATGGCGATGTAAAAGAGCAAAGGATGAACAAGCCCGAAAAAGGTCATTTTGCAAGGTGGCAGGCTCCGCTAAAAAAGCACTTGGCAGAGATTAGACTGGATGAAGGAGAAACTTATGAGCCGAATCAGGCAATAACAGTTTCCGATTTTGAAGCCGGCAAGAAGCTTGATATCACAGGAACTTCCAAGGGAAAAGGCACCCAGGGAAATATTAAAAGACACGGACATCATAGAGGTCCCATGTCCCACGGCTCAAAGCATAAGAGACTGCCCGGAGCTTTGGCTGCAGGAACTTATCCTTCCAGAGTATTTAAAGGAAACAAGGGACCCGGAAGAATGGGTCGGGAAACGATTACAATTCAGAATGTAGTTCTAGTAAAAGTTATCGAAGACAGAAACCTGATGCTGGTAAAAGGAGCGGTCCCGGGTTCAAAGGGCAGCTTGCTCCGTATACAATACGCAGTTAAAGGTCAGGACAAATAGATAATGACTTCAGAAAGGAGGAAATGAAATGGCAATAGTAACAATGCTGAACATGGCCGGAGCAGAGACCGGCAGCATCGAATTAAAAGATGATATCTTCGGAATTGAAGTAAATCAATATGCTGTACATGAAGTGGTCAAAAACTACCTTGCTAATCAAAGACAAGGAACACAGTCAGCAAAGAACAGAGGCGAAATCAGAGGCGGCGCTAAAAAGCCTTTTAGGCAAAAGGGAACCGGCCGCCATAGACTGGGCAGCTCAACAGACCCAAGTCAGGTTGGCGGTGGTGTTGCATTCGCGCCAAAACCAAGAGATTATAGATACACTGTACCAAAGAAAGTAAGAAGACTCGCTATGAAGTCTGCACTCTCCTCAAAGGTGGAGGAAAAAGAAATTATCGTATTGGATTCACTTTTCTTGGCAGAGCCTAAGACAAAGGAAATGATTAAGGTTCTTGAAAACGTAAAGGCTGCCAAGAAGGCACTGATCGTTATGGCTGCCAAGGACGACAATATAATAAAATCCGCAGCCAACATCCCCGGAGTGAAAACAACCTTAGTTAATCAAATGAATGTTTATGAAATCATTAATTATACCAGCTTCATCGTTACTAAGGATGCAATCAATAAAATCGAGGAGGTGTATTCATAATGAAAACCCCTTATGACGTAATAATAAAGCCTGTCATCTCTGAAAGAAGCATGGACGATGCGGCAAACAAGAAATATACCTTCAAGGTTGCTACCGATGCTAACAAGACTCAGGTCAAACTGGCACTGGAAGAAATATTTGGAGTAGAGATTGAAAAAGTGAACATAATGAATGTTCGAGGTAAAGTTAAGAGAACGGGAAGAAATGTGGGAAGAAGACCGGCAACTAAAAAAGCCATCGTAACCCTTACAGATAAGAGTAAGGAAATCGAATTCTTCCAAGGTCTGTAAGGAGGGACGAAAGGTATGGGAATCAGAAAATATAATGCGACCTCTCCTGGATTAAGAGGGATGACGGTTTCAACTTTTGAAGAAATAACAACAGATACCCCGGAAAAGTCACTGACAGTTACGCTGAAGAAAAATGCGGGAAGAAATTCTCGCGGTAAAATAACAGTCAGGCACAGAGGCGGCGGTACAAGAGCGAGATACAGAATCATCGATTTCAAGAGAAATAAAGATGGTATTCCGGGAAAAGTTACAACCATCGAATATGATCCGAACAGAAGCGCGAATATCGCACTGATTGTTTACGCAGATGGTGAAAAGAGATATATCATAGCACCGAACAAATTATCAGTTGGAGATATTATAGAATCAGGACCCGATGCGGATATCAAAATAGGAAATGCTTTGCCGATGAAGAATATCCCTATTGGAACAGAGATTCACAACATTGAGATGAAGGCCGGAAAAGGAGCGCAGATGGTACGTTCTGCAGGAAACGGAGCGCAGCTCATGGCAAAAGAAGGGAATTACGCTTCCGTAAGGCTTCCTTCCGGAGAAGTAAGAAAAGTCAGAATCGAATGCAGAGCCACCATCGGTGAAGTTGGAAACATAGATCATGAAAATATCAAGATCGGTAAAGCCGGAAGAAAAAGGCACATGGGCATCAGACCTACAGTAAGAGGTTCTGTAATGAATCCGAACGATCACCCGCATGGTGGCGGAGAGGGTAAGACCGGAATCGGAAGAGTCAGCCCGGTCACGCCTTGGGGTAAGCCCGCTCTTGGATATAAGACAAGAAAGAAGAACAAGCCGTCAGATCAATACATCGTGAAAAAACGTAAAGAAAAATAACAAGCAGTTTTTATCGCAGAGATAAATTAATACAGAAATTTAACAAGCAATTTGAAGGGAGGAAATAAGGAATAATGGGTAGATCATTAAAAAAAGGCCCTTTCGTAAATGAAAAGCTGTTGAAAACCATCGACGAGCTGAATGCAGCCAACGAAAAGAAAGTTTTAAAAACATGGTCGCGGCCATCAACTATATTCCCACAGATGGTGGGGCACACAATTGCGGTGCACGACGGAAAAAAGCATGTTCCGGTATATATCACTGAAGACATGGTAGGGCATAGACTCGGAGAATTCGCTCCTACCAGAAACTACAGAGGTCATGCTGCTGACAAGTCCGCAAGAGTCAAGAAAAAATAAGTGAAGGAGGATCTGAATAAATGGAAGCAAAATCAGTTGCAAAATATGTAAGGATGTCTCCTATAAAGCTGAAGCCTGTTACCGATTTGGTAAGAGGCAAGAACTTAGGCGAGGCGCTTACAGTATTAAAATTCACACCGGGTAAGGGTGCGGAAATCGTTGAAAAAGTTGTGAAGTCAGCGGCAGCAAACGCTGAGAATAATTTTGACATGAACGTTGACAAGCTATACGTTGCCGAAGTATATGCAAATCAGGGTCCTACCATGAAAAGGTGGAGAGCAGGGGCGCAAGGAAGAGCATCTAAGATTTTAAAAAGAAGCAGCCACGTAGGCGTTACTTTAAAGGAAAGATAAAGTATTTCAGAACAGGAGGATTATTGAATGGGTCAGAAAGTAAGCCCTCATGGATTGAGAGTCGGCATTATAAAAGACTGGGATTCCAAATGGTATGCAAACAAGAAAGATTTTTCAGACTACCTTGTAGAAGATCATAAAATCAGAGGGTATATTAAAAAAAGACTTTATGCCGCAGGAGTTTCAAGGATACTAATCGATAGAGCAGCAAATAACCAGGTTAAAATCACTATTCTTACCGGGAAACCGGGTATGGTTATCGGAAGATCCGGAAACGGAATCGATGAACTGAAAGCTGAGGTAGAAAAGCTTACAGGCAAGAGTACGGTGATCAATATTGTAGAAATAAGAAGGATCGAGCTTGATGCACAGCTGACAGCTGAAAGCATTGCACAGGCATTGGAAAGAAGAATTTCATACAGAAGAGCCATGAAACAGGCAATCGGAAGAACTATGAAGACCGGTGCAAAAGGAATCAAGGTTCTTGTTTCCGGGCGACTGGGTGGTGCTGAAATTGCCCGAAGTGAAAAGTATAGCGAAGGAAATGTTCCGCTCCATACGCTTAGAGCGAATATAAACTACGGGTTTGCCGAAGCAAATACAACATACGGTAAACTTGGAATAAAGGTCTGGATCAATCATGGAGAGATCCTTGAAAAGGGATTAAAGAGCGCAATTCCGGATGATAAGCCGGAAAGAGGCGGTGACAGAAAAAGAAATGACAGGCAGAGAAGAGACGGAGACAAACGCAGAAGAGATGGAGACAGACATAGAAGGGACGATAGAAAAGGTCCCAGAGGAGAAGGCGTAACGGAAGAAAAGAGAGCTGAAAATCCAAGAAAAAGAATTAAGCCGGCTACACCAGATTTGCGGGTAGAGGAAGTAAAAGCTAAGGCTCCGGCCGAAGCAGAGAATAAGCAATAGCGAAGGGAGGAAGACAGCGATGTTAATGCCAAAAAGAGTGAAACGTCGTAGAGTCCACAGAGGAAGAATGAAAGGCGTTGCAACCAAAGGTAATACCATCACTTATGGTGCATATGGCTTGGTTTCGCAGGAATGTGGTTGGATCACTTCAAATCAAATAGAAGCTGCTCGTATTGCAATGACAAGATCTATTAAAAGAGGTGGTAAGGTTTTTATAAAAATATTCCCTCATAAATCGGTAACAAAGAAACCTGCAGAAGTGCGTATGGGTTCTGGTAAGGGAGCTCCCGAGTATTGGGTAGCTGTGGTAAAGCCGGGAAGAGTAATGTTTGAAATTGAGGGTGTATCAGAGGCTCAGGCAAGAGAAGCTATGAGACTGGCTGCCCATAAGCTTCCCGTAAAGAGCAAGTTTGCCATCAAAGGTCATGAATTAGCAGAGGGTGGTGAAGCGTAATGAAAATTGAAAAGATAAGGGAAATGACAGATATAGAATTGAACGCTGAAGTGAAGAAGTTGAAGAACGAATTGTTTAACCTGAGATTTCAACACGTTACAGGTCAGCTCGAAAATCCCATCAAGATGAGAGACATCAAAAAAGAAATTGCACGAGTGAAAACCATAATGAAGGAAAAAGAATTGAAGAGGGTTCAAGGTTAATCGAAAGGAGGATGTAATATGCTGGACATTCAAGATAGAAACAGAAGAAAAACCAGAGTTGGCATAGTAGTCAGCGATAAAATGGATAAGACAATCAGTGTTGCCGTTGAAGATTTTGTAAGACATTCTCTTTACGGAAAATCTATGAAGAGAACCAAAAAATTCAAAGCTCACGATGAGAACAACGAGTGCAACATCGGAGATAAAGTAAGAATTATGGAAACAAGACCGCTGAGCAAGGATAAGAGATGGAGACTTGTGAATGTAATTGAAAAAGTGAAATAGTAAAGGAGGCACCAGTCATGATACAGCCGGAAAGCAGATTAAGAGTAGCTGATAATTCAGGCGCGAAGGAAGTATTATGTATCCGTGTTCTGGGCGGAACCCGCCGACAGTACGCGAACATAGGAGATATAATTGTATGTGCCGTAAAAGAAGCGACTCCCGGAGGAGTTGTTAAAAAGGGCGATGTAGTCAAAGCTGTTGTTGTGAGAACAAAGCATGGCGCCAGAAGAGTAGACGGAAGCTATGTTAAGTTTGACCAGAACGCAGCAGTTATTATAAAAGAAGATAAAAATCCTGTGGGAACCCGTATCTTTGGGCCAGTTGCCAGAGAATTAAGAGACAAGAGCTTTATGAAAATCATATCATTAGCACCAGAAGTACTTTAGCTGGGAGGTGTATTGGATGCATATAAAGAAAGATGATACGGTGATGGTGATCACCGGTAAGGATAAAGGAAAAAAAGGTAAGGTTTTAAAAGCACTGCCCAAGGAGAACAAAGTTATCGTAGAAGGAATCAATATTCAGACTAAGCATCAGAAGCAGACAAGAAAACTTAGAAGCGAGATCAAACATCAAGAAGGACCGATCGATGTTTCCAACGTTTTGTACTATGATAATAAACAAAAAGCTCCTACAAGAATCGGATACAAAATCGATGGCGGGAAAAAGAAGAGAGTATCCAAAAAAACGGGTCAGATTCTGGACTAATCGGGGTGAAAGGAGGGAACAATCTTGGCAGCAAGACTAAGAGAAATCTATAAAGATAAAGTATTTACGTCACTAATGGAAAAATTCAAATATAAGAACGTCATGGACGCACCAAAGCTTGAAAAGATTACCATAAACATGGGTCTTGGAGAAGCGAAGGATAACACAAAGCTTATGGAGACCGCGATTGAAGAGCTGGCATTGATCAGTGGACAGAGACCTGTAGTCACAAAGGCAAAAAAGTCTATTGCAAACTTCAAGGTAAGACAAGGCATGCCTGTTGGAGCAAAGGTTACCCTGCGAGGGGACAATATGTATGAATTTGCAGATAAATTCTTCAATATCGCCCTTCCCAGAGTGAGAGACTTCAAAGGAGTAAGTAAAAATGCATTTGACGGCAGGGGAAATTACTCCATGGGGGTTAAAGAGCAGCTTGTCTTCCCTGAAATCAACTTTGACAAGGTAGATAAAATCAAAGGGATGAACATCGTATTCACTACAACGGCAAAGACAGATGAAGAGGCGCAAGCGCTCCTTGAATTCCTTGGGATGCCGTTTGAGAAATAGGAGGGAACCAATGGCAAAGACATCTCTCAAAGTTAAACAACAGAGAAAACCTAAGTTTTCAACGCGAGCATATACAAGATGCAAGATTTGCGGAAGACCGCATTCTGTTTTAAAAAAGTATGGGATATGCCGTATCTGTTTCAGAGAGCTTGCTTACAAAGGTGAAATTCCGGGCGTTAAAAAGGCAAGCTGGTAAACAAAAGTAATAGGAAGGAGGTACTTCAAAATGACCATGACGGATCCTATAGCAGACATGCTAACGAGAATCAGAAATGCCAATACTGTAGGACATTCAACAGTCGATATCCCTGCATCAAAGATGAAAAAGTCAATAGCGGGAATCCTGACGGATGAAGGCTACATTAAAGGATTTGATGTTATAGACGACAATAAGCAAGGAATCATCAGAATTCAAATGAAATATGGTACAGACAAAGAAAGAGTATTAAGCGGAATCAAGAAAATTTCTAAGCCGGGGCTCAAGGTTTATGCTAAGAGCGACGGGGTGCCAAAGGTACTTGGAGGGCTGGGGGTCGCGATTATATCCACTTCAAATGGAGTGATCAGCGATAAGCAAGCCAGGAAGCTTGGTGTTGGCGGCGAAGTAATATGTTATATTTGGTAGGGAGGAATAGATAATGTCAAGAATAGGGAAACTGCCTGTTGTTCTTCCTGCCGGCGTTGAGGTCAAGGTCAGTGATAACAATCTTGTTACAGTGAAGGGACCGAAGGGCGAGCTGCAGGAGCAGATCAGCAAATTAATTAAATTAGAAATTAACGAAGGGGTACTCGCCGTATCGAAAGACTCAGATATAAAAGAAGCGAACTCCTTATATGGGCTTTCCAGAACTTTGATAAACAATATGATAATCGGCGTAACCACCGGTTTCGAGAAAAAACTCAAATTGGTAGGGGTTGGCTATAGGGTCGAGAAAAAGGGCAACGTACTCGTAATGAATTTAGGATACTCACACCCTGTCGAAATGAAAGATCCGGACGGAATTCAGACTGAGGTCTCAAGCCCCACTGAAATTATTGTGAGAGGTATCAGCAAAGCATTTGTCGGAAATTATGCGGCCAATATTAGAAAGTGGAGACAGCCCGAACCATATAAAGGAAAGGGAATTCACCTCGAAGGCGAAGTAGTGCGCAGAAAAGAAGGCAAGAGCGGTGCTAAGAAGAAATAGAAAGGAGTGAGATAAATGGCAAAAGAGAGTAGAAATGATAAACGTCTGGCCAGACACGAGAGAGTTCGGAAGAATCTGACCGGAACTCCTGAAAAACCAAGACTTTGTGTATTCAGAAGTATAAAGAACATCTCTGTTCAGATCATAGATGATGTGAATGGCACTACACTGGTTGCTGCATCCACCCTTGATAAGGACATCAAAGTACAGGCTGCTTATGGTGGAAACAAGGAAGCTGCAAAGCTGGTTGGAGAGGCTGTCGCAAAGAAAGCACTTGCAAAAGGTATTGAGACGGTTGCTTTTGACAGGGGCGGATTCTTATATCACGGAAGAGTAAAAGAGCTGGCTGACGGTGCGCGTGAAGCTGGGTTGAAATTCTAACAGGAAGGGAGAAAAGGAATGCGACAAAGTATGATTGATGCATCCAAGCTTGACTTAAGAGAGTCCATCGTAAGTATAAGACGTGTTGCTAAGGTTGTTAAAGGCGGAAGAACTTTCAGATTCAGCGTGACCGTAGTAGTCGGAAACGGCGAGGGCTATGTTGGTGTAGGTCTTGGAAAAGCACAGGAAATTCCTGAGGCTGTAAGAAAAGCTATTGAAGATGCAAAGAAGAAATTGATATATGTTCCTATGGTGGGAACCACAGTACCCCATAGAACATTAGGAATATACGGCGCCGGAAAGGTTCTGATCATGCCTGCAGCTCCTGGTACAGGAGTTATAGCGGGAAGTGCGGTACGTATGGTTCTGGAACTTGCCGGATTAAAAGATGTAAGAGCAAAATCCATCGGATCGAATAATGCCGGAAACATGGCATCCGCTACTATTGAAGGTCTTAGAAGCCTTATGACTGTTGAACATATAGGGAAGCTCAGAGGAAAAACCAAGGAAGAAATATTGGGATAAGGAGGAAACGTAATGACAGACAAAACAGTAAAAATCACATTGACGAAAAGTGTCATCGGCGCTTCCCCACTTCATAGAAAAGTAGTAGAAGCGTTGGGACTCCGAAAAATGCACCAGACGGTGGAACTCCCCGACACCCCACAGACACGTGGAGCGGTTGAAAAAGTTAAGCATCTTGTACAATTAGAAGAAATGTAAAGGAGGTGTTGAGAAATGAAACTGCATGAATTAAGAGCAGCTGAAGGTTCCACCAAGAAAGCAAAACGAAAAGGACGCGGAACAGCCACTGGTCAAGGTAAGACTGCCGGCAGAGGTATGAACGGTCAAAATTCGAGAAGTGGAGGCGGACCCAGAATCGGCTTTGAAGGCGGTCAGATGCCGCTATATAGAAGAATTCCGAAAAGAGGATTCACAAATATTTGGAAAAAGGAATATACCATTTTAAATGTAGATGACTTAAATGTATTTGAAGCGGGAACCACGATTACTCCAGAATTGCTGAAAGAAAAGGGTATGACCAAGCAGGTTATCGACGGAATTAAAATTCTTGGAGAGGGTAACCTTGAAAAGAGTGTTACCGTACAGGCTCATAAATTTAGTAAAACAGCAATTGAAAAGATCGAGTCAGCCGGAGGAAAGGCAGAGGTGATCTAATATGGGCATGCTTAAAACAATAGCCCAGGCATGGAAAATCGGTGACCTAAGAAAAAAGATCATCTTTACATTACTGATGCTTCTGGTTTTTAGGCTGGGCTCCAATATTCCTGTACCGGGAATAGACAGAGATATTCTGAAAGATGTATTCAGCGGCGACACAGGGTTGTTCGGTTTGTTCGATCTGTTCTCAGGCGGGTCTTTCAGTAACTTCACCATATTTGCATTGAGTATTACACCATATATCACTGCATCAATTATTTTTCAGCTTCTGACTATTGCGATACCCAGATTGGAGGCACTTGCAAAGGAAGGGACTGAAGGGAAAAAGAAGATTGCGCAATACACCAGATACCTTACGGTTGCGCTGGCTTTTGTCCAGGCAATCGGACTATCTGTGGGCCTGTTCAGACGGGCAGTTGTCAATCAAGATTTTTTCTCTATCTCAGTTATCGTTTTGACACTGTCCGCCGGTACTGCATTCCTGATGTGGCTTGGTGAACAGATCAATGAAAATGGAATCGGAAACGGTATCTCCCTGATCATTATGGCAGGTATCATATCCACAATACCAAGCGCGATCCATCAGACCTGGGTTAAGTTCCAGGCAGGAGAGGTCAGCCTTATATCCATTATACTATTCTGCATTTTTGCATTATTTGTAGTCATCGGTATCATTATCGTCCAGCAGGGTCAGAGAAGAATACCAGTGCAGTATGCAAAACGAGTCGTTGGGAGAAAGATGTACGGAGGACAGAGCACTCATATTCCAATGAAGGTAAATCAGGCTGGAGTCATTCCTGTAATATTTTCCTTGTCATTGTTGCAATTTCCTATTACGATCACATACTTTTTCCGGGAGGGCGCATTTGCGGATTTTGTGATGAAATGGCTTTCTCCTTATGGCAATCCAGGAGTTTGGATCTATGCATCCTTTAATATTATCCTCATAATGTTTTTTACCTTCTTCTATACATCGGTTACATTTAATCCGGCAGAAGTAGCAAACAATATGAAGGCCAATGGAGGATTTATCCCAGGAATCAGGCCAGGAAGGTCGACAGTTGAATATTTAAACCGAGTAATGACGAGAATCACATTTGTAGGGGCAATATTCCTGGCGCTTATTGCCACACTTCCCACGTTGATACAGCAGTTTACATCATTGCAGATTGGCTTTGGAGGAACTTCATTGCTTATCGTAGTAGGAGTTGCGCTTGATACTATGAAGCAACTCGAAACACAAATGGTTATGAGAAATTACCAGGGATTCCTCAAGTAAAAGAGAAAACATGGAGGATCTAACAATGATTAATTTGATACTACTAGGCCCACCAGGAGCAGGCAAAGGTACACAGGCAACAAAGATAAGTCAAAAATACGGTATCCCTCATATTTCAACAGGTGAAATTTTTAGACGTCATATAAAAGAAGGAACTGAATTTGGCAAGCAGGCACAAGAATACATGAATAAAGGAGAACTCGTTCCGGATGTTCTCGTTTTAAAAATCGCAGAAGTACGCTTAATGGAAGAAGACTGCCTGGATGGCTTTCTGCTGGATGGTTTTCCGCGGACAGTTAATCAAGCAAGCAATCTTGACATATTTTTAGATGAAAGGAATCATTCCATTACTAATATTCTCGACATCGATGTAGATAAAAAATTACTGATGACAAGACTAATAGGAAGAAGAGTATGCAGAAGCTGCAGTGAGAACTATCATGTTATAACCATGCCTCCGGAAAAAGAAGGCATATGCGATATATGCGGCGGAGAGCTTTATCAAAGATCAGACGATACTGAAGCTACCGTTGAAAACAGGCTTGAAGTATACAATTCTTTGACAAGACCATTACTTGAGTACTATGAAAGGTCTGGAAAGCTTGTCCATATTGATGGTAACATGGAACCTGATGAAGTATTTAATGATATTATAGCAGCTATAGGTGATAGCAAATGATTATAATCAAGTCTCAAGAAGAAATAGATATTATGCTAGAATCAGGTAAGGTTACTGCTTACATCCTTGCGGAGTTATCGAATTTCATTCGTCCGGGAATCTCTACGAAGGAAATCGATGAATTCGTAGAAGATATTATTATTAAAAATCATATGATACCAAGCTTTAAGGGTTATAACGGTTATCCGGCCAGTGCATGCACATCTGTTAATGAGGAAGTGGTTCACGGTATCCCTTCAGCGAAAACAATACTGCATGAAGGAGACATCATTAGCGTCGATGTAGGCAGTACACATAAAGGCTATGTCAGTGATGCCGCCAGAACCTACCCTGTTGGGGAAATCAGCGAGGAAGCAAAGAAACTGATAAGCAGCACGGAGGAAAGCTTCTTTGAAGGCTTAAAATTCTGTAAAGTCGGATGTAGGCTTTCAGACATATCTGCTGCCATCCAGAGTAAAGCTGAATCAGACGGATTTTCAGTAGTACGTGATTTTGTAGGGCATGGAATTGGAAAAGCGATGCATGAGGAGCCCCAAATTCCAAATTATGGGAAACCCGGCAGAGGTCCGAGACTTGCTCCCGGCATGGTGTTCGCTATAGAGCCTATGATTAACCAGGGAGGTTACGAGGTCCAGGTGCTCCAGAATAACTGGACGGTAGTTACAGTTGACAGAAAGCTTTCGGCTCATTATGAAAATACTGTTGTTATCACTGATGGTGAACCAGAGCTGTTGACGCTGTTTGGCGTTTGTTAAAAGAGAGGTGTATTATGTGGCAAAGAAAGATGTCATAGAGGTATTTGGGACCGTGCTTGAGGCTCAGCCAAATGCAGTGTTTGTTGTTAAGCTTGAGAACGGATACGAAGTACTGGCACACATTTCAGGAAAAATAAGAATGAACTTCATAAGGATTCTGCCGGGAGACAAGGTCAAGGTTGAATTATCGCCGTATGACCTTACCAGAGGAAGAATCACATGGAGAGACAAGGGTTAGGAGGATAAGAAAATGAAGGTAAGATCTTCAGTAAAACCTATTTGTGAAAAGTGCAAAGTTATAAAAAGAGACGGAAAAGTCATGGTTATTTGTGAGAATCCAAAGCACAAACAGAAACAAGGATAGTCGCAGTATATTACTAGGAAACCGCCTTTTAAAGATGCTGCGCATAAAAAAGGTAAGAGGTTCACGGGTTTCTTACGGAAATATATCTGCTCCTATGAGAGCGGGCGGAAGGTTGACGGTTTTTTTAGAAAACACTTCTTTCCGGTTCGGGAATCGATCAATGGGACGATGAAACCGATCGATAATATCTCCGCCGATCTTAAGCAAAGCGGAGCCAAAAAATGTTAGGAATGATCCTTGGGGGAGCGGCTGTGTTTTATTGTCGGGAGACAAGGGGACCACTTCAAGGGAGTTCTATATAAATGAATTAATGAGAAAGTTCTGCGTTTTTAGTTTCACTCGAGAAAACTCAAGGCGCGTCGTACAAAAATTAACAAATTAGAATTGCGCAGAAAATTTCACGGTAGGCACGGCACGGTGAGAGATTGCGAAGCGCACGTATACAGACATACACAAGCAAGCACGAACGAACCAGCAACAAAGCATAACGTGAAATTAACAAAAGCAAAGTTGCGCAGGGAATTTCACGGTAGGCGCGGCGCGGTGAGCGAATGTGAAGCGCGTGTATACAGACATACACAAGCAAGCATGAACGAACCAGCAACAAAGCATAACGTGAAATTAACAAGCAAGAAGAGGAGGAAAATATATGGCTCGTATAGCCGGTGTCGACTTACCAAGAGACAAAAGAATAGAAATTGGACTTACCTACATTTATGGTATCGGAAGACCTACTTCATTGGAAATTCTCGCTAAAGCAGGAATCGATCCAAATACAAGAGTAAAAGATCTGTCGGAAGAAGAAGCAGGCAGCATCAGAAAAATCATAGATTCTGAATATGCGGTTGAGGGAGATCTTAGAAGAGAAGTGACCTTGAATATCAAAAGGCTTATGGAAATCGGCTGCTACAGAGGAATCCGGCACAGAAGAGGAATGCCTGTCAGGGGGCAGAACACAAAGACGAATGCAAGAACCAGAAAAGGCCCTAAGAGAATTGTAGGAAGAAAGAAGAAAGGAAAGTAAGGAGGTAAGGTCATATGGCTAAAACTGTAAAAAAAACAGTTAGAAAAAAAAGAAGAGAACGCAAAAACATTGAACGTGGTCAGGCTCATATCCAATCCACCTTTAATAATACTCTCGTAACTCTTACAGATCTTAGCGGAAACGCACTGTCGTGGTCAAGTTCAGGTTCGCTTGGGTTTAAGGGATCCAGAAAATCAACCCCATTTGCAGCACAGATGGCTGCAGAAGAAGCAGCAAAAGGCGCTATTGAGCATGGACTTAAAATGGTTGAGGTGTATGTAAAAGGACCTGGCTCCGGCCGTGAAGCTGCAATTAGGGCGCTGCAGGCTGCAGGACTTGAGATCAATCTTATTAAAGATATCACACCAATTCCGCATAACGGATGCAGACCGCCAAAGAGAAGAAGAGTATAGTAAAGGGAGGTGTAATTAATAATGGCTAGATATACGGATGCTTCTTGCAGATTATGCAGAAGAGAAAACCAAAAGCTGTTTCTGAAGGGCGAAAGATGTTATAGCACAAAATGCGCTATTGAAAAAAGAAATTACGCGCCCGGACAGCATGGGCAGAGCAGAAAGAAAGTCTCTGAATATGGTTTACAGCTGCGGGAAAAGCAAAAGGCTAAGAGATTCTACGGAGTACTTGAAGCTCAGTTCAGAAACTATTTTGAAAAAGCTGCAAAGAAAAAAGGAATTACAGGTGAAAACCTGCTTATTATGTTAGAAACCAGATTGGACAATGCCGTATTCAGGATGGGATTTGCTTCTTCAAGAAAAGAAGCCAGACAACTTGTCAGACATGGACATTTTACTGTTAATGGACAGAAACAAAACATACCATCTTTTGCAGTAAAGGCCGGCGATTC
This sequence comes from Eubacteriales bacterium, assembly GCA_028706405.1. Lineage (GTDB taxonomy): Bacteria > Bacillota > Clostridia > Peptostreptococcales > Anaerovoracaceae > Anoxybacterium. Next base: position 21,298 of record JAQWBM010000040.1, read on the forward strand.
AATAAAGGTAAAAGAAAAAAGCACATCATCTCCGAAGTTTAAGGAGATAAAGGATATGTCAATCAGTGTACCTTCATGGATCGAGGTTGACGTAGAAAAACTTGAAGGTAAGGTCGTTGCTATGCCTGGTAGAGAGGATATCGATACTCCTATCGCAGAGCATTTGATCGTAGAGTTGTACTCAAAGTAAGCTGAATGCTGGTTTAAAATCAAACAAGTCGCGGTTTGCATACTGCGATTGAGTGATAAAGGAGGGTTTTGAGTGATAGAAATCGAAAAACCGACAATTGAATGCTTTTATTCAGACGAAAATGAGGATTACGGCAAATTTGTCGTAGAGCCTCTGGAGAGAGGTTACGGTACAACTCTTGGAAATTGTTTAAGAAGGATACTTCTTTCATCGTTACCGGGTGCTGCTGTCACTTCAGTGAAGATTGACGGAATTCTACATGAATTCTCCACCATACCGGGAGCGAAAGAAGATGTTACAGAAATCATTCTTAATCTGAAGAAGCTTGCGGTTCGTATAAACAGTGAGAATTCCAAAAGAGTTATCATTAATGCAGTTGGTCCGAAAGTCGTGACAGCCGGAGATATTATTTCAGACAGTGATCTTGAAATATTCAACCCCGACTTGCACATTGCCACTCTTGAAGAAAATGCTACACTAGTTATGGAAATCAATATTTCAAGGGGCAGAGGGTATGTGCCTGCGGAGCAGAATAAAACAGAATCTATGCCGATTGCAGTGATTCCTGTAGATTCAATCTATACTCCGGTTAGAAAAGTGAACTTTTCTGTTGAAAACACAAGAGTAGGCCAGGTTACAGACTATGATAAGCTCATTTTGGAAATATGGACAGATGGCAGCATTACTCCGGAAGAAGGAGTATCTATCGGTGCAAAAATAATGCAAGAGCATTTAAAGCTGTTCATCGATTTGACAGAAAGCATGGAAGCCATGGAGATAATGGTTGAGAAGGAAGAAGATCAGAAAGAAAAGGCATTGGAGATGACCATAGAAGAGCTTGAGTTATCAGTTCGTTCCTTCAACTGTTTGAAACGTGCGTCAATCAACACTGTAGAAGAGCTTATCCACAGAACAGAAGATGATATGATGAAGGTGAGAAACCTTGGCAAGAAATCTTTGGATGAAGTTAAGAATAAACTTGAAGAATTAGGACTCGGTCTCAGACCGAGCGACGACTAAAGCACGAATCTTTAGCAAAGGAGGAATAAAAATGCCAGGCTACAGAAAATTAGGCAGACCTACCGCTCATAGAAACGCAATGCTCAGAAATATAGTTACTGACCTTTTTAGGGAAGGACGTATCACAACAACTGACTGCAGAGCAAAGGAAGCAAGAAGAAAAGCTGAAAAAATGATAACTTTGGCAAAACGCGGTGACCTGCATGCATACAGACAGGTACTCACATATGTTTTCGATGAAGATGTAGCAAAGAAGCTATTTGATGAAATAGCTCCCAAGTATGCGGAAAGAAATGGCGGATATACCAGAATTCTGAAGTTAGGACCTCGTCAAGGGGATAATGCGGAAGTGGTATTCCTGGAACTCGTATAAGTATTGAAAAGGCTCTCTTTTTAGAGGGTCTTTTTATCGTTTGTAGGTTTGTCAAACATATGTTACACCGTCCTGTAAAAAATCTATGAGAGTCTGCTTAGGAGATTTCCAACCCAGAGGTCTCATAGGAAAACGGTTGTACTTCCAATTGTGTATGTATAGCTGAT
>JAQWBM010000041.1 GCA_028706405.1 Eubacteriales bacterium
GTTGTCCGGCACGTCCGTGCCACCCCAGATCTGATCTTCCTGAAGGGGCATAATCTGAGCCTCATCCAGACTGGCAATGGATACGGCAACCGGTTCGTTCTCATAGTCCCTTCCATCGAAGTATATAAGCAAGCTGACTAATTCAAAGGGTTCAGACAGGGAGGAATCCGAATCCTCCGTTATATTGAATTCGTAATAAACTGTATTGGTTTCTTCGTCCAAATAGAGCAGGTTTTGATTCCAGGAGAAATTGGCAACGTTTACCTCCACTTGTCCGGTTGTCTTCGGCGGGTTCACGGTCACGCTGAACCCGTCCCGGAAGTCGGTTCTCTCCGTCAGCTGGTTCTTTCCGCTTATATCCCGGAGAGACAGGTAGACAATGGCCTTATTGCCGTACTTCTGCGCGCCGATAACCTCCATGCGGATCCCCTGATCTTCACAAAATGCCCCGACCGGCTCGACAATTTCACCAAAAGAGGGATTAAATTTTTCAATATTTTATAAAATATACTGCCTTTGGCATTTCCAACTGCCCTCAAATACAAACCGCTTTTAAACGCAAGGATGCTGTAATCTGCAAAGGTTTTGTACACTACTTCAGTAGTTTTGTAGAGTATTTTTGAAGGCCCTATTTTTCTGCCCCCATATAAAAATCACCCGCCGGGGCACATCTCCAGAGGTGATTTCTATGTTTTGTTTTATCTGTATATAATTGGAGGGATTTTGTAATACTCTCTGCGAAAATTGAACAAAACAATATGTTCAGTTCCTGTCAAACACGGTTATGGCACGGTTTGTTTGACAGTCTGAACTTGGCGGGATGAAGCGCTGAAGGTATGCAAAATCCTGTTCAGTTGGTGAAGCCATAGCAAATGCCTTCACAAATGTGTGAACAGTAACCAAATCGACTTGTTCATTTTATTTCAGTATCTCACATTCATAGCTGATGGGAAATTTGCTGTCTCCTTCTATGATGCTAAGAAGTGCCGTTACATCACTGCTTCTCATGTCTGGAATCTTCACCTCGCCAAGCAAAGAACCCAGTAGAGAATTGTCCTTGTAAACCACATCTATGACTTCGCAGTCCTGCAGCTTATAAGTATTCTTCATATTACCAACCGCATACTCAATATTCCCGATATCGTCTATAAGCTGCAGCTCAAGCGCCTGTTTTGCTGTATAAATCCGACCGTCGGCAAGCGTTCTTACTTCTTCCAGTCCAATTCCTCTTTCTTCGGATATGATATTTATAAACTGCGCATAGGCATCATCAACCAAAGATTGAAAGATCGCCCTCTGCTCTTCCGTCAGCGGATCCACCATACTGCCCATGGCTTTATTGTCTCCTGCTGTAATCGTAACCGTGTTTATTCCGTATTTTTCAAGAAACCTTGAAATATCATAGAGCGTTCCTATTGTAACCCCTAATGAACCGGTCCAGGTGTTTCGATTGGCAATGATCTTATCAGCCGGCGCAGATATGTAATATCCGCCGGATGTGGCCATGGATCCCATTACCGCGTAGATGGGCCTCCCTGTGTTCTCCCTGTAATCCTTTAATTTCAAATATAGCTCATCGCTCTCGTAAACTCCGCCCCCCGGCGAATCTACAAACAGGATCAAACCACGGTTATTAGAATCGGCTGAAATATCATCAATCATTTTCAGCGTCCAATCATGCTGATATCCAATAGGAATACCAAAGGAATCTGTCTGTACGTCAGCAATGGTTCCCTTCACATACAGTGTGGCAATATACGGTCCTTTTGCAGGTATTTCCCCTCCTTCGCCAACTATCTTACCCTTAACGAAACTTCCAATCAGAGCCAAGCCGACGATGCCTGCGATAATACATCCAAAGATGATCAGGCTTTTTTTTCTTCGATTTTTATTATTTTTCTTATTCGCTTCTATTTCTTCGATGTCGTATTCTCTGATTTCTGCCATTTCATAACTCCTTTTAAGTAATTATCACTATCTATGTTTTTATTCTCTGCTATTTTTTAAGGTCTGTCAATAAAAAAAAAGATAATAAAAAAACCGTTGACAGTGTATTAGGTCATATAGTACACTGGGTACAGGATGAGGCGGTATTTTACAGAATAAAATGCACGGAATACGCCCATCGTAGCGAGTGATATTTCTTAAAATAGATAACAAATTGAGCGACCAGCATGTACTTGTAATCCAAAAACTACCAAAACAAATAAGGGGGTGAGTACCGTGTTTCAGATTGACTTAAAAAGCCGGAAATCTATCTATGAGCAGATTGTCGATAACGTTAAAGAGCTTATTATGACCGGTATGCTCAATGCAGAAGATAGACTTCCTTCTGTCCGTGAATTGTCCAAAACCCTCACTGTAAATCCGAATACGATACAAAAAGCATACAGAGAGTTGGAATATCAAGGGTATCTTTATACCGTCGCCGGACTGGGTACATTCGTAGCATCCCATACAGGACTTCCCGTCGATGACAAAAAAATTTCTGAAATAAAGGGACGTCTGCAGGAAAATATCAGAGAATTGTTTTATTTAGGCTATTCTCTGAACAAAATCAAAAGCATATTCGATGAATTACTGGAAGAGAGGAGTGATTGGAATGATAAAGGTAAATTATATTAATAAATCCTTTGATGGCTTTAAAGCTCTTTCCGATTTAAACCTGAACGTAAAAAAAGGTTCAATCTACGGTCTCGTAGGGACCAATGGGGCCGGTAAAACCACGCTGATCAAGCATGTTACCGGAGTCTTTAAGCCTGACGACGGCGAAATACTGATAGATGGTGAAAATATTTATGAAAACATTCCAATAAAGGAGCGGATGGGCTATATCCCTGACGATCTGTATTTCTTTTCAACGTACAATCTAAAAGAGTCTGCTAAATTCTACCGTACTCTATACCCAAGCTGGAATCATGAACGATATGGTCATATGATAAAGAAATTCGAGCTTAGTGAAAAACGTAAGCTTTCCAAGTTTTCAAAAGGAATGCAAAAACAGGCTGCTTTTATCCTTACCATGTCTTCCATGCCTGACTATCTGATACTTGACGAACCTATCGACGGCCTGGATCCAATCATCCGTAAGCTGGTATGGAAATACATTGTGGAAGATGTGGCGGAAAGAGAGATGACCGTCCTGGTTTCCTCGCATAATTTGCGTGAGCTGGAAGGAATCTGTGATTCCATAGGAATCCTGTCGAAAGGGAAAATGATGATCGAGCGTGATCTGGATGAATTGAAATCGGATATACACAAAATCCAGGTGGCATTCAGGACGCCGGCTGAAAATCCTTATGCCGGCTTAAACGTATTGCATAAGGAATCAAGAGGAACTGTCGATTTACTTATTGTCAGAAACAGAAAAGATGTGGTGGAAAAAACGATTCGTGATTCCAATCCCGTCATATTCGACATTCTTCCTTTATCACTGGAAGAAATATTTATTTACGAGTTGGGAGGTGAAGATAATGAGATCGAAAGCATCATATTTTAGCATTTCAAAACCGATGATTATCGAAAATCTAAGACGGTTTTGGGCAATCCCCGCACTTGCTTTTCTGGTTTATTTTCTTTCGGGTGTATTTCCTATATTGATGACTTACTCTCATTTAAATCCATTGTCGGGTTATATAGGAATGTCACTGAGCAACCAGCAGCCTTTTTATATGTTTGCTCACCTGATATTCCCAATTGCTGCTGCAGTAGTCATATTCCGTTACCTGCATGGAGTCAGCTCCGTATCGGTGGTACATTCCATGCCTTTTACCCGCGCAAAGCTTTATAACAGCGGATTTATATCCGGACTGATCATGATTGCGGCGCCGATTATTGTCAACGGGCTTATTCTTCTTGCCATAAGCAAGCCTGTATATAACGAATACCATACGGAAACTGGCTTAATGCTGGATACCGTGAACGTTTTTTCAAGAGCTGACGTTTTAAACTGGATCTGGGTTTCACTTCTTATCGCTTTTGTAATATACGCAGTGTCCGTATTTACCGGCATGCTGACGGGGAATTCCCTGATGCATTTTGCATTGGCAGCTTGGTTCAATTTCTTGCTTCCTATGCTGTATTTCGTGTTTGTAGCATATTTCTCCCATTATCTCTACGGATTTGATACTTCTGCAAACCTGAGCGAATTTGGTCTCCGCATCTCACCATTTTTGAATATTCTCAGAAGCGAAGGAGTCTTTGACACCGCTACCACCGTTTATTATATTGTCAGCTTCTTTATCCTGCTGGGTATCACAGGCTTCCTCTATCAGAAGCGCCGCCTGGAACGCGCCTCCGATTCGCTGGTATTCGGTTTCATGGAACCGATCATCTGCTATCTGATCACTTTTTTTGGTATGACGATGCTGGGCTTTTACTTTGATGTCCTGGGCGAATCCGAATGGTATATATATGCCGGGTTTGCGGCAGGCACGGTTATTTTCTTCATCATCGGGCAAATGATCGTTAAGAAAACTCCCCGGGTCTATAATTTAGAGAGCTTGAAAAGCCTTGTAATCTATGGGCTTATCGCCGTGCTTTTCATCCTTGGGCTGAAGTTTGATGTGACAGGATTTGAAAAACGCGTGCCGGACCCTGCTAACGTCCGAAGCATTACTATAGAATCTTATTTCGACCAGGCAAACAACTTTAACTTCTTCAATAACAATTATTTAATCAGGCATCCGATTTACAAGAGTTCGGACGAAGAAGGCGAATTCCGGATGAAGGATCCTGAAAACATTAAGGCTGTCACAAAGCTTCACCGTTCACTCACCGAGAATAAAGAGCGGCTTATAAATCTGCAGGACATTTATGCGAGCAATGTTCTCCTTACCTACGATCCGGATTCCACCTTCCCGATGAGCAGAAGATACCAGATCGACTACAACTCTTACAGAAACAGCCCTGAGTTCAAACAAATCTATGAATCGAAGGAATTCAAAGAATTCTTCGCACCCGGCAATCTGAATTACGAAACACTGACTCAAATATATATAAATTCAGAGATTCCGTCCGAAACGGTAGAGATCAAAAATCAAGCAGAAATGCAAGAGTTCATGGACTGTCTTGACAGGGATTTTAAAGCGCAAACCTTTGAAGACATGACCAGCTTGAAGCACAAATATGCAACGGTTGACATTGATTTCAAATATAAAAACAAGAATTCTGACACACCGGAAAAACTGTTGGAAACCGTGGTTTCTTATACAGTAACCGATAATTATAAGAATACTATTCAATGGCTTGAAGAGCATGGCTACAAAAATCGTTTCATCCATAATGTCAGTGATGTCGAATATATCGAATTGTTCCATAATGTGCATAAGGACTATAAAAATGACCTCTATCCAGGCACTATCCCCAATGTAACAAGTGAAAGTGAAACAGTAGAGGTAAAAAGTTTAAAAATAACCGATCCGGTAAAAATTCAGGAGTTGTTGAATTCATATGAATCTATGAACATCAATTATAATGACTATTATTCCGGAGTCATTGAGTATAGATGGAACAGCGATTATCAACAGCAATATATTGACGATGATTATATGTATGAAAGATCATTTAAAGAGGATTATGGGAGAGAGGATATGCCTTCTATGACTCAGAAACAAATCTACTTCAATGAAGGCAATGTTCCGGATTATGTCCTGGAGTACTTCAAAAAATAGTTTTCAAAATTGGGTATTATAATAAATGGCTGTTCATAGATTTATGGACAGTCATTTTTGTTATATAGAGAACACTAAATAAAATAAACATTTTCTCCTATACTTCATATAATGAATATCATATCATTACAATTTACCAACATTCAAATATGCAATCAAATGTTGCTATTTGTGAACAGGAGTAACCAATATGGCGATCAGAATATTTATTGATCAGGGACATAATCCTGTAAATCCAAATGCGGGTGCAGAAGTTGCAGGCATAAGAGAGCAGGATATAAACTATGAAGTGGGAGTAAGGCTGGCTGCCCTCCTCAATGAAAATCCGAACTTTGAGGCAAGACTGTCAAGAAATTATCCCACAGAGCAATTAGGTACAAGTACAACCACCAGTCTTCAAACCAGAGTTTACGCTGCAAACAGCTGGCCGGCTGATTTCTTCTTCAGTCTGCACTGCAATGTCAGCGAAATACTTACTGCAAGCGGCAGCGAGGCCTACGTCTACAGTGCCGATAGCCCCTCATATTACATGGGAACCCGTGTCTTGGAAGGTCTTAATTATATGACCGGTCTGCCAAATCGCGGAGTATTTGTAAATACCAGGCTTTATGTTCTGCGGGCAACGGCTATGCCTGCAATACTGCTCGAAATGGGTTTTATGAGCAATCCAACTGATTTGTACTTACTTGTCAGCGACCCCCAAAGCTTTGCAAGAGGAATATATTACGGGATACTCGCCTATTACGGCCTTTTGTGATACTTTCACAACGTAAATCGCTTTAATATATATTAGAGCGATTTTTTATTTCTTTTTTAAAATAAATATTGACAATAATGATGACCATGAGTTATATTGTATATACCGTATATATACAATATAACTCATGGTCATCATCAGAGAAGGAGGCGCGGGCAAAATCATGGATATTATCATAAGCAATTCAAGCGGAAAACCCATCTATGAACAGATAACATACCAGATCAAAAGTATGATACTGAACGGCACGCTGCAGGAGGGCGAAGCCCTGCCTTCCATGCGCCTTCTTGCCAGAGAGCTGCGTATCAGCGTCATAACGACAAAGCGCGCATACGAAGATCTGGAACGAGACGGATTTATTGAAACTGTAACCGGCCGCGGCAGCTTTGTCGCCGGGAAAAACCTCGAATTCGTCAGGGAAGAACATCTGCGTATGACGGAGGAACATCTGCAGCAGGCCGCAGCTTTGGCCAAATCTGCGGGAATCAGTCTGGAAGAACTGACCGAAATGCTGGGATTGTTATATGAAAGTGAATGAAGTACTTATGCGGAACCAAAAATTGAAATGGAATCGGAGGTAGTATCTGTGGATTATGCAATAGCAATCAGGGATCTGTCAAAAAGCTTTAAAAATTTCAAACTGAAGAATATCAGTTTTTCCGTGCCGAAAGGCAGCATCATGGGTTTCATCGGCGAAAACGGAGCCGGGAAAACTACTACGATCAAGCTTATGCTGAATCAACTTAAAGCTGAAACGGGAGAGATCGGCATATTGGGCCTTGATCATAGGAAAGACGAGAAAAAAATAAAAAGCGACATAGGTGTCGTACTGGATGAATGCTATTTTCATGAGAACATTAAACCGAAACATATATCAAGAATCATGGCACGAATTTATAAAAACTGGGACGAGTCGCTTTTTTACAGCTACATTGATCAATTCCGGCTGCCCGGCAATAAAACAACAAAGGAATTCTCCAGAGGAATGAAATTGAAGCTTTCCATCGCAACTGCCCTCTCCCATCATCCGAAACTTCTGATACTGGATGAAGCCACAAGCGGACTTGATCCCGTGGTAAGAAACGAGATCCTTGATCTTTTCCTGGAATTCATCCAGGATGAAAATCATTCTATCCTGTTTTCTTCCCACATAACCAGTGATCTGGAAAAAATTGCGGATTATATCACTTTTCTTCACGACGGAGAAATAATATTCAGCAAATCCAAAGACAGCCTTTTGGACAATTACGGTCTTCTTCTATGCGGAGCCGCCGATTTCGGCGCCGTTGATAAGGCAGATATCATAGGGCAAAGAGAAAGCCGGTTCGGGCATGAGATCCTGGTCAGAAACAAAAAACAGATGAAACAGAAATACAAGGGGTTGACGATAGATCCTGTTACCATTGAAGATATTATGCTATTTTATATGAGGGGGGAAGAGTTCAAATGATCGGTTTATTGTTGAAGGATTTTTATATAGTGAGGCAATACATGAAAACCGTGCTGTTCATGCTCGCATTTTTTGCGCTGATCAGCGCCGGCCTGGATAACCCTGCTACTTTTTTTGAAGCCTTTATCATCTTTATGTCCATGATGGTGACCATCACATCCTTCTCTTACGACGCCCTGGCGAAATGGGACTATTACGCCCTGTCCCTGCCCGTTTCCAGGAAAGAGATCGTTGCGTCAAAATACCTGCTGTCCGTTATTCTGTGCTTCGGCGGAACGATCATCTCATTCCTGATATCAGCGGTGATTCTGAAGTTCAAGCCGATGGAAGCCTTCGGGGTGAAAGAGCATCTCTATGCCACCGGTGCGATTATCAGTATCACCTTTTTCTTTTTAGCCATACTTCTTCCGCTAATTTTTAAATTCGGCGTTGAAAAATGCAGGCTCCTTCTTATCGCCATCTTTGCCGCGCCGACAGCCGCGATGGTCGCGCTCAGTAAAATGGGAGTTTCCATGCCGTCCGAGGCATCGCTGATCGCCTTTATCAAACTGCTTCCGGTTCTGGTGATCCCCTTTTTCCTTCTCTCCTTTTTTATATCGGTGCGGATATTTTCAGGAAAGGAAATATGATGCTAATTCACTACAGAAGGCTCCATTGAGAGACAATTGATCTTTGATACAGATTCGGGTTCCCATTCCCCTGTCAGTTCGTTGTAGTTATACACGATTTCCTTTGTACCCAGCATATTGACGTAGTCATTTTTCAGTTCCATCAAAACAACAACTGTGTCGGTTCTGGTTTCTTCATCTGTATTATGCTTGATCACCTTTACCTTGCTTTGCTGCCAATCGGTGTGGGTATCGCTTAATAACAGTTTGTCGCTGATCACGGAGTTATCATCCACTCCAACTATAGATGTTTTTTCTCCCTCCGCATTGCTTCCATTTTCATCGCGTTTCAAACCGGGATTTTTCTCTTCCCCGTCACTGCCTGCAGTTTCTTCCATGACCTCTTTTTTATCTGCGATATCACCGCTGCCCCGGTAGTTTCGGCAGCTCAAAGGGCAGTTTGGAGGAAAGGTCACCGGAGAAATCGGCAAGAAGCTGAAATCGGCCGGATAATTTCTCATTCGCTATTCCGCTCAGATAAGAATATCCTTTCAGGTTTTTAATTTTGCCGGGTACTAAATCGCCGCCAAAAATCAAAAATGCCAGAAGTCCAATAATCAGAAAAAGAACTGCGGGAATGATGATTTTAAAAATAGTCCGTTTCTTTTTCTCCTCTTTGTTCTTTTTTGGCATGGGAGGTATCTTTGCACCGCATTTAATACAAAAATTGCTTTTCTTATTAATCTTTGTTCCACATTTACTACATCGCATCAAAATCAAACCTGCCTTCCTGTGCTACGGACGATCTCATCCCGAACTATAGCGCATGAAAAGAAAATGCTATTTGCTATGCGGGCAAATAGCATCAATATCATTATCGGCATTTTTGTGGAATCATTAAGTCAATGCATATTTTTTTTGTTTTTATTTTTTTCTGGTTCCTCAAATCCAATTAATTCGTCAAGTTCTTCTTCCGATAATAAATCGAAGTCGATTGCCTCATCGGGTATTTCATCACTCAATAGAGGAAATGCAATAATAATATTTCTTGCATCTTCGAGTGTTTCTTCCGGCACATAAATATCGATTGGATAAGCAGAATTGGAACCCATAAAAATCTCCAGAAAATTGCTTGCGCCTCTGAACCTTTTTATGGAAGGAATCCCTTCACTTCTTAACTTGGATTCAAGGAGATCAGCCTCAAAGCTATTCTTTGCAGTGCAAAGGTAAACTCCGTTTCGCCATTCCCTTCGGTCTTTTTTTTCAAACATTAATATTCCTCACTTATAAATAGTGTTAATATGCTTTTTCTTTTATCTCTTTTTTTAGCTTTTCAATGAAGTCTTTGATTTTTATGCTTCCCAGCTCTCCTTCCTTGCTGGAACGCACAGACAATTCACGGGAATTCACTTCTTTTTCACCAATAACTCCTATATATGAGGCTCTTTCATTTCTGGCTTCTCTTATTTTATATCCGATTTTTTCATTTCGGATATCAACCTCAACTCTAAGACCTTCTTCATTCAGCTTTCTTCCGACTTCTTCCGCGAAATCAGCAAATCTTTCCGTAACAGTCAGCAGCTTCACCTGAACTGGAGCAAGCCAAAGTGGGAATTTCCCGGCAAAGTGCTCAGTCAGGATTCCAATAAATCGCTCAACACTGCCAAATATCACCCTGTGGATCATGATAGGAACATGCTTTTCCCCATCTTTACCCACATATGTCAGCTCGAACCTCTGCGGCATCTGGAAATCCAGCTGTATTGTACCGCATTGCCAGGTCCTTCCGATGCTGTCTTCCAGATGGAAATCGATTTTTGGACCGTAAAAAGCTCCATCACCTTCATTGATAATAAAAGGGATCCCTTTTTCAGTCAAAGCTTCCTTTAATGCGTTGGTCGCCATATCCCACTCTTCCTCTGTGCCCATCGAATCCTCCGGTTTGGTAGAAAGCTCAATATGGTATTTGAAGCCAAAAAGTGTATACACATAGTCAATGAAATCTATGACACCGGCAATTTCACTTTTAGACTGCTCCGGCATCATGAAAATATGAGCATCGTCCTGTGTGAAAGTCCTGACTCTCATAAGCCCATGCAGGGCTCCTGACAGCTCGTGCCTGTGTACCTGTCCCATTTCGGCCAATCTTATGGGGAAATCCCGGTAACTGTACATTTTTCGTTTATAGGCCAACATTGCACCCGGACAGTTCATCGGTTTAACAGCAAAGTCATTGTCATCTATTTTGGTAAAATACATATTACCCTGGTAATGATCCCAGTGTCCTGAGGTGTGCCACAGCGCTTCGTTCAAAATAAGTGGTGTCTTGATTTCTTGATAGCCTCTTTCACTATGAGCTTTTCTCCAGAAGGCTTCCAGTTCATTTCTGATTACCATACCCTTAGGCATAAAGAATGGGAAGCCGGGACCTTCTTCATAAATTGCAAAAAGGTCCATTTCTTTTCCGATTTTTCTATGATCTCGTTTTTTTGCTTCTTCCAGTCTTTCAACGTATTCATCTAACTGCTTTTGTTTTGGGAAAGACGTACCGTAAATCCTCTGAAGCATCTTATTCTTTTCGCTTCCCCTCCAGTACGCACCGGCTACGCTCATCAGCTTAATAGCTTTAACTGCTCCGGTTGACGGCATATGGGGACCTGCGCAAAGATCAATAAATTCCCCCTCTTTATAAAACGAGATTTCAGCATCCTCTGGAAGATCCTTAATCAGTTCTACCTTGTAAGGCTCCTGTCTTTCCTCCATGAATCGGATAGCTTCCTCCCTGGGAAGAACAAATCGTTCGATGGGATGATTCTCTTGGATAATTTTTATCATCTCTTTTTCCAGATTAATCAAATCTTCATCTGTAAAGCGATGTTCCAGATCAAAATCATAGTAAAAGCCGTTATCGATAGCAGGACCTATTCCGAGCTTTGCTTCAGGGAACAGTCGTTTAACCGCCTGTGCAAAAATGTGTGAACTTGTATGTCGATAGGTATGATTTCCATCTTCCTCTTCAAATTTCAAAATTTCCAGATCAGAATCCTCTTCCAATCTATAGTTCAAGCCTTGTACTTTGCCATTGACTCTTCCTGCCACGGCTTCCTTTGCAAGACCTCGGTGAATCGCTTTTGCAGCTTCTAAAATCGTTGTTCCATTTTCAAATTCTTTTACACTGCCATCCTTTAATGATGCTTTTATCATAGAATACCTCCTGGGGTTCAATAACAGCTGGGGACATTTTAGCTCCGCTATAATTATATGACATGGGATTTATTTGTCAAGAAAAGAGGTCGAAACCGGGCGTTTAGGGTCAGCGCCGTTACTGTTCAAGCTGTGAATCTAAGGCCAAATTTCTTCAGGGTTTACCCCGTATACCTGTATCACTTCCAGGTATTCGCTGTTGGCGATATCTTTCGGCGTAACGAGCCAGGAACCATCGGAATCTATATCATACCCAAATCGGTTATAGGGATACCAAACCAAATGAGAGCACTGAGTTCTTTTAAGCTTATCCGGTGCTTTTTGTGGTATGCCTGTTAATAATCCATAGGGCAGACCAAGCAATTCTTTTTTTGCGTATTCGGCAATTTTCATCGCTTCAACACTGTCATAGTCTTGCAACCTGAGCTGAATGAAGCTAGGATATGTCTTCCATTTTTCCACATTCTGAAAAATGATGGATTCTCCTAAATGAATGGCTTCCAGGGTTTCTCCTTCAGATGCATCGGTAACAATAGCTGCATGTCCATGCTGCCATCCAAGTGAGTGAGTTGCCTTCGTAATGAATATATCTCCGTTTTTGATATCCAGTATTTCAAACCCTTTTACCGGTTGTCCGTTTTCACCACTTATTCTTTTTTCATGGACAATTACAGCCTGAACACGGCACTCATAATCCCCGTATGAAAAAAAATCATCCTGATACTGCTCAAGGGTCTGTATAAGCTCATCCGAATTTTGGCTCCGTAATAGAATGTCTGTTGCCTCACGCCCTAATCCGGTCTGCATAAGGATCGTATCATAATCTTCATTCGTCAGATTTTCCTTAAGTGCGAGTTCTTCAAGCTCTGCCTTCGGATAATTGGGCATCCATGAACCCTCGTCTTCAATAAGCCAGTTCATAAACATAATTACGGATATTATGAGCAAAATCACTATGATAATTATTACTATCTGTTTATTCCATTTGCTCTTCGGACGCCTATAGGAATCTTCTTTTTGTCTCTTCATCAATTAAATCCTCTTATTGTTTATCATGGCATGAGCAAATAATTATGTCAATATCAATATATCGTCTGCTTTTTAAGGTTTTTCAGCAGCCCCAAAGTTAGGGAGCTGCTGAAAAATCTTAAATTTATATAATTTTGCCAATATCTGATATTATCCGGCTGCCGGCTGAATGACAAATAATATTATCATTGCGGCAATTCATACTTGGCAGCTCGTTCAACTTGAGTCACTTCAATAAATGGCAAACTGAAAATATCCTTGGTTACAGCTGTAATCTCAACGGTTACCGAGGGTGTTCTATTATCGCTTTCATATCCCGAAGCGTCATCCTCAAAGAATGCTTCATATGATAGGATACTGTCCTCCGGCAAAGGCATTTTCTTTTTTGACTTATCTATGATAAAGTCTATATATTTATGCCCTTCTTCATAACTAAACTGAAACCATCCGTCAGAATAAGCCGCTTCATCATAGTAGAGAGCCGCTCCTGCTGCGCACTCCTCTGCAACGGCTTTTAAAAAAGCCTGGCATTGAATATAGCGACCCATGTCTCCTTGATAAGACATAAAACTTATATTTATTATAAGCATTCCCAAAAAAATAATAAAAACCTTCATAGTTGACCCTTTATCCTAAAGAGACGGGAGATATCTGCGGCTAGTTGCAACGGATGCCTACTCCCTGAGCAATTCGCTGGCTGTCCAGCTTTCAATTGTATACATACCACTGTTTTCTTCATCTGTTATCCCGAAAAAACGATTTCCTGCCATAATTTTTTTAATAGGAACCGATACCTTATAATATATCAGTTCCCTGTCATCAAAAACTGAGGTCCGATATTGAGGGATTTCCTCCAAGATAATTTCCATTTCCTCCTCTGAAATATCAAAATAGTTCCCGATCTTATTGATCATTTCCTCTTTGATCTCTGCTGTAAAGCATCCCTTTTGTTTTGCCTGTTCTTTTGCCTGATAAACGCATTCCTGCAGTCTGCTGATGTTGTCATTATTTTTTTGATCAAGGGTATATTGGGATAAAAATACCAGTAATATCGGTAAAACCCCCATTAATACAATTAATTGTTTCATTCCAGAATGCGCTCCTCCTCTCTAATAAGCACGACCTCGGCGAACATACGTTTAATTTGCCCGCTGAAATATGGTACAATAAATTGAGCCATAGCTACAACCCGCCATACTGCTTAAGGCGAGCTTGTCCTGATTTCAACCCCATTTCTCCATAATTCCCCAACTGCGTTGATCACGGACTCTTCTCCTGTCCCCATGATAATATTGTAAATGGCTATACCCAGAATGATCGTGCTGCAAAGTACGATAAAATGTTTCATCTCCGCTTTAGATTCCTTTCAAATCGACTCGTTTGATTTGAATCGCCATGTGCGGTTCGCCGAAGGCGAATGTTCGCACGGCACTCAAATCGTTGAACGGCCGGTTTCGGGTTTTGGCGATTTACTTGCCGGAAGCCGAAACCGTAGGCGTCAGTCGGGGATCGTACCGCCACTGACAGCCTGTTAATTGGTAACCCGCCGCTAAAGCGGGGGATTGACGCCGTCGTTCAAACAAAACTCACATCCAAAATTTCATTTTTGCCAATCTGTGTCCAGGCTTACAATCCGTTTGTTTGTTGTTTGAGAAATCGTGTTAGCGGAGTCTTCGAAGCTGCCGACGGCGCCTGCAATTACAATTCCTAAAATAATCATGGATAGCATAACGATAATTTGTTTCATTTTCTTTCTCCTTTACATAAACATCATAAGCATTTCTTTTTGCTCTATAAAATAAGCGACATAGATAAAATTGACAAAAATGATCAGTATATTTATCACCACCGGAAAATAAATAAGCTCACTGACGATCTCATCTCTTTTCTTCTGCGCAGTGATTCGCATTGACTTCATGCTTTTTTCATAAGAAAACAGGGTTTCGACCAGTTCTGATGGATTCAACTGGTCCCACTTAATCAAGAGTACGACAAAATCCTTACCTGCTCTGGTTCCAACCTTTTCAGCAAAAAGCTCAGCTGCTTCCCTTGGCTTATTGATCCGGAGCAGATTCAGCATTTTTATAAGAATAGGACGCAGCAATCCATTGTGCTCAGCAAGCTTTTCAATGATGGTGTCAGAGCTATACTCTCTTCCTTTATCAATAGATGCCAGATTTCTTAAAAATGTAATTGATTCAAATATCTCTCGATCCATTTTCTGTTCCCTGCAGTTTCTTATCAGCCGGGATATAAACGTGAAAGGACTTCCATTTTTCTGGTCTTCAAAAAATATATATCTGCCGTAATCTCTAATCCTGCCTGCATTAAACTTATTTCGTAAATATGCCCGGTGTTTTAGGCTCCAGCTCCAAAAGCACAGATCTCTGATCAGCAATATGCCTAAAAACAAGCAGGCCAGCAGCCCAAAAGATATACCGTTGTACCAATTCAAATCCATAACATTACTCCATGGTTCACTGCACTAATAATCAAAGCGTTGGTTTGTTATAATTTCTATAAGCGCTAAATTAAGCAGAAACAGAAATATAATAATAAGAATCATCAAGAATCCCTGTTCAGTGTAGAATTGATTCCTCATTACCTTCCCGAAAGGTATTCCAAGATATTTCACCGATATCACTATGGTGCCAATAAACATGACAGGCGCCAGGAATACAACCATTCTTGCAGATTCAGAGTTCAGTCTTCGCCGTTCCTCGAACAGCTGTCTGGCTTCCCTTAGCTGTATTAGTATATCTTCCAAAGCCAGTGTAACGTTGGTTCCGTTTAATGAAGAGATTCGGATGCAGTTTGCAAGCATTCTGCTCCAATTAGTATTGATCCCATATGAAAAACGCTCTGTCGCCTCCTTGATCAGCTTTGGATTTCCTGTATTTCTAAGCTCTATAAGCAGTTTAAACAATAGCTTTCCTGATATTTTCGTATCTTCCGAAACCAAAATTACCTGTTCAATGGTTTTATAGATATTTAAATCAGCCATTCTATATTGACTAAGAAACTCAGAGATTAAACGTTCCCCCTCATAACTGCTTTTTCGGCGTATTATTTCGATTCTTACACGGAGAAGCAAATAAGGCATTGCTGATATTAACGCCGCCATCAAAAATGACGATGCCAAAGAAACATTCTGTACCCCAATTAATAGAACCAATAAAAATACTATCACCGTAAACCGAAGAAATACTATCGGCTCTATAGGTTTTGTTAATGAAATAGAAAGTATTTTTCTCAGATGCAGTTCGACCCTGGACTCCGGTTTTAATGCCTTTTTCCTGGCTTTCAGCCGATTATACATCTTGATCTTCATCCAAATGCGTTTCAGTCTCTCAGCGTAAACCACCCATATACCTGACAGAATTATTAAATATAAAATTGTCGTAATTAAAATATAAAGACAATCTGTTTTTTCAATTTGTATCATCATCCTGAAACCCCTCTTGATATGAAAGCGCCGCCAGTTCTCTTTTAAATACTTCCAGGGACTCAGGATTTTCTTCTTCCCCCATCCGTTTTTTATCCTCACTTATAATACAGTTCCAGCTCCAATCGTCAGTTTTATGATTGTATCTGCAAATTTCTTTTATCGTGATCTCTCTTGTATTCCTGTCAATTCCCAGCTCATGAATGCTTTTAAGCCTTTTCTGATTCTTGTTTTTTAATTGAATAAAATGAAATATGTAGTCAAAGCTGGCAGCTACCTTTTTTGACGTACTTTCAAGATCGCCTCCCAGGCTTTTGATAATTTCAAAAGCGACATCATAGGAAAAGTCCAGCGGATCTCTCGTATGAAATGTGATCTTAATTCTTCTTGTTCCTTTGCTGGCAAGCTTAACAGCTGTATCTAACGCGATTCCGTCTCTGGCTTCAGCCATGATAAAATAGTCGGCGTCACTCCTCAGTAAGTTTTTTGACAGATGCTTGAGCTTTTCATTGTCCGCTATGATTTGCATTATTGGTGCATCAGGCATAAAAGTATGGATAGGTATTTCAGGGTCGGTTTCTACCATAACTCCTTCCAGGCTTCTATCCTCATAGCTTTGCCAAGTAGCCAGAAAAGTTGTCTTTGCAGTTCTGACCGCGCCTGTAAATGCCAAATTAAATCCAAGATTTACCATGGCTTGTAACAATTGAATCGAATTCCAGGGGATCGTGCCTCTTGCTGCCTGCTCTTCAAAGCTGTATCTTGGAATTATATATCTTCGGAAGATAATGACATCTTGTCCCTTCTTTGTCATGCTGCCGCCATAAATAGTAACCCTGGTCCCGTCCAGCATGTATATTTCGTGAAACTCTTTGTCTAACCTTTCCTCAGGTGTCAGCAGAAGAAATGAGCGAATCATCTGTTCTCTCCTGTCTTTTGTTATAGTCTGAGGTTTCAGGCACATTTGCCCATTCTCCAAAAAATAGATCCTGTCACCGATTATTTTAGCTGAGCTGCTCTCTTTGAATTTGTCATTAAACCATTCAGAAACACCTGCCAGTCCCCAGTTCTCCTGATAAATGCCGTCTTCAAGGCTTTGGTACCAGCTGGGAAAGGAGGCTTGCTCTGCATTGAACTTTTTTATTAATTCGTGAATCCTGCTTTTAAAGAAAGATACTTCGTTTTCATATCCAATGATCGCTTTTTTCTGAATGCGTAAAGCCGAATCCAAATTATCCTTTCCGTTTTCCCAATCTCTGATAAACTCGGCGTTGACTTTCTGGCAAAGCTTATGAAAACTAATTCCCTGCGGCGGCTCTTTTGTTTGAACTTTTAAATAATCAATTAGATAAAATTTTTCCATCTGCTTTTCCTTTGCCTATTTATTAAAGGAAACCCTTTATTGTGCAATATATCATTTGCAACCTGACTTATGTCCTGAATATATACCTCATTCTTATATTCCAGCAGTGTTTTGTAATAGATCTCAGCCTGTCTATAATATTCGGACGAAGCCACCTTCCATATATTCTCCTTTTCTATTTTCAATCGGTTCACCAGATAATTTAGCCCGTATGGGTCGTGTTCATAATACTTGTTTATGATGCAAGTCTCTATTTTTATGCCCAACTCGTCCATAAGCGCTTTATTTTTTTCAAATCTCTTGATCGCCGACTCCTGTTGGGTCGAAACAAGGAAAATATCCTCGGATGTTGATAGTGCGCCGATTGCAACGCCGCTATCCAGCTCACTGCCGCAGTCAGCAAGAATAATATCAAATTCCGGAGCAATCTCTTCTAAAAAATACCTCACTGTGTCAGGATAATAATATCTCGCCTCCAGCTCGTTTGAGATACCTGACATCATATAAAAATCCCCTTTATGAGTACATGTTTTCAGAAAATCAGCCCCAACTATCATCTTATTATCTATATGGAATTTCATAGCATCAATGCTTATCGGAGCTTCTCTTATATACTCGGTGCTTTCCCTTTCATTCGTAGCGATAAACAGTATTTTCAGATTGGGATAATGAAATGAAATGAGCTCCGCTGTTGATTGAGAAATCATAGTAGTACCGACTTTATGATCGACACCCAAAAAACATATTAAATTATGAATCAACTGAATCCCCCCTTTGAACGATAATCAGCGCAGATGGCGTCAGTCCGCCGACACAATCTGCGATTTTCTCATATTCGCTGAATGTCGTTATTATCTCAATATGATCGATAACAGAGGTGCTGTCGGTCCTGTTAAGGATATCTTCTTTCACCCCGTGCTGTAATATTCCCTCAGCTGCATCTTTGACCTCTCTTTCCGACTGGTCTTTTACAAACGCAACCTGAAAGGTCCCCAGAAAACCAGTACCGTTGCTTCCGTATACATCCACCATGTCCCCTCTTCTCAATGAACTGCTTCTCATGGCGATCCAGCCCGGATCAATAACAAAAATAGATTCTTCCTTCATTAATTTAAGTGGATTTTCCTCGAAATATTTCATGATTATCTGATTGTTCTGTGGTATCAGCTGCATTGCTATCTTTCCCTTGATCATGTTTGATTCATCAGGCGTAAGCGCATCCTGAAGCATATTATCCTTCGGAATACCCTTAGTCTGAAACATGCTGCTGTTTACTAAAGTGCCTTTTTGAATTTCTTCCTTTGCTACAAGGACTTCCTGCATAAGTATCACTTCCCGACCCTTCCATTCCCACAAAAAAAGACCGGAAATCGAGATCAGAATCAATAATATCCCCAAGATAGATCGCATTCGTTTCAAGAAACCACCCCCTCCTTTCGATTTTATATACATTATATTCTTTTGTTTCTATTTATTGTATTTATATAATACCCGAAGATTTTGTATAAGTCAACCATGATTTACATATTTTACTATTTTTTTGATTTATTTATTCCAACAAAATAAGCCGTCAATCACTAAAGATTAAAACGGCTTGGTTTTGTATTCATATTTAAGACGAGTGGCAGGGTTCTTGTTCTATTATTTGATTAGTTCCAGCAGCTCCTTTACCCGCTTTTTGATATCAGGAGCGCCAAAAACAGAAGATCCGGCCACTACAATTTCAACACCGGCATCTGTAACTGTTTTTATATTGTCTAAATTTATCCCGCCATCAATTTCAATTTCAAGCTTTGGATTTCTTTTGTCCTTCATATTTTTCAGCGTTTTGATCTTATCAAGTGAGAAAGGTATAAACTTCTGACCTCCAAACCCGGGATTCACGGACATTATTAAAACCAAATCGAGATCTTCTATAATGGTTTCCAATACGGAAACCGGTGTAGCCGGATTCAATGAAACACCTGCTTTTACTCCCAGCGATTTGATATGCTGGATGCTTCGATGAAGATGAGGGCAAGCTTCCGTATGCACTGTAATAAACTCAGTATTATCGGTAACAAATTCTTCCATGTATTGGTCAGGATTTTCGATCATTAGATGAACATCAAAGGGCAGCGTTGTTTTACCATAAAGACTTTTCATCACTGTTGCTCCAAAGCTGATATTTGGTACAAAATGACCGTCCATTACATCAACGTGGATAATATGCGCTCCGGCTTTCTCAATAAGCGATACCTGTTCGCCAAGCCTTGAGAAATCTGCAGATAAAATGGATGGTGCTAAACGATTCATTGAATTTCCTTTCTCTTCGATTTGTATCAAAATCTCTTTTTTTCCTGTATCTCTTTATATTGTTTTATATAAGATTTATAACGCAATTCATGGATATTTCCTTCTCTTACTGCCTGCATGACACGGCAGCCAGGCTCTTTTATATGACGACAATTATCATATTTACATCCCCCAATAAACCGGAGCATTTCCGGATATAAATAGTGCAGTTCATCCTCATCTGCATCTAATATCTCAAAGGAGGTAAAACCCGGTGTGTCAAAAATCAAAGCTCCGGAATCTGTTTCAAATATTTCAACATGCCTTGTCGTATGCTTTCCCCGTTTGGTCTTTTCGCTGATATCACCGGTTTCCACAGTAAAGCGGGTTTGCAGCCGGTTCAGCAAAGTCGACTTTCCTGTGCCTGAAGGTCCGGCCAGCGCAGATTTACGGTTTCCCAATAAAGCAGAAAGCTCCTGAACCCCTTCTCCTGTTTTACCGCAAGTGCATACGACCGGATAGATATCCTTGTATATTTCCAGGATTCTATTTATTTCTTTATCATTAATCAAATCCATTTTATTGATACAAATGATAATATCAGTATGCTCTTTCTCTGCCATTACAAGCAGCTTATCGATGATTTCAGAATTCGGATCAGGTTTTGCAGCCGCAACAACGATCACAAAGCAGTCAACGTTCGCAACGGGAGGGCGTATAAATAAATTCTTGCGCGGCAAAATCTCATTTATTACCGCTTCGCTCTCATTTAAATTTTCTATTATAACTTCATCACCTACATAAGGAGTGATTCCGTCCTTTTTGAATATCCCTCTGGCCTTACACTCATATACAATATCACCGGCTTTCACATAATAAAAGCCCGCAATCCCTTTTATTATGGTACCCTGTATCAATTAATCTCTCCAGTATTAAAATTAACGTTCTTTACCATAACAATATCATTATCAAACAGTATTCTTATCGTTCCCACTCCTTCTCCGGAAAGAGAAAGAAGTTCTGAACCGTCACTCTTGATTCTTTGTTCTCTGTTGATAATCGTTTTTACACCGGATTCATCGGAAATAACAACTGTCAAATAGAACACTTCTTTTTTGGCATCGCTGAAATCCACGGTCAGTGGAATCGATCTGGAACCTGCAGGAGGATGATCTCCTGTGCTTATCTTCAGATTCACTCCCGCGCCCTTATCTACCATTACACCCGCCTCGTACTGCTGCCACATAACGGTATTAATCGCATAGTCGTTACTCATTTCATAACGTGGTGTGCCGATCTTCAGGCCTGCTTTTTCCAGTTTTTCTCTTGCGGCATCAATATCCATCCCCATTACATTCGGCATAGGAACCTGTTCAACGGCAGTCCCCAGGCTCACAACGATATTTACGACAGTTCCGGGTGCTGCTTTAGTTCCTGCTTCAGGGGATTGTTGTATTACCACATCCTTAGGTAAATCGCTGTAATCCGAACTGATATCTCCCCTTATATACCCGTAGCTTTCCAGTATAAATTCCGCACCGGCAACGGTTTTGTTAACTACATTAGGTATCGTATCCGCCTTTTCCATTCCCCTGCTGACATTCACGGTAACGGTAAACCCTTCCCTGACTAATGCTTCCGCATCCGGATCCTGTGAAACGATCTCACCTGCATCGAACTCTGAACTGTATACCGCATCTCCTTCTTCGAGACCTAAATTCAGTTTGTTCAGCTCATTTTCAGCCTGTTCAACAGTCATTCCTTGTAAGTTGGGAACCATTACTTCCTTTGCTCCTCCAAAACCTTCAAGCGCGGATAGGATAAGATGGCTGACTGGAATTGCGGCTATGAGTGCCAATACTATCGCCACTACCTTTACCTTATTAAATTTATACTTCCTTTTTGCTTTCGTCACTTTCCCTTGATTCTTTCCCATATCCTCTGTTATCCCCTCTTTTAATTCTGCAGCAGCATCTGGTAATGAGTTTTTTGCAGCGTTTCCATTATTTGCAGTATTTACAGCATTAAATATAATTGTCGATGCACGACCCGCATCCGAATGATAGCCCGAATAAATGCCTGATTGATTATCCATATTATTTAAAGCATCATACATTTCTTTAGCAGTTTTAAAGCGATCGACCTGATATTTATTTGTAGCCTTAATAATGATTTCTTCCAATGCTTTCGGCAAATCAGGGACATAATGTGATGGAGGTATCATATCTTCATTCATATGCATCAGTGCTACTGTCACAGGATTATCTGCGTCAAACGGCACCCTTCCTGTAACTAGCTCATATAAAACGATACCCAAAGAATAGATGTCGGACTTTTCATCCACATAACCGCCTCTTGCCTGCTCAGGGGAGAAATAGTGAACCGAACCCATTATGGTTCCTGTACTGCCTACGATGGTCCCTGCATTCACCGCCTTGGCAATGCCAAAGTCAGTGATCTTAGCTGTTCCTTCTTTTGTTATAAGGATATTATGCGGTTTGACATCCCTATGTATGATGTGATTCTTATGCGCAAAATTAAGAGCTAAGGCGATTTGCTTCACGATATCAACCGCTCTTTTGTATTCAATTTTTCCTTCATTTGCAATAATATCGCTTAATGTCTGTCCTTCAATTAATTCCATTACGATATAGTAAATATTTCCTTCCTTGCCTACATCGTAGATGTTCACAATATTCGGGTTGGAAAGACTTGCTGCAGATTGAGATTCCCTTCTGAAGCTTTCAATAAACTTCACATCCTTTGTGAATTCAGGTTTTAATATTTTAACCGCGACAAAACGATTCAGCAATCGGCATCTTGCCTTGTATACTACGGCCATGCCGCCATCACCGATCTTTTCAATCAATTCATATCTGCCAGCAAGCATTCTAGCACTCATGTATAAGTCCTCCTGTTTATATAGCATTACAATGTCTTACTAAATTTTTAAACAAATTACAGTAATATTGTCATTTCCGCCTTTTTGATTCGCACGCTGAACCAAATCTCTGCTCAATTCACACATCGCATTTGACTTGCGCGCCATACAGTTAATCTCCTCAGTGGATAATTCCCCATACAGGCCATCCGTACATAGTATTATAATATCATTTTTATGGGTTTCCAATCGATAAAAATCTGGAAGGATGACTATGTCTCCCCCCAGAGCCCTCGTGATCATATTTTTATTTGGATGATATTCCGCCTGCGCTTTTGTGATAGAA
>JAQWBM010000042.1:0-20897 GCA_028706405.1 Eubacteriales bacterium
ACAGGGCCGTAAACGTCAACGACATAGGAGGTGTCCATGAGCAGTAAAAGTAAAAAGAAACCGGTCAAGTTAAACAAGGCCACAATAAACAAAATCAAGTCAGATATTTGTGACGAGGCCACGTCAAGGGCAACGCTGCTGTTCCTGCTGGCGGCAAAGGACGAGCTGAAGCTTGGCGACGATAAACTTGCGGGAATAGCAGAAAGGGCAAGCCGTTATGCCGAATATCTGAGCGATCACCTTGTCGATCTCAAAGAGGCGCAGGAAATCATTGAGCGAAAAACTGGATTGAAGTTTGTTGGATTTTAAGAACGGGAGGAGGGAACGGAGCCTATGAGTAGCAAAAACTATGTGCAAGACCTTTGTATCAAGATTGTGCAGACGGACGGAATCAGGAAAAAGCAAGTAAGAGAAGCACGGGCCAAAAGAGAATCACTGACCGACACTTTGAAAAGCACGAACCTATCGCACATGCCAAAGGGCGGAACCGGTATCAACGATCCTACGGGGAAAATATACGATCAGATTGAATACCTGGAAACATTTATATCTGAGCAGGAAAGGCGCATTGAAGCGGTAGAACAAGCTGCACAAAACATCGGGAGACAGTACGACGAGAAAATAAGAAATGAAATGATCGACGGAATACTGTTGAACCTTGCAGCCGGAGGGGGACTCCCTTTCAGCGAGATACCCTATCCTTTCGCAAAAGATCATTTTTATGAAACCAGGAAGCAGTTCCTTCGTGACGTGGGGATCGAGCTGTATTTGATTAATCGGCTTTAAAAAAAGTATTTCTCAGCCTACCCCGAAATTTTACGGGTGGTTGGGGAACGATGTAATGAGAGGGCATGCCACTTGTCCGGCTCAAGGGCTATGGGCCCATGCTGCGCTTCGTATTTTTCCATACACTCCCGGGAAAGATATTCGATTTGCGCATTCAGCGATCGCTTGTTGCGCTTGGCGATATATGTAATATTCCGCAGCGTGACAATCTCTAATCGGAGACCAGTCTGTATTTTGTCGGTAGCCATGTTCAGTCCTCCTTATTTGTTAATATTTTACTAAAAAATAAGTTGATCTGTCTACCAACATAGTGGTAGCATTATGTTACCACTATATTTACAGCCGTTCTGAACAAATTAATGGAGGTGCTAGAATGGAGGACCATCTGCAACTAGACAGCTACCAGCTTGACGAGGCACAATTTAAAGAACAATACCATAAAACCCGTGGCCATTATCCATCAGACGAAATCATCTTGATTTATTCGTCCATCGTGGAAATGGCACATACGGCCTACATAGACGGGAGCAAAGGACGACCATTCCGGTTGCCGTTCCCGATTAAAAAGACATAAAAAAAGAGAGCCAACCGGCTCTCTTTGCTTGTTTTACTGCTAACAATCACTATATTTGAAACCCATCAGGGTACTTTGTTGTAAGCGGTCTGTAATCTGCGCCCATACTTATGCTTGATTCTCCGCACGATTTGCATTTCATATTTGGTATTACGTTGTTGTGGAAATTTGAATCGTCGTAACCTCCTGATTTTTCTTCCGCTCCACATTTTTCGCACACATATATTGCGTGAAAATCTCTTCTGTTTTGTGATAATATTTCTTTAATTTTCAATTTTTACTACCTCCATATCCATATTAAAAAATACTTATTTCATCACAGCGTACTTCCTATATAGCTCATACCACAAAGCATGATCCTCAACCACCAATCCGGACTGTAGATATCTTGCCGCAACGGCCCCTGATGCCTCTGCGGCCTCCGCCAAGCTATTAAAACTATCATCCCAATTGGCAGCCCCTATCGGAAACTTCCCATCGCAGAATCGCACGAAAACTCTATCGGACACATCGGCAATTTTCCCCGATGGCATAAACAGCATATCCCCCAGCTCCTCCGAATGTACCAAGGTGGGTGCTGAGCCGATATCCCCCAGGGTCTGATAGATGCTATATAATATCTGGCTATTCAGGCTCCGGCCATTGTCGTTCGCTAAGTTTGTTAATTTCCGGTGCAGATCGTCCGGCATCCTAAAGTTAATCGCTCCCATGTAAAAAATCACTTCCTTTCGTTCATTTTATAAAATCCTATCTACCAAGTCAAATATTAATACGAGCAGGGCCATGAGTATTCCCACGGCCCGTAAAATGTCTTGTAGCATTGCCTGGTCCTCCCGATAATCATTTAACACTTATCATGATTGGGGCATTGATCGTCACAGTCGTAATATTGCCAGTTGCCGTCCTCGTCCCTGAAATAACAATCACTTTTTCCCCAAAGTTCAAAATAAAGTTCGTATGCTTCGCTTGAGCGATCCTCGATATCATGGCAATATAATTTGCCATTCTCGGCCTTGTATGATCCCGTGTTGTATCCGGTGTTTTCGTCCGCATACTCCCAGATAAAATCAATTAGCGGAAACATTTCTGCAGACGCTTTTACTATTGGCCTTGGATGGCTCCATGCCGTTGAAAACTGTATATAATCGTCCGTGACCTCGTTGTCGTATGAACTCCATTTTGTGCCCCAATTTGCAATGCTCCAATCGTACCAATTGTTAGGGCCGTACTTTTTCCGTTCCTCCATTCCCAAATTCCCACGGTAAATGTTCTCCGGCATCGGAATAATGCTCTCGAAGTCAAAATACTTCTTTCCTTCTTCGTCTGTTTTGATTACTGCATCAAGCACTTTTTGAATTTCGTTTTTATCACCCTTCAATGTGATTCTGTTAATTACATGGTTTGGCATGTTATTTCTCCTTTCTAATAAACACAAATTCATCCCTATGTAACGAAAATGCGTTATAAAACTGGTGTACTAAATCTTCAATTTCTTTATGTGTTGGCTTATATGCCGATATGGTATATCCTCCATAACCACCAATCAAAACTACTTCGCTGTCGCAAAAATCATACTGCTCTGCCCGGTAAATTGTTTCGTAAATATCAAACTCTTCATCCTTGCCTGTCGCAAAATCAAACCCACCTAACGGCATGCTCCATATTTTATCAACTAAGCCCTGCTTGTCCGTGATCTCCCATTCGTAACCATCTGCATCTTTATATATCTGCCCCTTAACAAAACCTCTTGACATTTTCTTTACCTCCTAATTCTTTCTTAGCTGGCCTTTTCCAGCTTCTCCAATTCTTCTTCTGCCTCCAACAAATTGTCGGCGGAAAGAATAAACTTCCCGCCGTCGTAAACTTCGATGTGTCCTCCAACATTCTTCATATCCATGACTACCTCCAACATTCTGTCAGGAAATTGCCGGCCATAGTCAGGAATATCCAGAACCCGATAACAAATAGGCCTTTTGCTGCTTTTGTGAGGCCGCAGGAAGCCCGTACAGCGACTTTATTGCGTGGGGTGGAGTGTTTGTACCTCATAAATATCCTCCTTTGCAAAGTAAAGGGGATATGCTATAATTACATATCCCCACAGCAGGTAGGGCAGGCGGTTCAACTTTCGACGGTTACGCCTGCTCTTTAATTTCTCTTTTGATGCTTTCGATGTACGCCTCTGCGCATTGTTGCATTAATTTTTTCTTTCTATTCAGCGCCTCTTCATCGTCCTCGTCCCATCGTTCCAATACCGTGGCCGGATGCTCCCATTCGCACAATTCAAAAATCATTTCGGCCTTGCATAGATCGCCGCCACACAATTCGACAATGTAATTTCTTGTAATAGGTTCATCATCTTCTTCGGCCAGTTCTGGCACATAGCATACCTGATCAGGTTCGTTTGCAAATTTGTCGTAATCTTTCATGGCGTTCCTCCTTTCGATTAAAACATTTCTTTAACTTCTGCGCCGTGATCCCTGGCGCACTTTTGGGCCGATTCCAAATCTTCAAAGTATTCGATTCTCCCGGGGCCGATATACACATAGTATTTATAGCCCTGCTGCGCTCTCCATGTCGGTTTCATGCGGCCTCCTCCTTTCATGCGCCTATCAGATAGCCGTTGCTTTCTCTGGTTTGATATCCCAGCTTCTGCAGGGCGGCCTGAACGTCCGGAATCTGATCCGGCTCCGGTTTGCACACTCCGATGTTGCAAAAGATGCAAAGTTCATTGTACCAGGGCATACCCTTGTAATTGTCCTTGCGGAAAAATATGTCTTGCATTGTCCTTCTCCTTTCTAAACATTGAATACAAAATCGAATGAGTACATATGTCTTTCGGCTCTCTCTCGGATAAATTGGTCGTAATCAATGCGCATCTCCCTGGCTTCCTTTTTTTAACTCTACCTTTCCTTCGGATTCTTCCAGGTCTGCAATCGCATCATCGATCAGCTGTTGCTGTGCCTCTTCTGATAGGTCGGCAAAGTTCAGATAATAATATCCATTCATCTTAATTTCTCCTTTCCGGCCGGACTTTGGACCGGCCCGTCAGTGGGTTATACTATTTTCACATAGTAGCTTTCCATGCTGCTTTTGCGGCACCTTGGCTTAACAACATCAAATGTTACATCAAGGCCGTCAACCTTTCCGGGCAGGCTTTTGCGATCAACTTCCTCGATTTCGGTATCTGGCGATATTACTGCTTGGCATGCCTCAAACAAGCTCATTGACACACATCCGGGTTCAAATGTCACGGGATACGAGCGCCGGTACTTTACGGACCTCATTCCTGATGCGATAAGTTCATTTTCTTTGATTTTGACGTAATCCTGTAGTTTCATTTCTTCATCCTCCTTCTTGGTTTACCCATACGGCCATGAGGCCGTTTCGCCGGGATCTCACCGGCTCATCAGTGGGCTTATTCGTAACTGGTGCGGCTTTCTTTTGCTCTTTCCTGCAGCCATTCTTCTTGGTGACGGTCATAAGCATCCATAAATCCGGCCGTGCTGTCGTGCTCGTCACCCTCAAAGAGCAGCTTGTACTCGTCCCACGTCGGGAAACCCAGGCTTTTCAGTTCGCCGTAGCACTTGCGGTTTTTATCGGCCTCTGTCGTGCTGCCTACAATGGCGATGCCGTTTGTCGCATACCATCCGTCGTGCGTCTCCACGTCGTAGGGGTTGTAGTAGACGTAGACCCTGCTGAAATAAATGATCTCGGTCAGCAGGTATAGCCTGATGTACCACCGTGGAACGCCGGACTCTATCAGTTTTTTAAATGCTGCCGTGTAATAGCTCATAGTTTCATCCTCCCTTACTTTGTCGTATATCCTGTTTTTCTCTTCCAGTGGCAGTTCTGCATAGCCTGGGATTGCATAGCAGACGTCAAGCGCCGTGCGCCTGATCAGGTCGCTTTTCAGGACCGCTTTTGCGATATCCTCGTTTTCTGCGTAAAATGCTGCTGATATGATCACTATCATTTCCTCCTTCCGGACCGGCTTTGGACGGTCCCTGCGTTTTAATCCGCCCCGTAGGGCGGCCCATCAACATTCAGATCAACATCTTTTCTTTCAGGCTTATGTAATTTCCGTCGCCGGTAATGATATGATCGAGGACTTTAATTCCCAGTAGCTCACCGCCCTCTGCCAATCTGCGGGTCACGTCGATATCTGTCTGACTTGGCGCCGGATTTCCGGATGGGTGATTGTGCGCCACGATGATGCTGCAGGCATTGTTTAACATGGCCCGTTTAAAAACCTCCCTCGGATGCACAACAGAGCTATTAAGGCTGCCCTGCGATACCAGGTGGACGCCGACGATCTGATGCTTGGTATTCAAGGCCAACATGTAAAATTGCTCTTCGGGGCTTTCTGTCATATCGGTGTAGTCTTTCAAAAAGTCATACACGACTTCGGGGCTGTTCATGTTTCTCCGGCCGTCATACGTTCCGATGTTCTCTTTTACCATTTGCAGTTTGATTAAATTTACGTTCATCTTTTGTTCCTCCCTTTACACGGTCAGGAGGCCAGCGTATAATGTAACTGACCTCTTGACCTCTCATATGGTGATTGCGTTAATTGGTTGCGGCCTCTGTCTGTTGCAGCAGCAGGGGCCTTTTACTTTTCTATCGTGATGCCTGTGATCTCGTCAGATTCCCACTGTCTGACTTCATCTGGCTGGATAGGGATATATTTTTCTTTGCCGTTGTTATATATTACGAGTGACCATATCTCTTTTCTATCGCTTCCAAATTCCCCCTCGTAGCGCCTCGACCAGTGGTATTCTTTTCCGGTAATGGTTTCAAGCGCAAAAGCTAGTCCGGTAAAATATTGTGACATGTTGTTAAATATCTCTTGTTCTGTGTAAAATCCGTCTGAGTTTTTCTTTGCGTCCCTCATGTAGCCGATGGTCTCCTTCATCTTCTCGATGACGATCTGTTCTTTCATCATTTCTTTATCCTCCTTATTTCGCCCTCTCAGGGCTCTTCAATATCACTATGAGTTGATAGATAAGGAGTTTTATATTAAAGGGCGAAGTCGGTCTCGATTATCGGAATTTCGTGTCTTGCGTTTCACCGAAAAAATCCTTTTCAAAGCATGCCTTTCTCGACTCTGCCCGATGATTGCCTGCGGTTCGCCCTTTAAATCAATTACCAATCCGTTCCGACTGCTATGCGTCCGTTGGCGATGCTTCTCAGCATGGCCGTCTGTTTCTATCCGTGGATTTCGCATTTCTCCCTCGCTCTGGTGCACTAGCACTCGTGGCGGGTAGCCCTTTCGGGGTATCATCGGTTCGGCTCTATTCGGCTGTCAAGGTTCAAGTTCCAACGTTTGTGAGCATTTCTGTCAATTATACTATAGCACCATTGTGGTACCATGTCAATAGATTTATCAATAATAAAGCGATAATTCGGGATAAATTTGATAAAACCGTACTGTACGCTGTCAATCTGTGTTTTCGTGATAGGATAGATAGTATTGTAAACCAAAGGGGGTGTGTGGGTTGACAACCAGAAAGAAAGACAACCGTCAAGGGCGGAAGTATTCCGATCTGGAGATTGCCCGAGCCCTTGCCATATACGACATTGAGGGAACCGTTGATGCAGTGGTAAAGCAGGTTGGAGCAACCAAGGATACTGTCAGGAAATGGATAAACAACAGACAGGATTATGAAGGTGGGGGAAGCGTGGTCAAGGCTGAGACGTTCGCCGAGCTATATTCCAGGCAAAGAGATGCCATTCTCACTGAGTGCGTAGAGCTTCAAAAGCTTGCATTGCAACAGGCACGGGACAAAATGAGTTCTGCCAGCGCATACCAGGCAGTATTAATGTATGGCATCCTGCATGACAAAATCAACAACACCGGCAAGTACGGATCGCAGGAGCAGGCCGGCAGCACAACCAATATCCTGATCTCAAATATGGGCCAGGAAGAGGCAACAGAGCTCATGACAAGGGTTTTAGAGAGAGCGAATAGTTCCGGTAAAAAGCAGGATTGACCGAAAGATTCAACTATTCCGAAAAGTAAGATTAACGGAATAGTTGTTTTAATGTATTGGAATTGCAAGGGTTACAGGCATTATCGAGGCAGGACCGGAAACCGGATATATAACGGATGGCAGTTTTCGGCAGCTGATCCCTACATATAGTGGTGGTTCTGGACCGACAGAGAAAAGGGAGACTGGAATTATTTCGGCGGCTTCCTTTTTTAAATGGAGGGGGGCGGGGGTGTCACTCAAAGGGAGGGGGGGGAGCAAACTTTTTGCGGCCAGGGTACCCCGCCGATGGGTAGTATGGTTCCACTCATCCCCTAGACACCATTTTTTCAAACAACCTTCAGGGAATCAGGCACCTTTGCAGATGGTCTTTGAGGGCCTTGAGAGGCGTGTAGAGCGACGATAAAGGCAAGGCTGGTTTACTGTATAACAATGTTTCTGATGCTGGAAAAAATATAAAAATTTCAGTTTTGGAAAAGGGATATATAGATAAAGATGATCCTAAACCACCTAAATAATGCCTGTGCGTATTGATATATCAACGATACAAGGCATTTCAAAAATGTTCACTTTTAGCACTTTTTAGGGGCTAAAATGTTCACTTTTAGCACTTTTTGAAAGGAGATGTTTATATGGGGAGGCGCTATATTACAGACGAAGATACCGGAGAAATAACTTATCTGGAAGAAGGGGACCGTATCATTAAGGCGAACAGCCTTAAATACCTAAGAGAATTGAATAATAGGGTTGAGCCTCCTAAAGATGAAGATTTTTTAAAACTATTCAACTTGGCGTTGCCACAGCTAACATCAATTGGGTTGTCGGTACCCGAATCCAGGGTATTTTTTTATTTGCTTGAAAATGTACGGTTCGAGAGCAATGTCGCCAAGCACAACAATGGAAGGCTGATAACGAGAGAGCACATATCTGACGATCTGCAAATGCCGATATCTAATATTCACAGGTCTATTGTTAAACTCTGCAACAGGGGCATGATCGCCATTGCCAAAATAGATATCGGGAAAGTATTCATCGTTAATCCGTTTATTGCAATGCGTGGCAAGTCAATAGATAAAACGACCTATGACCTATTCAAGAATACGAGATGGGCCAGAAATTGGGATAAGCCAAGAAGTTAGTATATTTTAAAAAATTAAAACCCTGCAAAAAGGAGGTGTCCAGTAAATGAAAAGATGGATCAAAAGGTTTGTGACCATATTTCCCTTGCCCGACAACGTATCCTTACATGGATCTCAGGGCCTATGAGTCTTGACTATTGTATGCGGCAACCGAGCTGCCACGCTTGCAGGGGAAAATGTGCATCGTACAGGAAGTACGAAAGCAAAAGCGGCGAAAAGAGCAACCCACGGAAGCGTAAAGGTTCCAAGGACGGCTCTAAAAAAAATATAAAAATTTAAAATTAAAAAGGGGGGAACCACAAAATGAAAGAATTAAAACATGATCTGCTTACAAGCAAGTATACAGAGGTATTCCATGAGGAAGGATTCAAGCACAATGCTCCGCATTATTTTGAAGTAATGCCTGTAATCTCTGTCACAGATAAAAACGGCGGGGATGGCACACTTGCAAAAATCCACTTCCAAGAAGGCCCCATCAAAGAATGCGGCGTAAATGGTGTATGCAATGAGGATTTAATTGCAATGGTTATTTGCCGGTTAGAGCATTTCCAGAAATCTGAATGGTCTTGCAGAGAAAACGCAATCGCCATATCGAAGCTAGAAGAGGCTCTTTTGTGGCTGCGTAAGCGCACTATGGGCCGTGAGCAGCGTGGAGTAGAAGGGACGAGCGAAAAATGAATAAGTACATAGGAGTAAAGCTCATTGAAGCCGAACCAATGACAGACGTTGAATTTGAAAACTCGAAGGGGCATATCGTACTGCCTGACAGGGAGCCGAGAGACGGTTATATGGTGAAATATCCAGACGGATATACCTCATGGAGCCCGAAAGATGTCTTTGAAGAGGCGTACAGGGAGACGGACGGTATGACCTTCGGGCTTGCGATCGAGGCAGCGAAGAAAGGGCATAAGATTTCAAGGCCCGGATGGAACGGAAGAGGAATGTTTGTTGTTTACCAGAAAGGTTATCCGCAGGGCATTCCATGTAATAAGCAGACCGCAGACGCTTGGGGCATGAATGAGGGCGATTTGTTTATCTGCCAACCGTATCTTCAGATTAAAAACGTCGATGGATCTCACAGCATGTGGGTACCGAGCATTAATGACACGCTTGCAAGCGACTGGATGACGCTTGAATGAAAATGGTTAGGCGGTGATCCTATATCTCCCTGCGAGGCATTGGGTTAATATGCCTTATTTTTATGTTATCAGTTTGTTTTCAAATATTAAATCATAGGAGGTTTAAAAAATTATGGGAAAATTCGATAAACTTGACACCATGTGCCCTGTGTCAAGACAGACAGGGTTAGCAGCAGCCATGAATGCAGTTGAGGCAATTGTAGAGGCAGTAGAGGATGGGCTGCTTGAAGATTTCGCCAGCCTCGAAGCGACCGTCGGAGACGAAAGCGCAGGCCTCGTCAAAGACGTAAGCGACGCCCTTGCGGCTCCGATTGCGGGTACAGCCACGCTAGACGAGACAAAAAAGATCATCACAATTCCTTTCAATGTTGTTCCTTACAACGCCACTGGCCTTTTGCCTATCGACATCAAGCCCAATTTCACAATCAGCACCGACGGCGAGGCATACAGCGCACTTGGCGGCTCAGATCAGCTTTCAATCGGCGGCCTGTTTGTCCAGATCACTCTCGACGCTGCGTTGAGCACAGCCACAAACACAATCAAAATCGAAGCAGATACCCTTGTTTCTGCCCTTGGGACTCCAAATGCAGAGATCATCACCAACAATTTGGACGCAAGCTAAATGCTGGCAGCATATCAAAACAATTACTGCATCCTTCTTTAAGTAGCGGGTGTGTGGCCTTTGTGCTGCATGCCCGCAATTAACGAGAAATGAGTGATAAAGCGTGAAAGACTTATCGGAAAAAGAAAAACAAGTGGCATTGCAAAAGGCAATCGAAATGGAAAAGGAATATATCCTCACAGATTGCCCGACAGAAGAATTTATCAACGAATATTGTTACATAGAAAGCAAAGACGACCCCGGAAACCCCGTTATCAAGTTCAAAATGTGGGATTCGCAGAAACAAGCGCTGCATGATATCATCGACAACCGGCTGAATATCGTCCTAAAAGCCAGACAGCTTGGTTTTACATGGATGATTTTGTGCTATATCGCTCATTTGTGTCTGCAATTCTGTGGATATACGGCCTTGATTCTCTCCGAGACAGAGGGAAAGTCCAAGGAGTTAATCAACAGGGTCGATTTTATCCTGCGACACCTTCCAGATTGGTTAATTTTGGAGCAAAAAAAGGTTATAGAGCTTGAAAAACAATACGGGAAAGGGTTTTACAGGGGAATTTATTATATAAAGACTACCTTGTCTATCGAATTTGTGCGGTTCGGACAGGAAAATTCATATATCAAAGCTCAGCCTGCCACAGAGGGCGCAGGCAGATCCTTAACCGGCGATATTGTGTTCTTTGACGAGTGGGCGTTCCATAAATGGGCTTCGGAAATCTTTGACGCAGCTTACCCGACAATCAACAGACCGACTTCCGGTAAATTCGTAGGGCTGTCAACCAACAAGCGTGGCAGCTTTTTTGAACATGTCTGGAAGCATGCGGCCGCCAAAGGATTCCACAAGATATTCCTCAACTGTTTTGCTGACCCACGGCGTACCCAGGAATGGTACGACAACACAGCAAGGGCTATGGGGAATAAAGTTCAGCAAGAATACCCCAGGACCGAAGAAGAGGCTATGCTTGCGGGCGACAACGTATCGTTCCCTGAATGGAGCTACGAGATCCATACCTGTGAACCGTTTGACATACCACATCACTGGCGCAAGTTTGGTGCCGTTGACAACGGATATAACGATCCTTACGAATGGCTCAAGTTTGCTGTTTCTGACGATGGAATTGTTTATGCGTATTATGAAAATTCCAGATGGAGAGAAGAAACGCAAGTAAAATACTCCGACCAGGCAAGGGTATATAATTCAAGTCTTTATTTCCTGAATGAAGAAACCGGCAAGATGGACAAAGAAAGGCTTGATTACATTGTAGCAGGGCTTGATGCATGGCACTCGAACCATAGAGACAATACCGGTAAAAATTTAATCGACTATTATCGGGATGGCGGTCTCAATGAAGGTTTTATTCCTGCGATCACAGACAGAAAGCTCAGGAAAGCAACACTACATGAGTATCTGGCGTACATAGCCGACGGCAATACCGGTAACGTCACGGCCAAGTTACAAGTTTTCAGGACGTGCGAATATTTGATAGAGATTATGCCGCAGCTTGTAAATGACGACAATAATCCGGAAGTAGTTGCCGATCTTTCTGACATTGATAATCCATATGACGCACTTGGTTATGGATTGATAAGCCATCATGCAAGCAAGTCAGTCAAGAAAGTCAATGAAGAAAAGACTCCGCAACAGCAGCACAAAGATAGATTAATGAACGGCGGCAGACATGGCCGCAGAAGGAGAAGGTGAAAATGAAGAAGGGGAAACAAATAGTTATACCGCAACACAAAAAAATAAGATGCGAAACCCATACATGCAAGGGCATGTCGGGTTACAGCATCGGGTTAAGGGGCTTTGCTCCTGAATACAGGAATGTTTGCCCTGACTGCATGGATGAAATCGTCCGGCAGGGCGGAGTTTTGCTTTATGGAGAGGGATGGACACCGGAGGCGGGGTTTACTGACATCGGAGCCGTACCTGATGCGCCCGCAGAAAGCCTTGACGAGTCTGTAGACGCTCTTAACGGCGAAGAAGATATTCCCGATCCATTGGATGATGTGGCAACGCCTACAGAGACGGAAAAAAACGAACCCGACCCGTTATCAGAGGAACCAGCACCGGCTGATGCCGAAAATTTCTACGTCTGTAAGGATTGCGGCGCTAAATTCAAAAAACCTTCTGCCAAAATGGAATACATAAGCCATAGGAGTGTTTGTTCCAAAAAGCAGGAGTCTAAATAATGGATACGATGCTCTTTACCATATGCGTGTTGCTTATCGCTACGATATTAGCTATTATCCGAATCTACTACAAGACCATAAAGGGCTTTGATGCGGAACGGGCCGAATACATAAAAATGATCGCAGCAAAGAATTACACGGAATATCAGAATTATGAGCAACCCGTAAAGAACGGGAAACACACAAACCTGATAAAGCGGCAGCAATCTGGATGAAGGGAAGTGATATTGTTTGATTGATTTTGGAAAAGCGGGGCAGCTTGCTAAAAGTCTGTTTTCGGGCGACGGCGATAAATCGGCAAGCATGATACTTTTAAGTGACGAAGAGGGCCGCTTGGCAGTTCAAGAGGCGTTCGCTGCGGAAGTTCTGCTTGATCTAAAGAAAAAATTTCAAAAGAGGCAGACAGAAAGGAGCTTGCTAGAATTAGTTTGGAGGCTATCGGTCAACTTCTATAACGGAAATCAATTTACGACAATAGATGCGGCCTTAAACGACATTTCGGAAATACCTGTTCTTGCCGATTGGGAAGAGAGAAATGTATTCAACGAAATCGCTCCAAATGTAGAGGCCAGATTTGCAATCCTTTCAAAAAGAAAAAACAACATGAAAAATAGGCCAGCTTCCTCTTCAGGCGAAGATAGAACGTCGGCAAAGATAGGTAATAAGATATTAGCCTCCACAAAAAGAAATCTCAATATGAGCGATCTCCAGCAGGAGGCTAATTTAATTTCCGGATTGACGGGCAGCGCAGTTTGGAAAACCGGTTGGAGCTCAACTAAAGGCAAGGTTATCGGTATAAAAAAGATGAAATTAACCGAAGAAGAGTCTTTTAAATTGTCGATCTATCAATACGAGAACGAGCTGCTTGGGTTGGAACCGGACGTAGTGTATCAGAAAATATACGAGGGAGACGTTATAACAACGCTTCGCTCACCTTTTGAAATCTATCCGGAAAACTTATCATTGCCATGTAGACAGAATCGAAGAGTAATGCACTCTGTCTTGCTAAGTCCTGATGAAGTATTTGACACATGGGGCATCGTTGAAGAGGGCAAAGACTACGAAACCTACAAAATAATGAACTCTGACGACAGAAATTACGGAAGCGGCGTTTCCGGAAGAATGTATGGAAAAACATACGGCATAACCAAGATACATAATGTTGTCAGGGTTTATGAAGAGTATGAATTGCCTACTCCGAGATACCCGCATGGGCGCCTTATTATCGGCAGCGACAACTATCTTTACCATTACGGGCCTCTCCCGGATGCCATGGGAGAGAACGGAGAATATGTTTTGCCGTTTGACGTTCAGCAATCTTTAAAGACTGACGGCTTTTTCGGTAAGTCAGTAATCGAAAGAATGATTCCTCTTCAAATAAACTACAATGCGATCAAGAACAGGATACAGGATTACATCAACAGGGTAACAATCGGAGTCCTGGAAGCAGAAGACGGCACTCTTATCGATGAAGATTACTACAGAGAAGAAGGAATCGCCCCAGGCGAAATCCTTCTTTATCAGCGTGGAGCGAAAGCGCCGAGGTTCATGGAAATGCCGCCATTGCCGCCTGAGCTATCTGCGGAAGCCGATAGACTACTCAACGCCATGGACAGGCTTTCCGGCGTATCGCAGCTGTCAAAACAATCCATGGTCCCGACAAATGTTACGTCAGGCGTAGCAATCGCAGGATTGGCAGAGCAGGACGATACGAGAATCGGGCTTGAAGCCGAAAACATCAAACATTGTCTTGCAAGCGTCGGAAAGAAATGGCTGATTCTTTACCGCAACAATGTTGCGTACCCACGGATGGTTAAGGATATCGGCAAGAATGATGAATTTGAAATCAGCCAGTTTATCGGAAATGACCTCACATCGTTTGATGTATTTGTGGAATCCGAACCGGAAGCCTCCGATACTCTTTCGCAGAGACGGCAGAAAGTCATTGAGCTGCTCAACAGCGGCCTCTTCAATGACACAACTACCGGCAACATCACCAACGAGGGCAGGATCAAGGTATTTGAAATGCTTGAGCTTGGAGATTGGGAGAGCTTCACAGAGGCGGACGACGATCAGCAGAGGAAGGCCGGAAGAGAGAATAACGGCATGATTGTTGGAGAGCCGGCTAGAATCAGAGACTTTGACGACGATGTAATTCATATCTCAATGCACAACAATTTTAGATTGAAAGCAGAATATGAAGAGGCATTGATGAAGAATCCTGAAATCGACCATATATTTGAGCAGCATGTAAGTGAGCATCTTATGAGCCTGCAAACGAAATCGGCAGCAGAACAAAAGATGCAGATGCAAAATATCCCCGCTGAGCAGGGAAATAATGAAATGGTTTTTACTGAGCCAACTCAGTAAAGATATAAGGAGGGATTAGGATGACAATTGAAAATGATAACAAAGGTACAGAGCAAACTACGGAGCAAGTGTTAGACATTTTAGGAGCAGGGGAAGCCTTTAAAACTATGTTCGAGAATCCAGACAACTTACCGGCAACCGAACAGGGCGCAGATGGCAACCCACCTGCTGAAACACAGAATAACGACGGAGATTTTCTTGACATTCCGGTCGATGAAGGTCAAGCACCTCAGGTTACGCCTGATTCACTAAATATGCTGAAATCAGACATTATAGGTGAACTACGCAGCTTGATGGAATCTGCCAAGTCAGAAGAGACTCCGCCAGGTGAACTACCGGCAGAACCAGAAAACACCATCGATTCTGAAGAATTTATGGAAAAGTTCTCTGCCGATCCGGTGTTAGCCGTACAGGAACTGGCAAACATGATTGCCGATAAGAAGGTTGCAGAACAGATGCAGGCCTTAACCGGCAAGCTGGAGCCGGTTCTGAAACAGTCAGAAGCCATTGAGGAGCGCAACAGAGCAATGGAAGCCCTTTCGTCAATCGCACAGAACCCCGCATTTTCGGATTTGGGGAATTTTAGCAAAGAAATGGCAGAATACATCAAGCAAAACAACTTGCCAAAAGACGATCCTAATTCGTACAAAGAGGCGTATCTCATGGCAAAGAATCAATCCCTTTCCGGCAACAAGCCGCTTGAAGATTATCTTTCCGATGAAAGTTCGATTGAGAAGATCATTCAAACTCCTGCAATCAGAGACAAGATAATCACGGCATACCTCAAAGATGTTTCGGAGAATGGCAAGCCTGCCATTATTCAGGAAGGGACACCGGCAGCAACTCCAAAAACCGAGATCAACACATTTGATGATGCTGCGGCATTGCTCAAGAAACAGTTAAGCGCATCCAACAATTAAATTAACCCTTATTTAATAAGCCGAGAGGCTTTTTTTATTTGAAAAGGAGATGAAAATAATATGGCAACATCAACACTTACAACCGTTGCAGAGGCCCTGAAAACCTATTATCAGGGACCGATCACAAAACAGTTAAACGAAAAATCCGGGCCACTCTATGCGGCATTGAAAAAAAAGGACAAAACGGCGGTTGGAAATCTTTTTAAGTTCCCGCTGCAGTACGGCAGACATGGCGGCATTGGCGCCAGGGGCGAGAACGACGACCTTCCGACACCTTCCGCAAGAAAGCACAAGATGGGCGAAGCGTCGGTCAAGAACCTGTACGCAAGAATCGCCCTGACCGACAAACTGCTGAAGGGGTCCAAAGACAACAGAATGGCGTTTGTTGACGAGCTCACCGAGCAGATGGCAAACATCACCGTTGACGCAAACGACATGATCCGTCGGAACTTCTGCAATGACCACTCCGGTACAATGGGAGTAGTCAAAGAGAATACGACAGGCACAAAGGTCGTTCCGGTCACAGGAAACATCGAGGCATTCTACGAAGGCCAGGTTGTGGACATCTTAACAGATGCAGCCACAAAGACCGTCAGCGCCAAGGAAATCGTTGACGTTGACAGAGACGCAGGCACAATCACTTTTGCCGATAACGTAACGGACGTACTTGCGGACCAGAAAATCGTCCTTGCCGGAAACTACAACCTCGAACTTACCGGCCTGAAAGAGATTCTCACAAAGGATAACTCTTTGTACGGGATCAACAGGGCGACTGCGAAATGGTTCAATCCGCAGGTCTTCGACAAGACCGAGAGCGGGCAGCCTTCCGCCTTTGACTCCCTGTGGATGGCCAAGGCATTGAAAGTTGTTGACAACAGAGTCGGAGAAACTCCTTCCTTCTTCGTGTGCTCCGACGGGGTTGAACTTGCTTATGTAAATGAGCAGAACACCTACAAGAGAAACCCGGAAATCATGAAGGTTGACGGAGGATACAAACTGATCTCCTACAATGGCGTTCCGATCACGGCCGAGAAGTATTTCATGGCAAATACTATGGCGCTTATCAATCTGAACGACTTCCAGCTTGCGCAGCTCGGAGATTGGGACTGGCTCGACGCCGACGGCGCAATTCTTACGAGAATTGCAAACAAAGCGGCTTACGAGGCGACGATGGCCCTGTATGCAGAATTAATCTGCAAAAGACCTGGCGGTCAGGCTATCATCACCGGCATCGTAGAAGAGGGCTGAGAATAACAAATAAATAATCGGGAGGGGCTACGGCCCCTCCCCCTGTTTTTTAGAGGGGGATAAAACAGCATGAACAGTAATATAGATATGGTTCTATTAACTCGTCCTTGGCTAAGGCTTATTGAGAATGATGTTTACCACATTTCAAAGAGGATCAAAGATATTGAGCCAGGGTATTTTATTTGCTACAACACGCTGCGGGGAGCATTTGAGGTTCATTCTTCTGACAACAAGGGCTTTGACACCTATTGTTTCAAAGTGCCCTACAGCGAACTTGATTACAGAACATTACAACTGTGCAGAGAGACAAACCTAGCCATGCACGGCGATATGATATACAAAAAAATGAAAGAGGAAAACGCCAGAATCGACGCCGAAAATGCGAAAAATTTCAAAAACATTCTTGAAGGCGCAAGCTATGAAACCGCAAAGGACGTATCTCTGGCGGTCGAAAGAGACGAAACATACGACGGGTATAAGAGGACTCATTATATCGGAGGTGGTATTTTATGAACGCAAACGAATTGAGGATAAGCGCACAGACGATATCCGGCATACAACTCAATGAGGTAACGAGCTTTAATTGGGTAAAAGATGCAATCAGAGAGATCGTAACAAAATACTACAAGGCGGGGAAGAAGGTTACCGACACATTTGAAAACGCTGTCGAGGGGCAGAAGTACAACTTCACAAAAGAACTCGTTTTGCTTGTTGATGTGCAAGATTCAACCGGTTCAAGCATAAGCCCGAATTATGGATATTCTGTCGATAGTGACAATTCTATTGAGTTTAAGGACAATGGTTCGTATCAGGTCGCCTACTACTCCATGCCTTCCATGCCGTCAACATCCACAGAACAACTTCCGATACCCGCAGCCTATCAAGACTGTATTCCGTTTTTCCTTGCTTCAAAGATCCGGGCAAGGCTTTTCGGGCAAACAGACAGTGACGCAGTATCTTTCTATCAGCAGTTCAGGGAGGCCATGGACGAAGCAAACAGCGCAATAAATAGACAAGCAAGCAGAGGAAGGCGTATGCCGCCAAGGAGGTAGTGGGATGCTTTCACAATTAATATATGCGGATTTATCCGGGGGACTCAATGATTCTATTGCCGCAATATCCATTAAGGATTCCGAGCTTGCCTTTTCGGAGTGCGCCGATTACAGCGCAGAAGTCAAGGGGATTCAGACAAGTAAAGGGTGCACCAAAATCAATGAAGCTTCTTACGCTGCGGATATAACAGATGGGTATCGGTGGACAATCGGGAGCACATATAAGAGGTGCCTTGTCAAAGGCGGCAAGGTTTATGACGTGGACATTAACGACGGAACGTTAACTGAAAAGATTACACTTACAGTTAACGCAAAGAGAATTTATCCCTTTGTGATGTACGAACGGCTATATTTCGGTGACGGTTCTGAGCTTTATGTTTGGGGAGATTTTAATTTTGCCTCCGATCTTGGTACTGTGACAATCTCCACGGGGAAGGTCGTAAAGAACAATCATTCCGCAACCGGTACGATAGGGAATTTTTATAAGGCGAAGTCAGACTTTGGGTCCATCGACTTAAAAACACAGGACTACACCGATACAGTGAAATGGGAAGATGTTACCGACGTCCGATATTTTTCGTCAAATGTGGTCGCCAAGGTAGTGGCCCATGATCCTTCAAAGAAAGAGATTGTTTTGCTCACAATCACAAAAGGAGCGGCTGCAGCAGGAACGGTTAGTATCATACTTAACGACGTCACTTTCACTTGCGCTATTGCTTCCACTGACACGGTGCCCGAAATAATTGATAAGATTATGGCGGTAACTACTACCGGCTGGACCAAAACAAAAGTGAGCAACTCAGTCAGATTCACGAAAGATGCGGCAGGGCTATCTGTGAACGGGTACTTTGATCCTTCAGTTACAGGGATATCCGCAACCTATGAGGTCACTCAGGAGGGCAAGGATAACGACAACGATTTAACCCCGATTAAGAAATGCACGATGTTTGTCGTTCATCCTGGATCGTATAGGGTATTTGCTGCCGGAAATCCCGATGACAACGGGCTTTATTATGGCGAAATTGGAAACCCGGCCTATTTCGCTTCGGCAATCAATAAAGTCTATCCGGCAAATGGGTACGGGAAGATTACTGCAATTGGAGTATTGTCAGACTCTATTATTGTAAGCTACGAGAACGGATGGTACGCATGGGATGGAATAACCCCGCTCAAGGATGCCAGGTGGGGGCCTCTCAACCTCCCTTATGGCTGCGTATGCCACGAAAGCCTTGCATTAACGCCTTACTCATTTACCTATCTTGGAAAAGACGGTCTTTACACCGTCAGCGCCTCCATCCTCAGCAGCGATCTTGTTTTGATTCAAGGAAAAGACATCATTAAAAAGATTACCGAAAATAGAGTTGAAAAGACCATGGGCTCCATTAAGGATAGAAAAATGTGCAGGGGCGTTTTCTATGACAATGTTTACTATCTGGCATACAACACTGACGGCGAAAAGAATGATAAGGTGTTGAAATATGAGTGGGACACAAAAAGTTTCACAATCAAGACGGGCTGGATAGTCAATCAGTGGCTGCCTGATCCAGAAGAATTGTATTTTGCCTCAAAGAATTTCCTTTTAAAGGCAAATGACGGCTACTCCGATATCGATGTTGACACC
The DNA here is from genome assembly GCA_028706405.1 of Eubacteriales bacterium. Lineage (GTDB taxonomy): Bacteria > Bacillota > Clostridia > Peptostreptococcales > Anaerovoracaceae > Anoxybacterium. The sequence continues at coordinate 19,652 of JAQWBM010000042.1, forward strand.
GGCGAGAAAAGGCCTATTCAATTTCATGTGAAAACCAAAGACTATGCGCTTGGCAATATCTTATCCACGAAGAATCTCCGGTTTATGGGGTTGGTATTCAAACAAAACAGCGAACCGAAATCCAGCATCGACATAAATGTAATCATGGGGTATGAGGAATACCATGTCGACGAAGTTGATCTGGCAGAATCGCTTGTTTACGGAAGAGATTGGGGGGCTATATGGGGTTTCAGCGAATCCGTAATTAAGATGGTGGAGGTTTCGAGGGCTTCAAACGCTTTTCAAATTGAGTTAATAAATAATAATCTTGATGATCCGGTCACGCTGATAGGGATCGGATTCATTTTTGAAGAATCTGACTTGGTACTGCCAAATATTATGAAAGACGAGGTGTTGCTAACATGACGTACAAACCAACAAGAGTATTTAACGGGGCAGCCGGGCAGCCGTCAAAGGACGGCATGGGTCCGGAAGTGTTAAGTGCAGACTTAGATAAAGTTATGAAAATGTTCGATCCTGACGCAACTCACGACAACGGGGAGCAGGGTGGGATCGGGACAGGAAATCTAAATTTCAATTTCAGTGAGGACGGGTCGAGCGGCGGCAGTAGTATGGCCGAAACAATAGGCTCAAAAGAAATACCAGAGTTAAAAGACCCGTCAAGCCCCTCCTCTCCGGCGCTCACTGTTTGGAAGCAGATCAAGGCGATGGTCACGTTGTTTACTTCCCATGTGACGAATCAATCCAACCCTCATTCGGTGACAAGCGCCCAGGTTGGGCTTGGAAATGTAACAAACAGCCTGCAGGCGACCAAGGCGGAGTTTGATGCCCACAAAAACAGCGCCTCAAATCCCCATTCTGTGACAAAATCTCAGGTGGGCCTTGGCAATGTTGACAATACTTCCGACGCAAATAAGTCTATTTCTACAGCTACGCAATCTGCGCTTGACGGAAAGGTCGATAAGGCTTTAGGCAAAGGGCTGTCAACAAACGACTACGACAACACGGAGAAAGAAAAGGTGACAAGCAATACTTCGGCAAGGCATACCCATTTAAATAAGGTGCTGCTTGACACCTACAACCAGACGAATGCCAATCTTGCGGGCGCTGTAGCCGACAGACATGCACATAGCAATAAATCTGTTTTAGATGGAATATCGGATGTTACGCAATCCTTGGGTAGCGCAACAAATAAAGTCCCAAGCGAAAAGGCCGTATCTGATGCAATGGTAGCCGCTGGCCTTGG
>JAQWBM010000042.1:20997-22713 GCA_028706405.1 Eubacteriales bacterium
GCCGAAGGTGCCCAGCACCAGGTTTATTAAGGGGGCGCTGCTATGACAATCTTCAGAGGGTATGGCGGCGTGAATCGCCAGATCAAAGCGCAGCACAGAGGTTTAAGCGGCGTCAATCGTACAATCAGAGAGCAGTATCGGGGTTACAGCGGTGTAAACCGCAAAGTATTTTTATCGTTCGATGGGGTCCTATATAACTATGGTGACGAAATATCTCATGTCACTGGAGGTTGGTTAGGCGTAACTACAAAAGGAACCGCTACTGAAACAAAGAATGCGGATAATCTTTATGTTGCAAGTCCCCCGTACTCAAATGACGGGATGTTCGTGACTAATAATTTAATCGACTTAACGAATTTTACAAAACTAAAAATCACATATCAAAGCAACGACAATTCCAATGGGTGGGTTTCGCTAGCTGCAGGTGACTCGAAATCGGTGAACGCATATCCCGGCAACAATCTTGTCGGTAAAGTGTTAGACGATTCGCCGTCGTCTATGATGACCGCAGAACTTGAGATAAGTGCGATTACAGGGTCGCATTACATCAAAATCGGGACGGGCAGCGGAAGTAGTTCCCCGACCGTTTGGGTTAATGCCTACAAAATATGGTTGGAATAGAACAGGAGGTAAAACCAATGAATCAAATCACACTATCAAACGGGACTACGATTGACGTAGTGCAGATCAACGGACAAAGCCGCTTTTTCCAGGGAGCAAACCGAGATACTTTGGAGTTTCACTTCGTAAAATCCGGGAATAGCTTCGACAATTTGGACGCGCTTTTTACAGCAACCAACACGGCACGGATTATTGTATCGGGAGAACCGGTCCCGGACGGAAACGGAGGCGTCACGATTCCGCAGTATTTTTACGATGACTACAGCCTGCGGGCGGGCATGGCCTTGATACCCATCGTCGTCACACCGGCGGATGGAACAAACCCGGAAGTTACCGAAGAACGCTATACAGTAACAATGGCACAGAAGACCTACACTGAAAAGCAGATGGAATCGTTGCAGGAAACCGTTGATATCTTTGTATTAGAAAGCTTGGGGGTGTAAACAATGTTTGAAACAATCAAAAGGCTGTACATAAAAACAGGCAATCCCGAAGTCGTAAGTGCGGCGGTAGTGAAAGGGTGGATTACCCAAGAACAGGCTGACAATATCCTCGGAGGTAACTGACATGACAAATACCATAAAATGTAAATGGGGGGGGGTATTGCGGTAACTTAATCCGCGCCCTCCCTGCCTTTATAGGCGGTGATAATCATGACCATCTATAGATGCGTGGGCGGCATCAACCGGGAGATTAAAGATCAGTACAGGGGCCTTGGCGGCGTTAATCGGCAGATCAAGGAGCAATACCGATGTTATGGCGGCGTGAATCGGAAGGTTTTTTCCAGTGTGCCTTCGGGAGCATTGTATTGGGAAGGCGAGGAATTTACTGCTAAAACAGGTAATTGGGTAGCGGGCTTTGCGTTACTTGATGGTGAACAGTCAAAACCTGCTACTGAAATGATTCTTACGGCAACTGCAACATCTACGTCTACCGCTAGGCGTACTTATGTAACAAATAATATGATAAATGTTAGCGCATATTCCTTGTTGAAATTTGAAGTCGAGCAATCAGCAGCGAGTACAGCGGGGTACGGGGCTTTCGGCCTAAAGGATATAAACCAGAAAATGTCGTCAGCTTTTACAAGTGTCGCAT
>JAQWBM010000043.1 GCA_028706405.1 Eubacteriales bacterium
CTGAAGAGCCAGATGGCGGTGACAGTGAGGATCTCAGTCTAAACAACCTGATTCGTCTTGCTAATGAATCCTATGATAATGCTGTTACTGCGCAGCAAAACGGTGACTGGACATCCTACGGAAGATATCTGAAGGAGCTGGAATCCTATCTGAAGATGTTGGCGCCGGAAGAACCGGCAGATATTAATCCGCAGGTTCCAAGTGATGAAACACTGTAGAGCAACAGGATATCGTCAAGCAGTGCCGGAATCATAAAGTGGTTCTGGATCAAAATGTGATATAAAAAAAGAAATCAATGAATAAGGGGCGATTCCTATGGAATCAGCCCCTTTGCTGCTTTTTCTTGAAGCGCTTTGAAGATAAGAAAATGACCTTTTTCATTTGGATGGATTCCATCAACGCATAAATAATCGCTATAATTATCTTTGCTTAAAAAACCTGAGCGTATATCGATCAATGGTATTTTCATTTCAGTTGCCAGCTTTTCGATTGCGGTGCTGTACATTTCCTGCCATTTATAAATGGTATCTATTTCTCCGAGAAATGTCAGGATGTTTATCTTGTGATATCCTTTGGTGATCCAATTAAAATACCTCTTTGGCTCGATGGGCGGAAGATTGAGAAGCACAGGCCGGCCTCCATGCTTTAAAATGAAATCGATCAGCTCTTTATATTTATCGCAAAAAATAGTGATAGGAGTATTGCATAGATGCTGCTGATGTGGTTTTTCTGAAACCTCTGCCCAATTATAATCACAATCATTGCCGCCGAATTCCAGTATAGTATAACTGAACTTGTTCAGCTCGGCTGCATGCCGCTTTAATATTTTGATGCCAATCGGTATGGTACAGCCAAATCTGGAATAATTCTTTATGGAGAGACTATGTTGACGCTCCATAATGTTGACAAAGCTTTCTTTAATCAGACTGTACTTATTCTTTACCGCATCGAAAACCACTCCCTTGGTAACTGAATCTCCAAAAATACCTACTGAAATCACTTCTGAACACCCCTTTCAGAATTAAATATTACAAAATGTAATATTGATTATTATATTACACAGTATGCCACATTTCAATATATTTATACTATAACAGGTCAAAAATTTCCTATGGATACATTATAATTTTTGCCATTCTGTGGTAAAATTATTACAACGAAAGAATGATTTAAGGAGACTGGCATGAAGGAATTGGCTGACCTGACAGAAAAGCTTTCTATTGAACGACCGGAGGCTTGGGATAGATTGCCGGACATGGAACTATACAGAGACCAGGTGTTAAGTTATATGAAACGGCAGCAACCTTTACAATCGGAAGAGACATTGCTGACAGGTGCAATGATCAATAACTACATAAAAATTGGGCTGTTACCCAGGGCAAATGGAAAAAAATATACGAGAGAACATTTGGTTTACCTGACAGCAGTGTGTTCCTTGAAGCAAATCTTAAGTGTGGGAAAAACTGATGAGCTGTTAAAGCTTCAGTCAAATATCTTAGATTCCAAAAGCTTTTATGAAGAATATCTGGATATTATAGATCGAGTATTCAATGAAACTTTACAGCAGCTGGATGAAAACGGTACTAAAGAAGAGTTGGCAGCAACCGCGCTGCAGCTTGCGCTTTCAAGTTACGCTCAGAAGGTGACCTGCGAGAAGCTTCTGGATTTGCTAAAAGAAGAAAAACCGCCGCAAAAAAATAAACATAATAAAAAAAGCAAGTCCAAAACAGAATAAAACATACAACAATAGCCTGCTATGGTAAAATCACATTCCAATGGTAGGCTATTGATTATTATTTTTTCAATGATTCAAGGATTCCTCGAATAATGAGAACATGTTTTTAATGGAAGTGTTAAATAGCAAACAGACGTGAGCATCTGAAATTATGTACTGGTAAAATGGCATAGAAAAATATATAATACTATGCTGAGAGTTTTGTTTATAGAGAGGAGCTGAGACCGTTATGATGATAGACAGAATGCTGTTTACTATCCCCGCAGAAAAACATACGGAAGAAGAAATTAAAAGCTTACTTAGGCAGCATCCGGAAGTAAAATTTGTATCTCTCGTCGGACTGGACATAGGAGGTCATGATACGGATGAAAAAATACCTGTAGAGTTATTCATAAAAGACATGAAAAAGTACTTCTTACAAGGTGTTCAGACGGACGGCTCCAGCGTAGTGCTTCCAAGAATTGCTGAGCTTAATAACGCAAAAGTTGATATAATACCGGATTTAAGTGTGAACTGGTATGTTGATTATAATTTCGGTCACATCACTGAGGATACAAAGCTTCCTGTGGGAACCCTTAGGATCCCGTCATTCCTGATCCATAACGACAAAACCGAAGTAGGCTCCAGAGTAATTCTTCGGAACGCGGTCAGTGCATTTAAGAAGGAGCTTCGGGAACTTCTTGCGGAAAATCCATATGTTTTTCAGTATTTGGATATCCCATCAGTTGAAGATATTGAGGAGATTATTCTTACGGCTGCAACGGAATTGGAATTTTGGGTAAAGACTCCGGATGACAGGGCAGACAGGGAGCAGCTTTCGACTTCTCAGATATTAAAGGAACAGTATTGGAAACGTACCATAGGTCCAGTCCGGACCGCGCTGGAGAAATCCCTCTTAATTCTGGATCGATATGGGTTTAAGGTAGAAATGGGTCACAAAGAAGTCGGCGGCATTAAAGCTAAGATGGGGAATTCCGGCGAATACGATCACGTTATGGAGCAGCTTGAAATCGACTGGGAATACAGTACCGCGCTTCAAGCGGCTGATAATCAGAATCAGGTAAAATACGTGGTGAAGGACATCTTTCGCTTCCATGGCCTGGATGTAACCTTTATGGCTAAACCGATGGAGGGAGTTGTGGGCAGCGGGGAACATACTCATATGGGAGTATCTGCAAGGCTGAAAAATGGAAGGATTGTTAATCTATTTTCTCCAAAAGCAATAGAAGAGGAATTCTTAAATCCAATTGGATTTGGTGCTTTGATGGGGATATTAAAAAACTACGAGGTGATGAATCCTTTTATTGCGTCATCCAATGATGCGCTCAACAGACTAAAACCGGGTTTTGAAGCACCCGTTTGCATAGTTACGTCCATCGGGCATTCGGCTGAAATCCCATCGAGAAACAGAACCGTTTTAGTCGGATTGGTCAGAGATATGAAGGATTCTCTTTCCACAAGATTTGAGCTTCGTTCGCCAAACCCGAAAAGCAACACCTATTTGGTGTTGGCTTCATCATACTTAGCTATGCTGGACGGTATAACAGCTGCACTTAAGGCTAAAAAGAATCCAAAGGATCTTGAAGCTTCTCTATCAAAGAAATGCGGCGAAGAAGATTTTTATATGGACAAGGATCGGGCATATCGAAGTGAGAAAGATGTATTTGACGAATATACTGTGGAAGAACGAGAAAGATTTTTTGGGAAAGCACCCGCTACAGTATGGGAAAATCTGCGTGCTTTTCACAAATATCCCGAGAAGCTGAAGATTTTGCTGAATAGAACAGGAGTAATTGATACGCTCACCCTGGAATCCTATGAGCAAGCAACTATTGCCTCATGGGCGACCGAGCTTCATAATCGAATCATACCGAACACCATGGAGTTAGTCAGAGAATGCAAAAAGCTTCATTCAGATTCTGACTGCACTGATTTCGATATGCATAACTGGAAGCTCATTCAGGAATTGCGGCTGTATCTTGGAAAAGATGAAATCATGGAGAAATCTTTGCTTACAAGGGTTAAAATGGCCTTGGATGAGGGAAATTATGAGGAAGCCTCGGCTTTGCAGATCGAAATGCAGCAGAAGGTTAATCAATTGATAGATACGTACTTTGAATATAAGAAAAATATATTGTAACTGAAGAATTGCCATCCAGTTAAAGCCGGGCAATTCCTGTATGGCGCCATCCTGACCTTTGCCCTGAAGATACGGAGAGGTGCGCAGAGGAGAGAGAAATGTTAGATATTAAAAGAATTCGTGAAGAATTTGATTTAGTGAAAAAATCAGTAGAATCACGTGGACAAGGAAATTTTGAAATTGATAATGTACTGAAGCTTGATGAAAAGAGAAGAAGCATTCTTGCAACAGTCGAGCAGATGAAGAATAAGCAAAATCAAGATTCAAAGGAAATTCCCAAGCTAAAAAAAGAGGGGAAAGACGTCTCGGAGCTGATGAGGGAAATGAAAACCCTCTCCGAGAAAATAAAAAGCCTTGACGCTGAAGTCAGCGAAGTGGAGCAGGATCTTAGAAATGCTCTTTTAAACATACCTAATACTCCGTCCCCGGATGTACCGATAGGAAAAAGTGAAGAGGACAACTTAGAGGTTCGGAAATGGGGAAAACCAAGAGCCTTTGATTTTGAGTTTAAGGCTCATTGGGATGTTGGCCAGGATTTAGACATCCTGGATTTTGAAAGAGCAGCTAAGATTTCCGGCGCCAGGTTTACAGTTTATAAGGGTATGGGGGCAAGGTTGGAACGTTCTATTATCAACTTTATGCTGAATCTGCATACTCAGGAGCACGGATATACAGAAATTTTGCCTCCTTTCATGGTGAATAGGGATTCGATGACGGGTACCGGTCAATTGCCTAAGTTTGAAGAGGATATGTTCTGGATTCCGGCAAAAGATTTTTTCCTGGTTCCGACCGCCGAGGTACCGGTTACAAATCTAAGGATGAATGAAATCATTGAAGGAGAAGAATTGCCGATTTACTATACCGCTTATACCCCATGCTTCAGAAAGGAAGCCGGCTCTGCCGGAAGAGATACCAGAGGATTGATTCGGCAACACCAATTCAACAAGGTTGAGCTGGTAAAGTTTACCAGTCCGGAAACGTCCTGTCAGGAGTTGGAATCTCTGGTGAATGCAGCGGAAGAAGTACTGAAACGGATGGAAATCCCATATCGGGTTGTTTGTTTAAGCACAGGAGATTTGGGTTTTTCATCCGCAAAGACCTATGACATAGAAGTTTGGATGCCAAGCTATGGAAAATATGTTGAAATTTCGTCATGCAGCAATTTTGAAAGTTATCAGGCCAGAAGAGCAAACATACGATTCCGTGCGGAAGCAAAAGGGAAGCCGGAGTTTGTTCATACGCTGAATGGCTCTGGTCTCGCAGTTGGGCGGACATGCGCCGCCATCCTGGAAAATTATCAGCAGGCGGATGGGTCTGTTGTTATCCCGGAAGTGCTTAGACCATATATGGGAATTGATAAAATCACAAAGTAACTTAGAGTCTGTCTGGTATATTTTCGTGGAAATATATACACTTTGTCCGGACTGTTTCCTTTGAAAACATACCGATGCGGCGCTTTCCAGGTAGACTGGCTGAGATTCTTTTTAACAGAGGGGGAAAGTTAAGTGCCTCTTAAACTTAGTGTTGGGGATGTCGTGGAACTGAAAAAGCCGCACCCTTGCGGCGGGAACAGTTTTACAATACTGCGGGCAGGGATGGATTTTCGTATCAAGTGCAATACTTGTGGGACCCAGATATGGTTAAATCGACCAAATTTAGAAAAAAGAATTAAGAAGATCATCCCGGCGGAAAAGCTCTGAAGCTGTTATTCCATTGTTTTATCGTCAAAAACAGTTCGACTTCTAAAGGTGAATTAATAAGTAAGCCCGGCTTTATGTTAAGCTTATGTAAAATATGTAAGATACGAAAAATCAACAAAAAATGATGTCAATAACTTTTGAAAATGTCACCCCCCTGCGAAGTCGGGAAGGGTGCAAATCATGACCACCCGTTTTATGAACTGCACCCCAAATGTTAGACAATAAAACTAACATTTGGGGTGCAGTTCATTACGGGTGGTCATGATGTTTTTGCATGGTGTACTGGAGGTATAAACATGCAACCCGTACATACTGAACATGTAGGTGATGAGCTTATGACTGACTATCAATTTCAGTGTTATAAAGAAGAGCGAGGCGAAAAGGATGTAAAATTGCGGCAGGAGATTGCTTCGTTGCAAGAAAGGTGCGCCAAGTAAAGCGGTAAAAAACTGATGCAATGCATCAAAAATTCCCGTTTGCACCCTTGCGCAAGACTCGATACACTAAAATCATTATAATAGAAAGAAGTGATTTTCATGAATAAGGCATATCCGAATTTACTTCGTCCGATGAAGATCGGATCGGTAGAAATCAAAAACCGCTTTGCCGCCGGGCCATTGACCCTGCCCTCTCTTTATGGTCCGTATGGGGAATTTTCACTCGATGGCCTAGCTTATTTTGAAGCTCGCGCCAAGGGCGGCTTCGGTCTGATTTTCAGCGGGGCGCTGTACCCCGACGCGGAAATCGACCCGGTGCATCCCTACGACAGCAAATGGCCTATGAAGGCGCCCAAGGAATTTATGCGCACGGCCAAGGAGTTGAATGAACGACTTTCCTTTTACAACGCAAAGATGTTTCCGCAGATCTCCATGGGGCGCGGGCGAAACACGCCCGGCTGCTTTGCACCCTCGCCACTGCCGGATTTTTTTAGTCCCGAAAAGCTGACACCCGCGCTGAGCCGTGATCAGGTGAAGCGAAAAATTGAGCTGGTGGTAAACGGTGCGGCTTTTCTGCAAAGCTGCGGATTTGAAGGCGCAGAAATTCACGCCATGCACTGGGGCTACCTTCTGGATGAGTTTGCCATGACAATGACCAACCAGAGAGAGGATGAATACGGCGGTAGCCTCGAAAACCGGATGCGTGTAGCAAAAGAGATCGCCGAAGGGATCAAGCAGGTTTGTGGTACAAGCTTTGCCTTGAGTATGCGCCTGGGACTGAAATCCTACATGAAGGACTTCAATAAGGCAACACTAACCGGAGAGGGCGAGGTGGGCCGTAGCCTGGAGGAAGGCGTCCGCATTGCGCAGATGCTGGAAGCCTACGGCTACGACTGTCTCAGCGTAGATGCCGGCGTTTACGACTCCTTCTACTACGCCGCGCCGCCCTCTTACATGCCAAAAGGCCATGTGCTTGATTTGGCCGCCGCAGCCAAGAAGGTGGTGACGATTCCCATCCTCTGCGGCAGCCGGATGAACGGCATGGGCTTGGCGGAGAACGCCGTTAAGGACGGCATTATCGATGCCATTGTTCTGGCGAGGCCGTCCCTAGCCGACTCAGAGCTTCCCAAGAAGGTGGAGGTGGGCTGCCCCGAGCGAATCCGTCCCTGTATCGGCTGCAATCAAAACTGTATCGGAAGGCTTCTTGTTGGCGGGCGCGTTGGTTGTGCCGTAAATCCTCAGGGCGCACGGGAGCATAGCTTTGGCTTGGAGCCTGCGCTTCAAAAAAAGAAGCTTCTTGTCGTTGGCGGCGGCGTGGCGGGCATGGAGCTGAGCCGGACTGCTGCGTTGCGCGGCCATCAGGTGGAACTGCATGAAAAGAGTGGCCATTTGGGCGGCCGTCTACTCCCTGCCGGGGTGCATGACTTCAAAAAGGAGCTTCTGGAGCTGAATGATTGGTACCAGCAGGAGCTTGAGAGGCTGCCCAATGTGGAGATTCATCTCAATTCAGCGCTGACTGCTGAAGATATCGCGAAGCGCAAACCCGATGTGGCTGTCTTGGCGGTGGGTGCGCAGCCTAACATCCCATCGATTCCGGGCGCTGATGGCCCGCATGTTGTGGACGCAGTCAAGGCCTTGGAGGGCGTACAGCCCATAGGAGAGCGGGTTGTGGTCATCGGCGGCGGTTTCGTTGCCTGCGAGATAGCCTATGGGTACGCGGAGGAAGGCAAACACGTCACCATCATAGTGCAGGAAAAGGATATTCTGCAAACAGGAGCCTTTGTGCCCCTAATGAACGGCCAAATGCTGCGCGATCTCTTGTCGTACCATCGGGTGACTATTCTAGGGGAGCGTAAGATTCTAGCCATTGAGAAAGAGGGAGTTGTCACCAGCAGAATTTCGGATGAATCGCAGATGACAACCCCAGCAGATACAGTGATCCTTTCTACCGGCTTCAAAGCGGATGCGGCCATGGCCGGGGTGTTGTATGGCAGTGGAATCGAAGTGTATGAGATCGGAGACGGCGCAAAGGTCGGCAATGTTTCGAGCGCCGTTACAGCGGCTTATACGCTTGCCAGATCCCTTTGATCGGTTTATACTAAAAGAAAGATAGGAGGGTTATGCGGCGATGACAATCAGCAAGTATCAGGTGCTACTTCGGGTGATCGAGCTGGACAGCTTTACCAAAGCGGCGGAAGAGCTGAGCTACGCCCAGTCCGGCGTGAGTTACATCATAAAAAGTCTGGAGCAAGAACTGGGTTTCCAGCTGATCCACCGGGGTAGACAGGGGATTACGCTCACGGAAAACGGAAAGCGCCTGCTGCCGGTGATTACCCGCATTGCACGGGAGGAACGGGAGTTGCAAGAGGAAGCCATGGCGATCACCGATATGGTCGCAGGTAAATTATGCATCGGCACCTTCTGCTCCGCAACGGCCAACTGGCTGCCCCATATCATCAAGGAATTTTTGGGGAACTATCCGAGCATCGACTTTGACCTTGTTGACACAGATTATGAGCAGCTGGAGACGATGCTGTTGGGAAAGAAACTCGATTGTGCGTTTCTTCCCAGGCCGCAGAGCAAGGAGCTGTCCTATTTGCCTTTGATACAGGATCGTTACTATGCATTTCTCCCGGCGGAGCATCCGGCAAAGAACTGGCACCATTACCCCCTGGGGAATGTCAAGCATGAGTATTTCGTGTTGCCAAGAGAGGGGCTTCAGTACGATTTGGGGCGTTTTTTTTCGCACTATGAGATCACGCCTAACATCCGCATGCGTGCGATGGATAGCAACGGCGCCATTGCCATGGTTAAAGCGGGACTGGGCGTAACGATTCTCTCTGAAGCATGTCTCAACAGTAACCAGCTGGAGGGTTGCCTGGTCAAAGAGCTGGAGCAGCCGTTCTATCGAGAGCTTGGAATTGCAACGCACCCGGAGCAGAAGGACGACACCGTATCAAGCATCTTTGTCTCCTACGCCAAGGACTGGATGACGAAGAATACGTAAGCTAACGGAAAACCGATGCCAATATAGCAACTAAAAGAAACAGGAGAAAATGAAGGGATCCCGGATTCTGGAATTGGCTCTTAAAGCCGCCAGAAACAAACTGAAAAAGGCAAGCGGGGAAGGCAGTTCGACTATCAATCGCCTTCTCAACTCAGCGCCCTCAAGGTTTCCTGATGTGGCAAGGGGGGCGGCAATTAAACTTGCAATCTTCATTAAACACAAAATCAACAAAAAAAGATTGACAAAATGAATGGTATTTAATATACTAATAATAATTATTAAAAAAATGCAATGACGGAGTTTTCATTTTTTCGTAAAATGTTACAGAGAGTCGGTGGTTGCTGCAAACCGATACGAAAGAAAAGATGATCTCGCTCTTGAGCAGGCGCCCTAACACGCAAGCTATTAAGGTGTCCCGGCAGGTTCCGTTATCAAGACCAAGGATTTGTTGGAATCCGATGAGATGACTGCTATGCAGTAATCAGGGTGGTACCGCGGTAGAATTATATCGTCCCTGGAGCTTACAAGAAGCTTCAGGGATTTTTTTACGTAAATTCCTCGGCTTTAGCCGGAATGGAATTTTTTCATTCAATAGTAGAATTCGTCTGAAGCATCAATCCAAATCAGGAGGGAAAAAGCAATGACTAAAACGATCAAAATTTTTGACACAACCTTAAGAGACGGAGAACAATCTCCGGGTTGCAGCATGAACCTGAAAGAAAAGGTTGAAATGGCTAAACAATTGGAAAAAATGAAGGTTGATATTATCGAAGCCGGATTCGCCATATCTTCCCCAGGAGATTTTATGTCAGTAAAAACAATTGCGGAGACGCTTAAAGACTGCACCGTTGCCAGCTTGGCAAGAACAGCTGAACAGGATATCGATAGAGCATGGGAGGCACTTTCCAATGCGGTTTCTCCGAGAATACACACCTTTATCGCAACATCGCCTATTCATATGGAATACAAGCTGCGTATGACACCGGACGAAGTATATGAACGATCCGTTGCTATGGTAAAGTATGCCAAGAAATATTGCAGTGATATTGAATGGTCCGCAGAGGATGCTACAAGAAGTGATCCGGTATTTTTAGCCAAAATCATCGAGGGAGTCATCAAATCCGGTGCGACAACAATCAATCTTCCGGATACAGTCGGCTATACAACACCGGATGAATACTATGATTTTCTTATGAAGGTACAGGAGTTTGCTCCTTCCATGTCAAAGGTCATTTTATCATCTCATTGTCATAATGACCTTGGTCTTGCAGTCGCCAACTCGCTTGCAGCAATTAAAGCAGGGGCGGCTCAGATCGAGTGCACCGTGAACGGAATAGGAGAAAGAGCCGGTAATGCTGCAATGGAAGAAATTGTTATGGCACTAAATACAAGAAGGGACATTCATCAGGCTGAAACGAGAACCGTAACAAATGAAATTGTACGTTCTTCAAATCTGCTTTCAAGAATCACAGGAGTAAAGGTGCAGCCTAACAAGGCTATTGTGGGCGAGAATGCCTTTGCTCATGAGTCCGGCATTCATCAGCATGGCGTAATGAATAACAAAGAAACCTATGAGATAATGAAACCGGAATCTGTAGGTTTGAGCAAAAACAATTTAGTCCTTGGAAAGCATTCCGGCAAGCATGCCTTTAGAGATAAAGTGCAGCAGATGGGATATAACCTTTCGGAGGAAGAGATAGATGGTATGTTTATAAAGTTCAAAGAGCTTGCGGATAAGAAAAAGCAGGTTTATGATAGAGACATCGAAGCACTGATCGCAAAGGCATCCGTTCAGGTTCCAAAAACATATTCTCTCGAGCATTTCGTTATTAACAGCGGAAATACTATCACGCCTACTGCGGTAATTAGAATGATACGAGATGGTAAACCTTTAGAAAAGGTCTCTCGAGGGGATGGACCTATAAACGCGTCTTTCAATGCTATTGAAAAAATAGTAGGGACCGGTTTGAAATTAGAGGATTACCAACTGCAATCAGTAACAGAGGGAAATGATGCACTGGGAGATGCTCTTGTAAAAATCAGTGATTCGGACGGACAAATATATGCGGGAAGAGGTTTATCGACAGATGTAATTGAAGCCAGTATACGTGCTTATATAAACGCGGTAAACAAGATGATTTATGAAAAGACTTTAAAACCTAATGGAATAAATGTAAAAACAGACAAGGAAACTTCTAATTAATGTATTTAAGTTAAGTTCGCCTGCAATTTGCCATGCAGATTGGGAGGGCTAGTATAGGAAGGAAACGAGACTATGGGAATGACTATGACGCAAAAAATACTGGCGTCGCATGCCGGGCTGAAGGAAGTAAAGGCGGGACAGTTCATCGAGGCCGATCTGGACATAGTATTGGCTAATGATATCACCGGCCCTGTTGCCATTAAAGAATTCAGGAAAATGGGAGCAGAATCAATATTTGATAAAAATAAGGTTGCATTGATTCCGGATCATTTCACGCCAAACAAAGATATAAAAGCAGCAGAACAAAGCAAGGTTTTGCGGCAGTTCGCGGTTGAACAAAATATTGAGAACTACTTTGAAGTAGGAGAAATGGGGATCGAACATGTCCTGCTTCCGGAAAAGGGTTTAGTTGTAGCGGGAGATGCCGTTATAGGCGCAGATTCACATACTTGCACTTATGGTGCGTTAGGGGCTTTTAGCACTGGAATCGGATCCACAGATATGGCAGCAGGGATGGCCAGAGGGAAGGCCTGGTTTAAAGTACCATCTGCCATTAAATTTGAACTGGTTGGAAAACCGAGCAAATGGGTGAGCGGCAAGGATGTTATCCTTCATATAATCGGCATGATAGGTGTGGATGGCGCTTTATACAAATCAATGGAATTTATGGGCTCCGGATTGAAACACTTGTCTATGGATGACCGATTTACTATGGCGAACATGGCAATTGAAGCCGGCGCCAAAAACGGGATTTTCCTGGTCGATGAGAAGACGGAAGAATACATGAAGGAACATAAGAATAAAAATAAAGCCTTCAAAAAGAAAATTAAAAAATATGAGCCGGATCAAGATGCAGTATACGATGAGACGTTTGTGATAGATTTGTCAAAAATAAGGCTGACGATATCATTCCCGCATTTGCCGGAAAATACGAAGACAATAGACGAGGCAGGAAATATTAAGATCGATCAGGTTATCATCGGTTCCTGCACAAATGGACGTATGGAAGACATGAAAATCGCAGCAAAAATCCTGAAGGGGAAAAAAGCAGCAAAGAACATGAGGCTTATCATTATCCCGGGAACCCAGGATATCTACTTGGAATGTGTCAAAAATGGATATGCAGAGATATTCATTAAAGCGGGAGCTGTCTTTTCAACACCAACATGCGGACCTTGTCTTGGAGGTCATATGGGGATCCTTGCTGCCGGAGAAAGAGCTGTGGCAACTACCAACCGCAACTTCGTAGGTCGAATGGGGCACGTTGATTCGGAGGTCTATTTGGCGAGTCCTGCAGTTGCTGCGGCTTCCGCTGTAGCCGGTAAGATTGCCGGCCCGGAAGACTTGTAGCATTTCCTTCGCTTGGTTTTGTTCAGGAACACATTTACAATATTCGTTTAGCAGAAAGGAACATGAAATGGGAAAAGTTTTTAAATATGGTGAAAATGTTGATACGGATGTTATTATACCGGCGAGACATTTACTTACCACAGACCCTGACGCGCTGGCAAAGCATTGCATGGAGGACATCGATGCTGAATTTGCCGATAAAGTCAGGGAAGGTGATATTATCGTTGCAGGAAAGAACTTCGGATGCGGTTCTTCCAGAGAGCATGCGCCTATTGCAATCAAAGCATCAGGTGTCAGCTGTGTCATAGCGCCGACCTTCGCAAGGATATTTTACAGGAATTCTTTGAATACCGGTATGCCGATACTGGAAAGTGAAGAGGCTGTACAAAAGATCAATGCGGGAGATGAGGTTGAGGTGAACTTAAAAACAGGGGAAATAAAGAATATTACCAAAGGGGAAACTTATCAAGCTGAACCTTTTCCGGAGTTTATACAAGGACTTATTGACAATAACGGACTGGTTAATTACACAAATCAAAAATTGAAGGAAGATGAATAATATATAAGGAGCAAAAGGATGAATTACAAAATAGCGCTGGTTCCCGGAGATGGAATTGGTCCGGAAGTTATAGAGGAAACAGTCAAGGTAATGAATAAGATTGGAGAGAAGTACGGTCATGGTTTTCAATTTACTGCCGTACTTGCAGGCGGAGCGGCTATTGACGCAGTTGGGAATTGTCTGCCCCAGAGTACCATTGATGTATGTAAAACCAGTGACGCGGTTCTTCTTGGCGCCGTGGGGGGCTGGAAATGGGATACATTGCCGGGGGACCAAAGACCTGAAAGAGCCATTCTTGGATTAAGAAAGCAGCTTGGACTTTTCGCGAATTTGCGTCCTGCTCTGCTGTTTGAGGAACTGGCCGAAGCATGTCCTCTAAAGCCGGAAATTATAGAAGGCGGTTTAGATATCGTTGTGGTGAGAGAGCTTACCGGCGGCATCTATTTCGGAGAAAAAGGCTATAAAGATACAGAACTTGGAAGGACCGCTTATGACGTTGAGCAATATGCGGAAGAGGAAGTAAGAAGGATAGCAATGGTCGCTTTCGATATGGCAATGAAGCGAAACAAAAAGCTTGCCAGCGTTGATAAGGCAAATGTCCTTGAAAGCTCCAGATTATGGAGAAGCGTTGTCACTGAGGTCGCAAAGGATTATTCTGATGTCGAATTAAGCCACATGTATATCGATAATGCAGCTATGCAGATGGTGCGAAACCCAAAGCAGTTTGATGTGATTGTTACCAGCAATATATTCGGTGATATCCTTTCGGACGAAGCCAGCATGATAACAGGCTCCATCGGGATGCTGCCTTCCGCAAGCCTTGCAAAAGGCAATTTCGGCTTGTATGAACCGATTCACGGCAGTGCGCCGGATATTGCCGGACAAAATAAGGCAAACCCGATGGCGACAATCCTATCAGCGGCAATGATGCTGCGTTATACATTTGGATTGTCCGAAGAGGCTAATGAGGTTGAAAAAGCGGTAAAATCGATTTTGTCCCAAGGATACAGAACGGCAGACATCATGAGCCCGGGTTATGAGCTGATCGGAACGAAAGAAACGGGAGACAGGATCGTAAAAGCGATTGGAGAGTAATAAAACTGGCTAATCAGGAATTCTAAAACCAGATTAGCCGGATGTCCTACTCTCCTACGATAACCTCTCCGGATTCACTGATCCCTATTACCCTTTCACCCAATTCACGCAAGGTCTTTATGTAGGCAATGGCATCGGCGTCAATACGCTCCCCCGGACTGATCAAAGGAATTCCGGGGGGATAGGGTATGATGGATTTGCCGCAGATCATTCCCTCACTGTCTTCCAATTTAACCCTTTTCAGTTTAACAGGGATTTCAAACAAAACAGCTTGTCTCGGCGGCGTTAAAGCCGCACCTTTTTTTTCTGTCCTTTGAATCTTTGTACCTGAAGCTATAGCCTTTCTGCTTATATCCTCCAGGGCATCCGCCAGTCGGTCAAAGTCATCCTTTGTATTGCCGATTCCGCTCAAAGCCATGACCCAGTCTCCCGTAAACAATTCAGTATAAATATTATAATCATCAATCAGGATATTATCCAATGCGGAGCCGGTAATTCCCAACTCTCCCATTGTCAGATTGATCTTGGTCCAATCAAGCCCTTCCATTTTCCCCGTGGTACGCAAGCCGGAGATCCCTTTGATCCTGTCAAAAAATGTATTTAAATTATTGAGCCATTCATTCATTAAAAGCTGGCCGTGCTGTTCAAGAATTTTGGCAGTAATTTCCATAGATGTCATTAAAACATACGAAGGGCTGGTGCTTTGTATGCATTGCAGCTTGTCTTCCAGTACATATGGGTCCACAAGCTCGGAATTGTAATGCAGCGCGGCGCTTTGAGTAAAGGATCCCAGTGTTTTGTGGGTGCTGTTGATTACGATATCTGCTCCGGAACGGATTGCAGAAGGTGGTAAAAATTCACTGAAATGAAGGTGAGCGCCATGAGCCTCGTCTATAATCAGAACCTTTTTATATTTATGCGCAATATCCGCAATTGTTTCAATGTCACTGCAAACACCGTAATAATTCGGGCTGGTCAACATTATCGCCTGAACATCTGGATTTTCTATGATCAGTCTCTCGATTTCCAGAGGAGAAATTGATCCGGAGAGCCCATACTCCTCGATCATTTCCGGATAGACATAAACGGGGCGTATTCCTCCAAGAGACAAGGCGTTAAAAACTGATTTATGGTTGTTTCTTGCCATGAGAAGCTGTTTCCCTTTATTCACTGAAGCCAAAATAGCGGCAATATTTCCGCCGCTGGTTCCGTTGATCACGATATAGGATCTTTTGCATCCATAAAGCTTCGCGTATTGTTCCTGAACTCCCTTTATAACGCTTTCCGCTTGAAACAAGTTGTCTGCGCCGGGTATTTCTGTAATATCAAATTCCATAATACGATCAAGAAAATCGTGATATCCGAACCTCTGATAAAATTTAGATCCTTTATGCCCGGGCATATGAAAGGAAACTGTATCTTTTTCCAGATAGTTGGTAATGAAATCATAGATGGATGTTGATATTTGCATATGTACTCCCTTCTCCAGTTTTCCGGGGAAGACGTTACCCTTCGATTCAGTCTGCCGGAAGTCGTGTGATTTTTATTGTAGAGACAATCTTAACATAAATATGATATCTTTCAACAGGATTTTTTAAATTTAACAATATCGATTCATGACGGATTATATGGTTTAAAATAGCTTGACACAAGTAATCGTAAAATTTATAATACAATCAAATAATTTGACAATCAAAATAATTTTGCGTTTGGTATTAATTTTAAAAGGAGTTAGGCATTATAGATTATTTATAGGACATGAAAATCATAGGAGGTTTATTTTGGGAATAGTAATTGCGAGTACCGGTAAAGCCTTGCCGGAATTTAAGTTAGAAAATGAACAGCTTTCGAAATTAGTTGATACAAATAGTCAGTGGATCATAGACCGGACAGGAATAGAAACAAGACATATAGCCATAAAAGAAACCGGACTTGATCTGGCAGTTAAAGCAGCAGAAGAAGCTATGGGAGATATGGATAAGGATTCCATTGAACTTATTTTGGTAGCAACTGTGACTCCGGATATGCTGGTGCCATCCATGGGAGCTTTGGTAAAGAAGACTTTAGGGCTGAAAAATGCTATAGCTTATGACATCAATGCAGCCTGCAGCGGATTTATATATGGATTATGGAATGCAGAGGCCCTGATGAAGACCCATAAGATAAAACGGGCGTTGATCATCGGAGTTGAGAGGCTCACCCGAATCACAAACTGGGAGGACAGAGGCACCTGCGTTTTATTCGGAGACGGATCCGGCTGTGCTGTCCTTGAGCATTCAGACAGTAAAAAGGGAATCATGAGCAGCTTCGTAAAAAATTACGATGACGTAACAAATTGCCTTACCGTGGATATGCAATATCTTAATACACCGTTTGCGGATGACGAACCTAAAGAACCGTATATCCATATGAACGGGACACAGGTATTTCGGTTTGCAGTTGGGGCTATAGGGGAAGTTATGGACGCCGTACTGCAAAAAGCAGGAATCAAGGCGGATGATGTAAAGTACTATGTACCGCATCAGGCAAATGTGAGAATAATACAATCCGCCGCCCAGCGTATAAAGCAGCCGATCGAAAAGTTTCAAGTGAGTATAAGGACTACAGGAAATGTATCGGCGGCAAGCATACCGATGGCGTTGGCGGATTTAATGAAAAGCGGAAAAGTCCGGCCGGGAGATAAAATCATGCTGGTCGGATTCGGCGGCGGCCTTAGCGCCGGTGCTATACTTTTTGAAGCAATATAATGAGGCGTTGTGAGCAGTAGAGATGATCTATAATTTGTTTCACAAATTAGTAAACAAATAAAGGAGAAGTTAAGCAATGGTTAATATTTGTGAACTGCTTGGGACAAAATATCCAATCATACAGGGAGCAATGGCATGGATTGCGGACGCTTATTTAGTATCGGCAGTGAGCAATGCAGGCGGATTAGGTATAATAGCCAGCGGAAATGCAGAGGCTTCGTGGGTGCGAAGTGAAATTCGTAAAACGAGAGAAATGACTGATAAGCCCTTCGGGGTAAATGTAATGCTATTGAATCCCCACACAGATGCGGTAATTGACGTGATTTGTGAAGAAAAAGTTCCCGTAGTTACTACAGGAGCGGGAAATCCAGGTAAATATATAGCTAAATTTAAAAGCCATGGCATAAAAGTTATTCCGGTTATCGCATCGGTTGCGCTTGCCGTTAGAGTAGAGCGTGCCGGAGCGGATGCAGTCATTGCGGAAGGTCAGGAGGGAGGCGGACACATCGGAGAAGCTACCACTATGGCCCTTGTGCCGCAGGTTGCCGATGCAGTAAATATCCCTGTCATTGCGGCAGGAGGAATCGCCGATGGGCGGGGAATCGCGGCAGCATACATGCTTGGCGCGTCAGGAGTACAGGTTGGAACACGATTTCTCGTAGCCAAAGAATGTACTGTATCACAGAATTACAAGGATATGATATTAAAAGCAAAAGACTCTGACACGGTAGCGACAGGACGCAGTACAGGACATCCTGTCAGAGTGCTTAAAAACAGATTGGCGAGAGAAATTCTGGCTATGGAAAAAAGAAATGCAGATCCATCTGAAATAGAGAAGCTGGGCGCAGGGGCGCTGAGAGCGGCAGTGAAGGATGGGGACGTAGTAAATGGATCAGTAATGTCCGGGCAAATCGCCGGGCTGATAAAAAAAGAAGAGACAGCAAAAGAAATGATCGAAGAAATGTTTAAGGAGGCGGCAGGGATCTATGAAAATAGGGCTACTATTTGCAGGTCAGGGTGCTCAATACCCGGGAATGGGTAAAGACCTTTATGACAATTCCATAAAGGCCAGAAAAATATTTGATCTTGCGGGGCAAGATATTAAAGAATGGTGTTTTGATGGGACAAAGGAGGTTTTACGACAGACTGATGTAACGCAGCCTTGCGTTCACACTGTGACCATGGCGGCATACGAAACCTTTATGGATGAACTCTCCGAGATGGATCAAAATCTGCTGAATGAAGTTGAAATTGCGGGTATGGCGGGCTTCAGTCTGGGAGAATATGCTGCGCTTACCGCGAGCGGTGCGATTAAAAGCTTTGAAACAGGACTTAATATAATCAGAAAAAGAGGAATCTGGATGAGCGAAGCAGGCAAAGACCCACAAGGTGCGAATAAGGGAGGAATGATCGCAGCTTTCGGAGAACGGAAACTCATTCTTGAATATGTGGAAGTGACAAGGGAAGACGGCATCCTGGAGGGTGTTAATTTCAATTCTCCTGTTCAAACGGTGGTAGCCGGTGATGAGAATGCACTAAAAAGATTCTTATTAAAAGCCAAAGAGCTTGGCGTTGTCAAGACTGTCCCGCTAAGTGTAGGAACCGCATTTCACTGTTCTATGATGGATCCTGTAACTCCAAAACTGCATGAAATATTGCTGGCTTCGGATTTAAAAAAGCCCAATGTAAAGATATATTCCAATATGACCGGAAAAGATATCATGGAAGGGCAGAGCGGCGGTGAAGGGCAATGGCTGGCGGAGATCATGGCAAAGCAAACAAAAAGCCCTGTTTATTGGCAGGAAACAATAGAAAACATGCAAGCGGATGGAATCTGCACATTTATTGAGCTTGGAGCAGGGAAAACCTTATCCGGTCTGGCAAGAAAGATCAACGGTGAATTGATTACAATGAATATTGAAGACTATGATACGTTGATGAAAACGATGGACACATTAAGAGACTTGATTATTAAAGAGGAAACCGGAGAAATTTGATGGCAATCTGTTTTGAAAGAGGTGATAATATGCTGAAAGGGAAAAGTGCTGTGATAACCGGAGGGGTCAGAGGAATCGGAAGAGCTGTGGCAGAGGAATTCTGCCGCCAGGGAGCGGATGTGCTTCTTTGTTATCGCAGCAATGAGGATGCAGCGATAAAAACGGCAGAAGATCTGAAAAAATATGGTACGCGGGTAGAATTGATTAAAGGAGATGTTGCAGACCCCAGCCACGGAGAGGCTGCGGCTAAAATGGCGGCGGAGCTATTTGGAAAGATAGATATTCTGGTTAATAATGCAGGAATCACAAAGGATAAACTGGTGATGAAAATGAGTGCATCCGACTTCGACGAGGTTATCCAGGCAAACCTGAGCGGCAGCTTCTATTTTATACGGGCTGTAGCACCGTTTATGATCAAGCAGAGAAGCGGAAGAATTATAAACATTTCTTCCATATCAGGCATTCGTGGAAATGCCGGACAGGTGAACTACAGTGCATCAAAGGCAGGTATCATAGGAATGACATTATCAGCCGCCAAGGAGCTTGGAAAAAGAGGTATCACAGTGAATGCGGTGGCTCCCGGATTTATAGAAACAGATATGACCGACATATTAACAGACAATCAGAAGAAATCAATGTCGGAAGTTATTAGCCTGGGGCGAGCAGGGAAGCCCTCTGATGTAGCAAATGCTGTGGCATTTTTGGCTGCGGATCAGGCCTCCTATATAACAGGGCAGGTTCTTGGAGTCGATGGCGGAATGGCTATTTAAAGGAAAGAGGAAGAGTTATGGATAGAAGAGTAGTTATTACAGGTATGGGAGCAGTAACCCCTCTGGGGAATAACGTAAAGGATTTTTGGGAAGGCATTAAAGCCGGAAAAAACGGGATTGCAAGGATCACCCATTTTGATCCGGAAATGCAAAAAGCAAAAAATGGCGCGGAAGTCAGAGATTTCGTATTTCATGATAAAAAAGAAGCGAGAAGAACCGACTTATATTCACAATACGGCGTAACTGCGGCTTTGGAAGCTATGGCGGACAGTGGATTGGTCAGCGGTGAAAACATCGATCCGGAAAGGCTGAGCGTATTGGTTGGCTCTGGAATCGGAGGGATCATGACCCTGGAAGGGGAAGTGCAAAAGGCTTTAGTAAAGGGAATCACAAGAGTATCGCCATTTCTGGTCACTTCGGTTATCGGTAATATTCTGGCTGGCAACATCGCCATTGCATGTCAGGCAACAGGCAGCTGCCTGGGAATCGTTACCGCATGCGCAACAGGAACCCATGCTATAGGAGAGAGCTACCGAGCTATTAAGCATGGTTATACCGATGCGGTGATCGCAGGGGCGTCAGAAGCTCCTTTCGCGCCGGTTTGTTTTTCTGGATTTGCAAATATGACAGCATTATCTGGCAGAACGGATCCAAACCGATGCTCCACACCATTTGATAAGGAAAGAGACGGTTTTGTCATGGGAGAAGGCGCCGGCATCGTTATCATCGAAGAGTACGGGCATGCCGTTGCGAGAGGCGCGAAGATATATGCTGAAGTTGTTGGTTATGGAACGACTTGTGATGCCTATCATATAACGATGCCGTCACCGGAAGGCCTCGGTGCCGCAAAAGCTATGGAGCTTGCCATTGAGGACGCAGGAGTCCAGCCGGGGGAGGTTTCCTATATCAATGCTCACGGTACGGGAACGCCATACAACGACTTGTTTGAAACAAGAGCTATAAAAACAGTATTCGGCGATGCCGCGTACAAGATTCCGGTCAGCTCCACTAAGAGCATGACAGGGCATCTCTTGGGCGCGGCCGGTGTGGTGGAAGCCATTGTTTGTGTTAATGCACTTATTGAAGGGGTAATCCCGCCAACCATAAATCTTTTGGTTCCGGATGAGGAGTTGGACCTGGATTATGTACCGGGCGCTGCCAGAAAGCAGGCATTGAATTATGCTATGTCGAATTCCCTTGGATTCGGAGGGCATAACGGCTGTCTATTAATAAAGGGGGCTGAAAATTGATATTTAATCGAGATAAGATAAAAGAGATAATTCCACATAGGGAGCCTTTTTTGCTTATTGACGAGGTCGTAGAAATAGAAACCGGAAAACGCATCGTTGCGATGAAATATGTTCGCGAGGATGAATACTATTTCCAGGGACATTTTCCCCAGGAAAAGGTGATGCCTGGAGTTTTGATAATAGAATCTCTTGCACAAGCCGGGGCTGTGGCTATTTTATCCATGAAGGAGCACCGTGGCAAAATCGCATACTTTGGCGGTATCAAAGAGGCAAAATTCCGCCGGAAGGTAGTTCCCGGAGACACACTCCGACTGGAAGTCATTTTAGAACGCCTCAGGTCCAATGCGGGTCACGGGAAAGCCACTGCATATCTGGGAGACAAAATAGCTTGCCAGTGTGAAATCCTGTTCGCTATCGGATAATTAGGAGAGGATTAATGAATATAACGGAAAAATTAAATGACATTTTGGTGAATCTGTTTAACCGCGTCTTGAAAATTGAGGAGGACGCCATAAAGAATTCCTCTCGGCACAATCTTTCCATCACCGAGGTCCACACTCTGGCGGCCATCGGTCCGGGCAAGGTCAAAACCATGACTCAGGTTGCAGCAAGCTTAAAGATCAGTGTGAGCACCCTGACAACTGCAATCAATAAGCTGGTTGAAAAAAAATATGTCAATCGGTATCGTGTTCCGGAGGATCGCAGGATCGTAAAAATTGAACTCACGGAAGAAGGCGTGGAAGCAGTAAAGGAACATGAAGATTTTCACTGGAGGATGATCAATGATGTGGTCGCCGAGTTGGATGAAAAAGAGCAAGCTATTTTGCTTCAGTCTCTGGATACGATCCATGATTTCTTCAGAAGACAGAGAATCAGGGCACTTAAAGGCGATGCTTCTCCTAAGCTGAAACCCTTGACATTGGGTGATGTTACCATCCCGATTCCGATCTTTCAAGGGGGAATGGGGATTGGCGTTTCCCTGTCCAGATTATCAGCTGCCGTTGCCAGGTGCGGCGGTGTTGGCGTGATTTCCGCTGCGCAGATCGGTTTTTTAGAACCGGATTTTTATACCAATCCAAAGGAAGCCAATATCCGTGCCTTAAAGAGGAATATTCGGGAGGCAAAGGAAGCGATAAAGGATGTGCCAAACAAGGGCTTGATTGCGGCAAATATAATGTATGCCAGCAGGCATTATGAGGAGTTCGTGGAAGCGGCAGTTGAGGCAGGCGCAGATATGATTATATCGGGAGCCGGTCTGCCGACGTC
>JAQWBM010000044.1 GCA_028706405.1 Eubacteriales bacterium
TTCCAGATTTTCTTCCGCTAATTCGGCGGCCTTTCCAAAACCAATAATACCCGGCATGTTTTCTGTTCCGGCTCTGCGCTTGTTTTCCTTCGCTCCGCCATTCAGAAGACTAGGTATGATAATGCCTTTTCTTATATAAAGTGCCCCTACACCCTTCGGACCATAAATTTTATGAGCTGACATTGACATCATATCAATTCCCAGGGCTTTAACGTCTATCGGAATATTACCCAATGCCTGTACAGCATCTGTATGGAACCATATCCCATGTCTCTTTGCAATTTCAGCAATTTCTTTGATTGGCTGTATAGTTCCCACTTCGTTATTAGCGAACATGATACTGATCAGCATGGTTTTATCCGTGATTGATTTCTCCAGCTCGTCCAAGTTGATGCGTCCTTTACTGTCAACGTTTACATAAGTAACATCAAAACCTTCTCTTTCTAGGTATTGACAGGTATGCAATAACGCATGGTGTTCGATCGTTGAAGTAATAATATGGTTACCCTTTGATTTATTTGCTCTGGCTGCTCCGATCACAGCCCAGTTATCAGCTTCTGTTCCGCTGGAGGTGAAATATGTTTCGCGCTCTTCAGATCCAATCAGATGAGCTACCTTTGCCCTTGCTTTGTTGAGATCAGTTTTTGCACTGAGTCCTATTCCATATAAGCTGGATGGATTGCCAAATTTCTCGGTGAAATATGGCAGCATCTCTTCTAAAACTTCCTTTTTAACAGGAGTAGTTGCTGAATAGTCTAAATATACCTGGTGCATGCTATGCGCTCCTTTCAGCTTGTGTTCAACCTTTGCTACTCTATTATACCAATAATTCTTCAAAGATAAATAGTTTTTATTATAGATAGAAAAGTTATACTGGTATTTCTATAGAAAATGAAGTTCTCAATGAAGTTCTTCTAAATGGGATTGAATTCTGAAAGCTTATAACCACTTTTTGTTGATTTTAAGATAACTGAATATTCATTGTCGCTGATATAGTCCGCACTCAAACCGCTCATATTCCACCGAATATTGGTGTTGAGTGATACATATCCAAATAACTTATTCTTCTGATGCGTTTCTACGAATTCCATTGATTTGACAATGTCAATCTCTGTAGGCTCTGCTGTCCTCAAATATGCGATATCTTCGGATAATAAAGGATATGTTTCTATTCGTTTTAATACTTCCTCCGCCTCATCCAATTCAATCCTTCCAGAATATGCCATTTGTAGCACCGTTGTACGCTCCTCCAGCAATGATTCAGCTATTTTAGTGTATGATTGTTCGCTGAAGCCGGAAAAAATTCCTGCAATAATAACAATTAATGCAGGAAAGATAAAAAGTTTGTAGTGTTTTCTCAAGTTTGTCCACCTCTCTTTCAGTAGTACTACGATTATAAATTAAAAGCAGCGTGAAAAATGTTTAATCACGCTGCCATATAATATTTTCTATTTTCTTTTCTATGTCTTTTTCGACACGGCTTTAATCATTCTTGTCATCCACAATCTGTATTGATTCCAATTGTCCTCTGAAATGTTCGCGAAAATGCTTCAGATACTCTTCTCTTAACGCTGATTGCTCTTTTTTTTCCTCTTGTGTAAGCGTTTTTAGCTTTGATTTTTTGGCAAGAGTATTTATTCGATCTATTTTTTCCTTTGTTAGCATAATTTCTTCCTATTTCTGCATTTATTATTACATTACTAGCTGACTTTTCGCTCCAGTCTCAGTTTATCCGCAATAATTGCAATAAACTCACTGTTTGTCGGCTTGCCTCTATCGTTATGTACGGTATAACCGAACAGGTTATTTAAAGTTTCTATTTTTCCGCGGTTCCAAGCCACTTCAATCGCGTGTCTTATTGCTCTTTCCACCCGGCTTGGAGTTGTATTATTCTTTTTGGCTATTGCAGGATACAGCTCCTTCGTTACTGCGCTTAGAAGATCCATATCTTCCACCACCATAGTAATGGCATGCCTTAAGTATTGATACCCCTTAATATGGGCCGGCACTCCTACCTCATGAATAATGTTCGTTATGTCAACTTCAAGATCATTCTTCTTTGATTCATCCTTAGTAATAATTGCTTTAGATATGTTTTCTTTATTCAATTGATTATTTTTCTGATCATATCCTGAAAGCTGATATATTCTTTTTGCAAGAATATTCAGGTCAAATGGTTTGACAACGTAATACTCAGCGCCAAGACCTATCGCCTTTTGTGTTATCGATTCCTGACCAACGGCTGACAACATAATCGTTTTTGGTACGGTTTCCAACTCCATGCTGTTGATTTTTTCTAATACACCCAATCCATCAAGATAAGGCATAATCATATCAAGTATCAATAAATCCGGTTTCTCTTTGAATACTGCTTCTACTGTTTGCATCCCATCATGAGCAGTGAATGCAATTTCAATATTTTGTTGAGTTTCAAAGAAATCTGTGAGAATTTCGCAAAAGTCCTTATTATCATCAGCGATTCCAACTCTTATTTTGTTTGTCATTGACAAATCCCCCCCTTAGCTTCACGCAGGTTATTATAATTTTCTTTCTCATCGTACATTATTCCCTATGATTAATATAGTAAAGAAATTCCATTTATATTTCAATACTTTGAAATTAGAAAGTTTTGCTAATTACCAGTGCTATCCGAGTTTATTCGACATCCGAATAATTTAGCATCCACTCAATGAAGATGCCATAGCCCTTTTGGGGATCATTTACAAAAACATGCGTTACTGCTCCGATGATCTTGTTGTTTTGTATGATAGGACTCCCGCTCATCCCCTGTATTATTCCGCCGCTCTTTTTCACCAATCTCTCGTCTGTAACCTTAATCACCATACTTTTTGTGCTTGCTTTCGATTGGCGATTGACTTTTTCAATAGTTATGTTGTATTTCTCAATTTTGTCACCTTCTAACGTCGTCAAAATATATGCTGGTCCTTTTTTTACTTCATTCTGATAACCGACTTGAAGAGGCTGGTCATATCTTGGATTCTTAATTGTATCATATGCTTTTCCGAATATTCCATATTCGGTATTTATCGTTAATTTCCCGAGCGGCTTGTCCGACTCATAAAAAATCCCCTTGATTTCTCCGGGAATACCGGCTTTGCCCTGCTTTACGGATTCAACTTTAGAGTTTACAAGCTCACCTTGTGCGACAGATAGAACAGTGCCGGTTTCAGGGTCTGTTATAGCATGCCCTAAAGCACCGAAGGTATTATTGGAAGGGTCAATATAAGACAACGTCCCGATTCCTGCAGTTTTATCCTTTACCCATACACCTATTTTATATAGATTGTCATCTACAGATATAACCGGAGTTATTCTTATGTTTATGATATCATCTTTTCTCTGCACTTTCAATCTAACATCATTTTTTATTTCATTAATGACTTCCTTTACCTCTCCTGCATTATTTACTTTTGTACCGTTAACCTCAAGAATATTATCGCCTATCTGCAAACCGGCATCTAAACCAGGATTTACAAAATCTCCTTCCGGTGTTTCAATTTCTTCCAATCCTACTACCAAAACCCCCTTGACATTCATCCTTACTCCTACTGAATGTCCCCCGGGAATCAGGAGCTTTTCCGGCATAACTCTGATTGTAACTTCCTTGAGAGGCAGCTTTAGAACCTTTGTTTCATTTGCAAATATTTTTATGTCGTTTGGGATAAAGGATAATATACTGCTTGCTGCAAGGAACAGGGCAACCATAAAAGTAAGGATCAGAATAGATCCTTTCTTCAATATTTCTTTATACATTCTCGTCCTCCGTCTGGCCTGATGCCGTTGTGGTTTTAGCTGTCAAAATCCTGTAATAACTCGTCAAGCTCATCCTTAGTGTTCTTTATAATTCCTTGCCGGAAGAACTCCTGATCAGCCGTACTCAATAGTGAGAATGCAATGTCCGTATCTCTTATCAGCTTTTTCTTTCCCGTTTTATCGTAATAAAATACTTTTATAACACCGTTGACTTCCTTTACCAGGTAACAATCAGTGTTTGAATTCTTTTGATTATTAGAATTATTATCATTAGCGTCATTATCATCATTTTCTTCGGTGTACTCAGATGTTTCGAGTGCATCTCCATGCTGTCCGCCTAATACATTATCCAGTATATTGTAGTCATCCTTACCCTTTATGCTTAATGCACCGTCTGTTGAGACGGAATAATCAGTGTCGGTATTGACGTCATTCGGCGGATCATTTGTCGCCGTGTCTTGATTTAACCAGACACCAAAGATAAACAGCCCAAAAATGATAACATAGAACAGCTTTCCTTTGAAAAATCTTTTTTTCTGACTAAACATTGCCATCACCTCAAAATATAGTGTTAACAATATTATATTATTTTATTACGCTTATGTAGAAAAATTTCAAATTAGAAACTTTTCGTACTTTTAAATAGTTATCTTATCTTTGAACCTATCATAAGTTTTTTCACCGATTCCACTAACATTTTTTATGTCCTCGATTCGATTAAATTTTCCGTTTTCATTACGATAACTTATGATTTTATCAGCAGTTGCAGGTCCTATCCCAGATAGCTGCTGCAGCATTTCCGTTGACGCAGTATTGATATTGATCAATTCCTGGCGCCCCGATTTTATTGTGGATGGTAAAATCAATGCAGAATTGCCTTTACTTGAGATTTCTTCGATCTCTTGCTTTGTCGGTATATATACCTTTTGTCCATCCGCAAGTATTTCCGCTTGATTCAGGATTGTTGTATCGGCATCCTTTGATAAACCTCCTGCTTTTTCTATGGCTTCGTATACGCGGCTGCCATCCGGAAGCTCCACAACTGACGGATTTATCACGGCTCCGGAAATATCGATCACAATCATTGTTATCTCCTGAGCAACAGCCTCCATGATAGCCGGTTCTGTTATAGTCTGAATACTTTCTGCATGAATTTCAGATATTTTAGAATAAGTCAGGTCTTGTTCTGCTGTCGATTCCTTCACTAAATAAAAGATCAATGCAACCACCAGAATAACAACACCTGCGGCAACCTTAATCAGCAGTTTTTTATCCAGATCCAAAAGACGAGTGAGATTCATAATATATCCTCCTTGTGTAAACGGAAATTCAAATCGAATCGCCATGGGACTGACGCCGTTGTTCAAATGTTATACAAGCGCTCAGTACCATTATATTACATTATAAGGATATAGGTGTCAATTGATAAATAAAATGTAAAACAAAAATATAAAATCAAAGACACGGTTGCTTTTCAGAATAGCGTCTGTTACTGCCGCTTTTAGGCCGTATGTGGCTTCTAACGCCTGATTTCAGCCATACCCGGTACAAAAGGTTGTGCACAGTAACAAAATTCTTACTTAATAAAATATATTTCCTTTCTTTTGATGGCAACAGTTGCCCTGTCATATGATATGTCAGTGAATTCACAAAATGTGGTTAAAACTAATTCCGGGCTTAAATTTGAAACGCTGCCGGCGGCCAGCTTTGCTTCAAGCATAATACAATTGCCGCGGCGATCTACGCTAATGCTGTAAATCAATGGTTTTATATTTATTTCTATTTTTCTCCCGCTTTTTTTCTGGCGCTTCATAACCTTGATCTGATCCTGGGATATATATTCTCTTAGCAAATCAGTATTCTCTATTTCTAAGCTATCATCTACCGGTATAGTTATTTCGTAATCGGCAGCTTCGGTCATTGCCGCTAAAGATTTTTCTTTATCAGGTAATTCCTCACAAGACAGAATGCCTAGCCCCTCAGGCATGAGTGAATTAAGCTTTTCAGCGATCACATCTGTCGAATAAGTATTTTGTGTTTCAAATTCCAGATATTCACTTGAACTGCTATATCCCAGCGATAAAGGCTGAGCAAAGCTCATTTTTGGATGCGGATTAAAGCCTTGTGAATATTGAAGCCTGATGCCGGCACGCTTAAAGGTACGCTTGAACAGTCTCAGCAAGTCTAAATGTGATATGTAACGGATGTTTCCGTCTTTATAAAAACGGACTGCATATCTATTCTTCATAGCGTTCCCCCATTGTACATTCAGCCTTTTGATTGATGCCGCAACCTATGCAGTGCAGTCTGCAATCAGGACTTTGAGTTTCCTGTATCGCCTTATTATTCTCTGATATTAAAAATTCTTTTGTGACTCCAGAATCTATTATGTCCCAAGGAAGAACCATATCATATGTTCTTTCCCTGTGCGCGTAAAAATTCGGATCTATTCCTGTTTCCCGGAAAGCCTGCATCCATAAGTCATATTTTAAATGTTCCCTCCAGCTATCGAACTTACACCCTAATGTAACTGCTTTGATCAGTACCTCGCTTAAGCGCCGGTCACCTCTTGCAAACACGGCTTCCAAATAGCTTGAATCCGTACCGTGATAATTGTATGATACTCCCTTGATCTTTTTCAATTTATCCTTCAGATACAGTTGCTTTTCAAGAAAAACATCAGCTGTATCTTGAGGATGCCATTGGAAAGGAGTATGCGCTTTAGGAACAAAGCTGGAGACACTCACAGTTATATTGAACCTCCCTCTCTTTCCAGTGATTCTGTAATTTATATCGGTTATATTTTTTGCAATCTCTACTATACCATCGAGATCTTCAAAGGTTTCCGTTGGCAGCCCGAGCATAAAATATAGCTTGATATTTGTCCAGCCAAGCTCGATTGCCTTTTCAATTCCATGATAGATGTCAGCGTCTGTTATCGTTTTGTTTATTACATTCCGAAGCCTTTGTGTGCCCGCCTCCGGCGCAAAAGTAAGACCGGATTTCTTATAACCCTGTATCTCCTGCAAAACCTTGAATGAAAATGAATCCAATCTTAGAGACGGAAGAGATAAAGACACGTTATTGTCTTTGCAGACCGACATCAGCTCTTCTACCAGTGGCTCTATTTCCGAATGGTCACTTGTAGAAAGCGAAAGAATGGATAATTCATCATGACCAGTCTCTTCAAGCTGCCTGGCGGCTATTTGTTTAATTGTTTCTTTTGAGCGTTCCCTCACCGGCCGATATATCATTCCGGCTTGGCAGAATCTGCAACCGCGTGTGCAACCTCTGAAAACTTCTACAACCGCTCTATCGTGTACTGTCTCAATCAAAGGTACTATTGTTTTTTGCGGAAATTCAGCCTGATTCAGGTTCTCAACTATTTGCTTTTCTATCCTGTCAGGAGCTTTGTCGTAGTTTTTTTTAATTGCCTTTAATTGCCCGTCCTCATAATAACTGGGGGTATAAAACTTTGGAACGTATATCCCATTTATTTCAATCAAGGATTTAAGGAATTCATCCTTATCCTTACCTGATTCCTTCCAACGATCATGAGCTTTACAAACCTGCGGCAATATATCTTCTCCATCCCCAATCATGAAAAAGTCTATGATATCTGCTAAGGGTTCCGGATTGAAGGCGCAAGGACCACCGGCCGCAATAAATGGAAATGATGCATCTCTTTCTGCGCTTCTATAAGGAATCCCACCCAGATTCAGCATATTGAGTATATTGCTGAAGGATAACTCGTATTGAAGAGTGAAGCCTAAAATATCCAGATCTTTTACAGGAGATTTCGTTTCTAAAGTAAATAATGGCAATGATTCCTTCCGCATTAGATTTTCCATATCGTTTGCCGGGGCGAAGACGCGCTCACAATACACCGATTCCATCTTATTCAGGATATGATATATGATTTGCAGCCCCAGATATGACATGCCGATCTCGTAAGTATCCGGAAAAGCAAATCCAAACCTTGTGCTAATTGCCGCCGGATTTTTTTTCTCGGTATGCAATTCCCCGCCTATATATCTGCCCGGCTTTTCTGCCCTCATCAGCAGCTTGTCCAACTGTTTTGACAGTGTCATAAATAATGCTCCATTTCCTTATTGTTCTTCTTTTTTTTATAGTATAAAATTTTTCTAAAATCCGCATTTATACCGCAATAATATAATCCTTCCAAAAGTTCGGATTCTGTCAATTGACCCCTATATTTCCCCTTATTGTTCACAATGGTGAACATTCTGATTTGCATTGGTTTGTATCGTTCAATGATTTTAATTGCCCTGGTATCTTCTTTGCAAACCATGATTCGAGGACTTCCGTTTTTTTCTTCTTCAATATTTCTGGTGATTTTGTAGAAGATGAAGCCATTGTCCTGTTTTCGAGCTATATATAAATTGACTGCTAATACGCAAAGAAATATATTCATTAAATTATATTGTATCAAGTAAATACCCAAAAGGAAAAGAAAAACTGAAAATACTAAAGAAAAAAGACGGGAAATCTTTTGAGAACGTCCATAACCCAGGAACATGGCAAGATAGAGATCTGTTATTTTACCTCCGTCCAAAGGATAAAAAGGCATAAGATTAAAAAGCGCAAGTACAGCATTTGCAATAATAATAGGTTCAAGCCATGTATAAGAGTAATTAAGATAAAAACCATACAGCATAAAGCCTGTAAAAATATTAAATAATGGTCCGGACAGATGAATAAGCAGCTCATCCAGAGGCTGAATAAATCCGTCTCGAAGATGCAATACACCGCCCAAAAGCCCGTATGAGATCTTCTCCGGCACATACCCCAATAGTACGGCCACTCTTTTATGAACAAATTCATGCAAAAATGAAAAAAGTACAGAAGCAGCTGCAAATATATAATTTCCTGCAAAAATAACGATGAGAAGCAGGAGGAAAAAGGAATAGTGCACTTCTACCTTTGTATTAAATATATTAAAAGTAGGCATATCAGAGCTAAAAATCAATATAACTTGACGGATTTACAATTTCATCTTTATGCCAGAGTTCAAAGCTTAAGTGTCCGTTATTCTCTGGACTGATCGATGCGATTATCTGACCCTTCTTTACTTTTTCCAGAGGCTCAACGTAAGTTTGGGTGCATCCGCCATATATGGAGACGATATCTTCACCGTGTACAATGCGAATAAATTTGCCATACTGGCTGCTTTCTCCAATTTCAGAAACAATGCCTCCGCCAATGGAATATACCTGCAGCTCCTTATTTGATTGAAATTTCATACCTCTCTCAAAACCGGAAGACGCGGATTCAAAATAGCTTTTCTTTTCACCAAAGGTTGTGATCGCTGCATCCGCATCAGTTGGAGGTGAAAAGGCAAGCTTACTGCCGCTATTCTGAAAAGCAACCGTTATGGATTTAGGAATATTCGTTGACTTGGCAAGAATTTCTTTTGATGATTGAAATATTTCAGCTACAGTATAATGCTTTGTAAGAGCTGCATGAGCTTTATCTAAATTTTGATTTACTATAGCGATATCCATTTTCTTGATTACGATAATCAAAATCACAATGACAATACAAACTAAAATCTGTTTTAATAAAGTAATACCGTAATTCTTACGCCTTCTTGCATATCTTCTGCCTCTGACCATAAAGAACCTCCTTGTCACTGCTTCAATAAAGCATATTAATCAGGAGGTTAAAATATTACTTCGATCATCAGAATATCAGAGAAGAGAATCGATAGTTATTCCGATAAGTTTCTCTATCTTGTCAATCATAGCCCTGTTATCCACGATCCGCGCACTGATCCATTCTCTTACCTTGTCATTATCATTGAATTTATCAAGAACATACTGCATTCTGACTTCAAGCCCTACAAATTCATCTTCCTTAACCATTCGGTCTGACAGGCATATAATATCAATTTCTTCAATGTAATCCTTAGTCGGATCACAGCTATAATTCATATGGGCTCTTATGATATCAGCTTCCTGCAGATATCCTCGTTCGGCAGCTATTTGGGCTCCGACTTCCCAGTGCTTGTCATGGACCCTGGCAATATCATGAATAAGCCCGGCGCTCTGGATAAGATGTAAATTCAGATTACAGCCAGCCTTGTTTAAGGCCTCTCCTATTTTCAATGCGGTGTCTGTTACCTTGAAGCAATGACGAACCACATGTTCCGGCGTATCATATTCATTTAATAATGCCAAGCATTCATCTTTTGACGGATGTTTAGTTTTCATTTGGTTCCCTCTTAAAACATTTTCATTATCATTATTAATATTCATCATAATATTCAAACTCATAATCAAAGATTCTAATGACATCACCCTCTGAAAGCCCCATTTCTTTCAGCTTGCCGATGACTCCG
This sequence comes from Eubacteriales bacterium, assembly GCA_028706405.1. Lineage (GTDB taxonomy): Bacteria > Bacillota > Clostridia > Peptostreptococcales > Anaerovoracaceae > Anoxybacterium. The sequence goes on from JAQWBM010000044.1 coordinate 10,136, forward strand.
TTTTTTGCGATATATTGATAAAGATACCGCAGTGACCCAAGATCGCTGAAGTTCGTAGAATTAAATATTTTAAGCAGCTGCTGCCCTTCTAATACATAAACATTGTCTTCTTTCGAAATATATATTTCTCTATAATCCGGTTCTTCCAGGTCCTTCTCAAAATCAAAAAATTCATAATCCTCCTCAGTCGCAGACTCGGTCTCCAGACGTTTAAGCTCTGCTGCGGCGGCTCCTAACAACTCGCTTACACCCTGATTCATAGGTGCGGATATTGGAAAAACCCGGTAGCCCTTATCTTCCACATGCTTCTTGAATGATATATATCTTTCGTCTTCTTCATTCAGCATATCCATTTTATTCGCCGCAATCAACTGGGGCTTTTTTATGAGCCGTTCACTGAATGTGGATAGCTCAGTATTGATTTTTTCAAAATCCTCAATAGGATCACGCCCCTCTGAGCCTGAAACATCAACAACGTGTATAAGCAGTCTTGTTCGTTCAATATGCTTCAGGAATTGCAAACCTAATCCGGCGCCTGTATGTGCACCTTCTATCAAGCCTGGTATGTCCGCCATAACAAAGCTTGTATCAAATATTTTTACAACTCCTAAATTTGGGGCAATTGTAGTAAAATGATAATTTGCTATTTTTGGTTTCGCACTGGTACTAACGGATAATAGTGTGGATTTTCCAACGTTTGGGAAGCCGATCAACCCTACGTCCGCAATTAGCTTTAATTCAAGAATCACATTTCTTGTTCTGGAAAAGCCTCCTGCCTCGGCAAAGTTGGGCGCTTGTCTCACAGAGTTTTTAAAATGGACATTTCCCTTCCCGCCTTTTCCCCCTCTGGCAGCCACAAAGCTGTCACCGTGATTAACAAGATCCTTCATCACCAGACCTGTTTCCTCATCGATGACAATAGTTCCGGGCGGCACTTTGATAACAAGATTTTCCCCTTGTTTTCCATACCTGTTATATTTCATACCGTCTTGCCCGCATTGAGCCTCATATTTTCGTTTATAGCGAAAATCCATTAAAGTCCTTAGATTTCTATCGGCAAGAAAGATGACATCTCCCCCTTTTCCGCCATCACCGCCGTTAGGTCCTCCTTCCGGTACGTAAGGCTCTCTGCGGAAAGAAACACAACCATCACCGCCTTTTCCGGATTTTATAGTTATTTTTGCTTTATCTACAAACATTCCATTACCTCTTGCTTATACAATACCCCATACTAAAGTTAAAATAAGCCCCTATGTTAAATAGGAGCTTTCTTTTTGTCTTATGCTTCTTTTGGATAAACACTTACTTTCTTTCTTGTTTTGTCATATCTTTCAAATTTGACTGCACCGTCAATTTTAGCAAATAAAGTATCGTCTCCACCGATTCCCACATTATTTCCCGGGTGTAATTTAGTACCTCTTTGTCTGACTAAAATGCTGCCCGCGCTTACGACCTGACCATCGCCTCTTTTAACTCCTAATCGTTTCGCTTCACTGTCACGACCATTTTTAGAGCTTCCTACTCCTTTTTTACTTGCCATGGATTACACCTCCTTTTCTTCTTGTGATGTGTTTCCTTATGTTAATACAAGTTTTCTTTATTTCAGTCTTACTGTTATTATGAATTCTTGAGCTGCTGTATTTACTCTATTCTGCTGCCGCTTCTACTGCAGGTTTTTTTGGTGCAGGTGTTCCGTCAGAAGACAATGATTCGATTTTGACCATTGTGTAAGGCTGTCTATGTCCTTGCTTCTTTCTGTAGTCCTTTTTAGACTTGTATTTATAAATGATAACTTTTTCTCTTTTACCATTTTCAACCACGCTTCCATAAACCTTTGCTGCTTCAATAATTGGCGCGCCAACTTGAACTTTTTCACCGTCGGACATAAGCAATACCTTGTCAAATGTCACTTCATCCCCCGCAAAAGCCTTTAGCTTTTCGATGGTAATAACATCTCCTGCCTGTACCTTGTATTGCTTTCCGCCGGTTTCGATTACTGCATACATATACTTTTTTACCTCCTCTATCCAGTCTCGCCATTAAGGGTAGCTCATAGCATTTTATATAACCCATTCTGAGCGGCTTACAATGTGTTATCATACCACACAAGCATTATTATGTCAATTGGTTTTATTCGATAATTACTCAGAAATTATCACACCGTCTTCATCTGCTTTGAGGGGTTTTGCAATCTCGATACTATTCACTAAGCGCTCTTCGATCTGCCCCATTATTTCTTTGTTCTCTTCCAGGAACACCTTGACATTTTCCCTCCCCTGACCAATCCTCTCCCCGTTAAAGCTATACCAGGAGCCTGCTTTTTCAATAATTTTAGCTTCTACAGCACAATCAAGCACGTCTCCTGCCCTTGAAATTCCCTTACCGTACATAATATCAAATTCTGCTTGTTTAAATGGTGGCGCGACTTTATTCTTAACAACTTTAACACGGGTACGATTTCCCAATATTCTGTCACCTGACTTGATGCTTTCTATCCTTCTAACATCCAGCCGCATGGAAGCATAGAATTTTAATGCTCGTCCTCCCGTAGTTACTTCCGGATTTCCAAACACAACTCCAACCTTTTCACGAAGCTGATTAATAAAAACTGCGGTGGAGTTGGATTTATTTATAGCTCCTGCAAGCTTTCTGAGTGCCTGCGACATGAGCCTGGCCTGAAGACCTATATGGCTGTCACCCATTTCACCTTGAATTTCAACTTTTGGTACTAAAGCAGCTACCGAATCGATAACGACAATATCTATTGCACTGCTACGAACAAGCATTTCGCAGATTTCCAGTCCTTGCTCTCCTGTGTCAGGCTGGGACACAAGCAACTCGTCAATATCAACTCCAAGATTTTTTGCATACTCAGGATCCAATGCATGCTCAGCATCAATAAAGGCGGCATTTCCTCCAATTTTTTGTGCTTCAGCGATGATATGTAGCGCAAGGGTTGTTTTTCCCGAAGATTCAGGTCCAAAAATTTCAACGATCCTTCCGCGCGGGATTCCGCCAATTCCTGTAGCGATATCCAAGCTGACAGATCCTGTAGGAATCGCTTCTATTGCCATATTGGCCGTATTGCTTCCCAGCTTCATGATGGCGCCTTTTCCAAATTGCTTTTGTATCTGTATCATTGCCGCTTCTAATGCTTTTTCCCTGTCCTCTTTATTGATACTCATGTATAAATCCTCCCGTTACCAACCCAAACGCTTAAAATAGTATCGACCGCGCAAGAACATTTGTTCTGTTTATATCATAATACAACTTATAACCGCGGTCAAGTATTATTTTTGTGCTATATGTTAATTTATACCATATCTTTTTATATTTGTAAACAAAAAATCGAAACACTTTATGTATATTAGTAAAGCGCCACTCGCGGATGTCCGCGAATGGCATGGGATTAATGTATTCCGTTACAGATATATTTTAATTTTGATCGATTAAGCGGTTGACCATGTCTAACATACATAATAAAGTATAGTTTCTGTTCCAGCTCCTGCTAATGTTTCTTATTCTGAATTCCTTGCATACTCTTTTGTCATCCAGAGAGGCGCAAATATAAACCAAACCTACCGGCTTTTCCTCTGTTCCCCCTTCCGGACCCGAGATGCCTGTTACAGAAATACAAAGCCTGCTTCCTGATACTCTTTTCAGGCCTTCAGTCATTTCGACAGCGGTTTCTTCGCTGACGGCGCCGAATTTTTCCAAGGTTTCAGCTTTTACACCAAGCTCTTCCATTTTGGCTTGGTTGCTATATGTAATGAAGCCCCTATTATAAACGGCGGAAATACCTGATACATCCGTCAAAGTCTTACCAAATAATCCTCCTGTACATGATTCCGCACTGGAGATAGAAATGTTCTTCTCAATCAATTTCTTGGCGACAACCTCAAATAAGTCCTCACCATCATAGCTATAAATGTACTGACCGATCTTTTGGTTTATATTTTGAATCATATCATCCACTGCAGACTTCGCTTCTTCCAGTGTACTCCGCTTGGAAGCGATTCTAAGATAAGCCTCGCCTTCCTTGGCATATGTAGCCAGAGTAGGATCCGTCTGCACGTCAATCCATTGTTTAAGTTCTGTTTCCAGCATGGATTCACCGATTCCAAATGTACGAATTAATTTATAATAGATAACATCATCTGTTTTTTTCAGCAAATAAGGCTTGACTTCCTGCTCAAACATCTGTGTCATCTCTCTTGGAGGACCAGGAAGACAAATGATGGTTTTACCGTTTTCCTCCAGAGAAAATCCCGGAGCCGTTCCTGATTCATTATCAAATCTAAAAGCTCGGGACGGCAGATATGCCTGCTTCCTGTTGTTATCAGTCATAGTGACATTCATTCTTTTGGAATAGGATTCCAATTCATTCAAGATGTCCTGATGGATTATCAGTTCATCATTGAAAACTTTAGCTGCGGACTCCTTTGTTAAATCATCCTGTGTCGGTCCCAGACCGCCTGTTGTTATAACCAGATCACAGTCTGCAAATGCCTTACAAATCATTTTCGTTAATCGTTTGGGATTATCACCTACTGTGTAATGATACAAGACATCGATTCCCAGATTGTTAAGCTGTTGAGACAAATAGACGGAATTGCTGTTTGAAATCTGCCCAAATAATAATTCCGTTCCTACAGTTAGAATTGCTGATTTCATAATATTCTATTTTCAACTTCCTTTTCTATAAATTAGATATAACTTTCTATAAATCGGATATCTATTGCCTGATTCATAAGATTTTACATGGAAAAAACTTTCTTGTTCTTAATGATATACTCTGTTCCTGAAATAATGGTCATAATAACAGCTGCCCATAGCATAATTTCTGCAAAGGGAAATCCGATCAGTTCAAAAGGCCAATTTTTTAATAACAATGCCGGTACCGCAATCATCTGTAATACTGTTTTGATCTTTCCTGTCAGTCCTGCGGCAATTACCATTCCTTGTGACGCAGCAACTGTACGTAATCCCGTTACGGTAAACTCTCTTGCCAGAATCACTATTACCATCCATCCTGCGACATCGTCAAGCTCAACCAGGCAAATCAGAGCTGATATAACCAGCAGCTTATCGGCAAGAGGATCCATGATTTTACCAAAATTGGTTATTAAATCATACTTTCTGGCAATATATCCATCCAGTGCATCCGTTAGGGCAGCAATGATAAATATAACGGCTGAGGTATAATAGTGACCTGTCATAAGGACTATTATAAACACAGGTACTAATATTATTCTAAGGATTGTCAATTTGTTAGGCAGATTCATCAGGTTCCTCCATTCTTCCGGTAAGATCATAATCAAAAGCATCGGTGATTTTAACTTCTACAATATCCCCCGGTTTCAGTTTTTTACTTGAGGTGAAGATGACTGAATTGTCAATTTCGGGAGCATCATAACGGCTCCTGCCAATATAGCTTCCAGATTCTTCTACCCCCTCGACAAGAACATCCAGGATGCTCCCAACTTTCTTTTCGTTAGATCGTAAAGAGATTTTAAGCTGCTTTTCCATAATGATTTCTTCGCGTCTTTTTTTTGTATCCTCTTGAACTTGATTTTTCATTTTGGCAGCCGGTGTTCCTTCTTCCTTTGAGTAAGTAAAAACCCCAAGACGTTCAAGCTTTTCGGTTTCTATAAAATCTACCAGCACCTCAAAATCATGCTTATTTTCTCCGGGAAATCCGGTAATCAACGTAGTGCGGATATGGATGTCGGGAATTGCCTTCCGGAGCCGGGCAATTGTATTCAGTATGGAGGCTTTTGTTGAACGGCGGTTCATAGCTATTAGTATTTTATCGCTCACATGTTGAATCGGGATGTCAATATAATTACAAACCTTATCTTCTTCAGCCATAACCTGAATCAATTCATCTGTTATACGATCCTCATAACAATACATGAGTCTTATCCAGAGGATTCCGCTCACCTTGCATAATTCTTTCATCAAGGCAGCCAATCTTAATTCACCATATATATCTTTTCCGTAGGCTGTTACATCCTGAGCAATAATTATAAGCTCCTTACACCCTGACGCAGCCAGCTCGTTTGCCTCCTTGAGTATGTCTTCCATTTTTCTGCTGCGGTAAGATCCGCGTATCAATGGGATTACACAATAAGCACATAGATTGTCACAGCCTTCGGCAATTTTTATCGTAGCGCTGTATGAGGGCTCCATCCTTTTTCTATATCCTGTTTCAAGGAATACACTTTCACATGTATTGTGGTGTCTTTCCCGTTTTCCTGCAATATGATTTCTTAAAATCTCTGGAAGATGCGAATAATCATTTACACCAATAAAAATATCGACCTCCGGCATTTCCTTGTAAAGTTCCTCACTGTATCTTTGGGATAGGCATCCGGAAACTATCAAGATCCCGTCTTTCTTCTTATATTCGACCATATCAAAAATCCGGCTGATTGATTCCTTTTTTGCATCGTTTATGAATCCGCAAGTGTTTACGATGATCCCGTCCGCTTTTCTCGGGTCTTCTATTATAGTATGCCCGGCTGCTTCCAAAATTCCTGCTGCTACCTCGGAGTCAATTGCATTTTTAGCACAACCCAGTGTTTCAATATATAATTTCATTCATTCCTCAACTTTCTTCTGTAGTTGTATTCAACCCAAGAAGCTCATCCTCCGTCATCAGAACTTTTCGCGGCCTGCTGCCATCCGCCGATCCGATAATCCCGCGCGCCTCCATCATATCTACTAATCTTGCAGCTCTGTTATATCCTATACGAAATCTCCTTTGCAGCATGGAGACTGAGGCCTGCTCCGCTCTTACTACCGTTTCTATGGCATCTGAGAGAAGTTCATCGGCATCCTCGTCATGTGCGGTAGTTTGAACTTTTTCTATACTATGTATAACATCCTCGGAGTAAGCCGTATCAGGCACTTGATTCCTTATAAACTCTATTATTCTATGTACCTCCGAATCAGAAATAAATGTACCCTGCACCCGGAACGGTTTTGCAGTTCCCATAGGGTGGAACAGCATGTCCCCTTTTCCCACGAGCTTTTCCGCTCCCGACATATCTAATATGGTTCTGGAATCGAATTGTGAAGATACAGCAAAGGCAATCCTTGAAGGAATATTCGCTTTTATTACACCGGTTATGATGTCTACAGAGGGTCTTTGTGTTGCTACGATCAGGTGCATACCTGCCGCGCGAGCCATTTGGGCAAGCCTGCAAATTGACTCTTCCACTTGAGACGGCGCTGCCATCATCAGATCTGCCAGTTCATCAATAATTACGATTATCTGCGGCAGGAAACGATCGGCTTCACCCTTTTTCTTAATGCTTGCGTTAAATGATTCCAGATCCCTGACACCTTCATCCGCAAATTTTTTATATCGCTCCGTCATTTCCGCTACGGCCCAGTTCAATGCCGCCGAAGCCTTGCTGGGCTCGGTAACGACAGGGATCAAAAGATGTGGTATTCCATTATAATTGTTCAGTTCAACCACTTTTGGATCAATCAGGACGAATTTGACTTCATTGGGTCTTGCCCTATAAAGGATGCTTATAATGATGCTGTTTATACATACGCTTTTACCCGAACCGGTTGACCCTGCAATCAGTAAATGAGGCATACTTTTTAAATCGGCAACAATAGATTTCCCCGCAATATCCTTCCCGACAGCAAAACTGATTTTAGATTTTGAGGATTTATGTTCGGGTGATTCGATGATTTCTCTTAGCGCGACCAAATTAACCCGTTCATTTTCCACTTCTATTCCCACAGCAGCCTTTCCGGGGATCGGCGCCTCAATTCGTATGCTCTTGGCTTCCAGATTCAAGGCAATATCATCCGCAAGACGGACAATACTGCTTACTTTAACTCCGGTACTGGGCTGGATTTCGTATCTTGTTACGGCAGGTCCCTTGGTCACTTGTAGAACCCTGGCATTGACATTGAAGTCAAGCAATGTCTGTTCAAGCTTTGCGGCTTTCGATTTCAAGTTTTCGGTTTCTCCAAAAGAATTGGATGAAGGACCCTTTGCCAACAAGTTCACAGGAGGAAGTTCATATGATTTCAGTGTCGTTTCGCCGGATTTAACATTAAGTTCTTCCAGGACTTCCTTTGTGTTATTTGCACCTGCTTTTTCAGAAGCTCCACCGGTTTGGCTTTCCTGCTGATTTCCTTGCATTGACGTATCAGATTCCAATCCCATGCCGGGTTCTGACGAAATGATATCTTCCAGCCCAAGCTCACTGCTATCGGAATTTTTACTGCTTTTTCCAAACAATTCGTCATTATTCATATAGTCGAGTATTTTTAATTGATTGTCCGTAACAAATCCGGTATTACTTTCTATTGGTGTAATAACAGGGAGTTCCATGGTATTATTTTTATATTCCTTGTTTTCAAATGGGCGGATCTTTTCGTGATCTGTGATGATCTTGCTCTCAGCAACACTTTTCTTTTCTTCTTTTACTTTTGAAATTACCTCGGAAGTGCTTGCTTGCGTCACTGGGGTTTCAGTTTGAACGATCATCGCGTCTTGATTATTTGCAGTTTTTTTCTCTTGCCTTTTAGCTTTCATATTATCAAAGAATTGCGATACCGGAGTATTGATTACAAGCATAAGGGATATGAGTATCACCACAATAGAGATAATATAAAGCCCTGTCATTCCAACGACTTTTATGAGAAGATATCCGACTGTCATTCCAAAGAGTCCGCCGGTCGTAAGCTCTGTTCCGGTCATATACATCTGACCGATGAAGGAAAAAGAAAAGCTGTAGCCTGTATCTGATCCCAAATATCTGGTGGAATTCAGCAATGTAAACATTAGGAAAATAAGGAGCAAAAAAAGCAGGGAACGACCGCTGATATGCGCAGTACGTTTTGCAAACAGCAGCAACCCATAGATAATCAAATAATACGGTAAAACATATGCTATGCTTCCAAAACAGCCCTTCAACAGTTTAGACAAGAAAAGCCCAAGTTGGCCGGCAGCTTCCGACTGCATTGATATTGCCAGGAAAGCTCCCAATGCAAATAGTATAATAGCCCAGATTTCGTTCTTCATCCTGCTTACTGCTACTATATTTGTCTGTTGGGTTTCATTATTCTGTGTTTTATTCTTAGAACCGGGTGGTCTGCCTCGTTTTTTTTTCGTTTCTGTCATATATTCGTACTCTCTAATGTTAAATGTTGACAAATTTGTATATTGCTTTGTCCAGCATTCATAATTATACCATAAAACTATTTAAAAAAAAGTATACAAAATCATAAAAAAGTTAAACATTCATGCCAAAGTGTTATATAATGTTATAATTATATTAAGTTTTTGATGAAGTCATTCGCCATTATGCAGAATCATTCTTTTCTGCAAAAATCTGGAGTATCACTCGCAGAATGGCTATGGCGATGTAACCAGCATAAAGGAGGGAAAATGATTGAACAAAAAACCTAATTTAGCAGTTGTAGGAGCTACAGGCGTTGTCGGCAGAACACTTCTTAAAGTTCTTGAGGAAAGAGACTATCCTTTTGAAAATTTATATATTATGGCATCTGCAAAGTCGGCCGGTACTGTAGTGACATTCAAGGGTAAAGACTATATCGTTGAAGAGTTAACTGAGAACTCTTTTGATAAACCCATTGATATCGCTCTGTTTTCAGCGGGCGGATCAACCAGTGAAAAATTCGCGCCCATAGCAGCTTCAAAAGGTGTTGCCGTTGTTGACAACAGCAGCGCATGGAGAATGAACAAAGAGGTTCCTCTTGTGGTTCCGGAGGTAAATCCAGAAGAAGTAAAATGGAACAAGGGTATTATATCTAATCCAAACTGCTCAACTATCCAGGCAGTTGTCGTACTGAAACCACTATATGATAAATATGGTATTAAACGTGTCATATATTCCACATATCAAGCGGTTTCGGGGACAGGAGTCAAAGGGATAGAAGATCTTAAGGAAGGTCTCAAGGGCAATGGCACTACCAAGGCATATCCGCATCCGATCGCAGGCAATTGTCTGCCTCATATTGATTCCTTTTTAGATAACGGATACACTAAGGAAGAGATGAAAATGATTCTTGAAACGCAGAAAATCCTTAAAGACGATAATATCAAAGTTACAGCTACCACTGTTCGAGTTCCTGTTTTTGATTCTCACAGCGAATCTATCAACATAGAATTCGACAAACCTTTTGAAGTTGAAGATATTAAAAAGCTTCTGGCTGAGTCTCCGGGAATCGTCCTTTGCGATGATCCTAAGAATAATGTTTATCCTCTTGCAAGAGAAACCGCAGGAAAGGATGAGGTATTTGTCGGAAGAATACGCAGAGACTTCAGCGTGGATAACGGAATAAACCTTTGGGTAGTAGCAGATAATATTCGAAAAGGCGCAGCCACCAATACGGTACAAATCGCAGAGCTACTGATAAAGTAGCGATTACAGAAGATTATTGTATACAAATTTATGCGACGCAAAGATATCCCCGACCTCTTTAGGCGGAGGTTACAATTTAATTTAAATTAAGTACTTAGTAGTTTAGTAATTAAGAAAGAAGGAGTGAGTCTAATGACACTTTTTAAAGGCACTGGGGTTGCGATTGTAACTCCCTTTAACGAAGACGGCTCGGTTAACTTTGAAAGCTTTGGTCAGTTGATCGACTGGCAGATTTCTCAGGGAATCGATGCAATTGTAGTTTGCGGAACAACCGGTGAAGCTTCAACACTTAATGATGAAGAACATATAAATACGGTTAAATTTGCCGTTGAAAAAATAAATAAGAGAGTACCTGTTATTGCAGGATCCGGAAGCAATGACACTGCTCATGCGGTCAGTCTTTCAAAAGCACTTGAACAGGCCGGAAGTGACGGATTACTTATGGTTACACCATATTACAATAAATGTTCACAAAAAGGGCTTATTCAGCACTATACCAAAATTGCAGATGAAATAAACATTCCATCATTATTATACTCAGTTCAGGGACGGACTGGTGTTAATATAACCCCGTCTACTGTAGCTGAGTTGGCTAAGCATCCCAATATCGCGGGGATAAAAGAGGCAAGCGGGAATATTGCACAGGTTGTAGAAATTGCTAAGTGCGTCACCGATGATTTTGCTCTTTATTCCGGCAATGACGACATGGTAGTGCCCTTGCTTTCAGTTGGAGGAATAGGAATGATTTCAACTGTTGCCAATATTATACCGAACGATACTCATAATATGGTAATGAAATATCTTTCCGGTGATACAAAAGAAGCTTGCAGGCTGCAACTCGCCATGAAGCATTTGATTGATGCTGTGTTTATTGAAGTTAATCCTATTCCGATAAAAGCGGCTCTCTATCTGCTGGGTAAAATCGACCTCGTATACCGTCTTCCACTTTGTTCGCCTGATGAAAAATCAATGGCAGTTATAAAAGAAGAGCTTATTCAATACGGACTGTTACAACAATAAAAAGGAGGATGTTACAATGCTTAACGTTATCTTGCATGGCTGTAATGGCAAAATGGGCAAAACATTACAGAAAATAATTTCAGAAGAATCTGATATGAGTATTATGGCGGGGATAGATCGTAGCATTAGCGAGGATCCGGTTCCGTTTAAGTTTTACATGTCTCCTTTAGATTGTGAAACCAAAGCGGATGTAGTTATCGATTTTTCCCATTACGATGCCATTGAGGATCTTTTAACATACTGCTTAAAATCAAAAGTGCCCGTTGTCATCGCTACGACAGCCCTGGGTGAAAAAGAGCTCGAGCTTATTAAGAAGACTTCGGAAGAAATCCCCGTTTTCCACTCCGC
>JAQWBM010000045.1 GCA_028706405.1 Eubacteriales bacterium
GTCCTGAAACTACTACAAATCGAGCATTAGGGAACTTCTGATAAGTGATTTCGGATATTCGTTTTAAACTTTTTTGTTCAATTCCCTTTGCCACGTTGACAATGATCATATTAGATTCCAAATAAGGGAGCGCTCCTTCCAAAGCACTTCTAAAATGCTGTGTAGGTACTGAAAAAAGAACTATATCCGCACCATTTATCGCCTCTTCCACGCAAAAGGAAACTTGCAGGCTATCGGGGAATTTCACTTCCGGCAGGTATCTGATGTTTTCTCTGTTTTTTGAGAGCTCTTCCAGATGTGTTTTGTCCACATCCCAAAGCTTTATCCTATGACCATTACCGCCCAAACTGATTGACAATGCGGTTCCCCAGCTTCCCCCACCGATTACGGCAATATTCTTACTCACTTTTCCCTCCTCGTTTCGAGAAACTAACTTTAGGTTCTTCTCCTTTTAACAATCTAACTATATTCATACGATGTTTAAATAATACGATAACCGCCATCACAGCAATCCAAGGCAGGTAAACGGGATCAAAGAAATAAGCTAAAAACGGCAGTAAAATCGCTGCTGCAATAGAGCCGACCGATACCCTTCTGCTGATCAGCATAAATATAAATGCAACCGTAATTTCAATCAGTCCCAGCAAAGGCTCCAGGGTTACCACAACTCCAAATGCAGTGGCAATACCTTTTCCTCCGCGAAAGCCAAATACGACCGGCCAGATATGCCCTGACAATACAGCGATACCGCAGGCTAGAGCAAGCGCCTGACCACCTATGTATCTTCCGATCATGACTGTTGCCACTCCTTTTAAAATATCGATCAAAAGCGTTGCAATTGCGGCTTTTTTCCCAAGAACCCGCAGAACATTGGTTGTTCCGGCATTCCCGCTTCCCTCTTTTCGGATATCAACACCTTTTAATCTGCCTATAAGAATGGCGGGGGAAATATTTCCCAGTAAGTAACTGGCTGCGACAGCGGCAATTGCAAGAAATAGATCATACATAATTGTCCTCTCCTTTTTCCCGGAACACAAACTTGATCGATGTTCCTTCGAAGCCAAAGCCTTCTCTGATTTTATTCTCAAGATACCTGGAATAAGAAAAATGCATAAGCTCTCTGTCATTGATCTTAAAGGAAAACAGAGGCGGTTTCACTCCCACCTGTGTCGCATAATATATCTTAAGCCGCCTTCCTTTGTCAGAAGGGGGTTGTTTCATCATAACTGCATCTGCTATCAGGCTATTAAGCTGACCTGTGGGAACTCTTAAAGCACGCTTTTCCGAAACGTATTTCACCATATCGATCACATGATTCAATCTTTGCCTATGCAATACGGAAATGAATATGGAAGGCGCATAGGACATAAATGTAAGCTCAAGGGATATTTCCTTCTGAAATTCTTTCATGGTGCCTGTTTCCTTTTCTATGAGATCCCATTTGTTTACAACGACAATGATACCTTTCCCTGCCTCATGAGCTATTCCGGCTATCTTTTTATCCTGCTCGGTGACTCCATCTGTTGCATCTATCATCAACAGGCAGACGTCGCAACGTTCGATGGCTGCAATTGCCCTTATTACACTGTATTTCTCAATATCTCCTGTTACTTTGCCCTTTCTGCGGATGCCGGCAGTATCTATGAGAATGTATCGATCCTCTCCATTGGTAAATGGTGTATCGATGGAATCTCTTGTAGTTCCTGCAATATCACTGACAATAACGCGATCCTCTCCCAGTAAAGCATTTATAAGAGAGGATTTTCCGACGTTTGGCTTCCCTATAACGGCGATCTTCGTGACATCTTCATCTTCCGCTTCGCTCGACTGCGGCAGTTTTTCGACTATCAAATCCAGTAAATCCCCGAGATTATACATATTGGCAGCTGAAATCGGGATAGGCTCTCCCAAGCCAAGCTCATAAAAGTCATAAAAGTTATCCGGAAGCTTATTAGAATCCACCTTATTGACTACAAGGATAACTTCCTTTCCTGTCTTCATCAGCATATTGCCGACTTCTCTGTCGGATGCTGTCAGCCCTTCCTTTCCGTCTACTATAAATAGAATCACATCTGATGTATCCATAGCTATTTCCGCCTGGTTTCTCATCTGTGACAGTATAACGTCTTTTGAGTCCGGCTCGATTCCTCCGGTGTCTATGAGCGCGAAATGTCTGTTTCGCCATTCTGCCTCAGCATATATCCGGTCTCTTGTAACACCAGGCGTATCCTCGACAATTGACACTCGTCTCCCTACCACTTTATTAAAAAATGTTGATTTGCCGACATTGGGTCTTCCAACGACAGCTACAATTGGTTTAGGCATTATTATTCTCCTCAAAGATTGCTTCAGCAAATTCCGCAGGATCGAATTCCTTCAAATCATCCAAGCCTTCACCGACCCCAATAAACTTAACAGGCATCTGGAATTCATCAGAAATAGTGATAACGATTCCGCCTTTCGCAGTTCCGTCCAGCTTGGTCAATATGATCCCTGTAAGCTGTGTTATTTCTCCGAATTCTTTGGCTTGAGAAATGGCATTTTTCCCTGTTGCAGCATCCAATACTAAAAGTGTTTCCCTGCGGGCTTCCGGGTATTCCCTCGAAATCACTTTATTCATCTTATCCAGCTCTGTCATAAGGTTCTTCTTTGTCTGAAGCCTTCCGGCAGTATCGCAGATCAGCACATCTATTTTTCTGGCCTTTGCAGACTGGATCGAATCATAGATCACGGCTGACGGATCTGCGCCTTCCTTATGCTTAATTACATTTACCCCGATTCTATTTCCCCAAACCTCAAGTTGCTCACCGGCTGCAGCCCTGAATGTGTCCGCTGCTGCCAAAAGCACCGACTTACCTTGATTTTTTAATTTGTATGCTATCTTTGCAATGGAAGTAGTCTTGCCCCCCCCGTTTACTCCAATCACCAGAATAATCAGAGGTGTTTCCTCTGTAAGTTTATGCTCATCGCCCTTGTCGATCAAATCTCTTATGATGAGCTTGATCTGCTGCTTTACGCCTTCTGGATCGCTGATTCTAAGACGCTTAATATCTTCTCTTAGTTTTCCTGTTATTTTCATTGTGGTTTCCATGCCGATATCGGAGATAATGAGCACTTCCTCCAGTTCATCCAGCATGTCTTCATCTATCTCAGGTCTCATGAGGATCACATCTTCAATTTTTTCCTGCAACCTTCCAAAGAAGGATTTTTTAATACCAAAAGCCATACTTATCTTCCTTTCCTTTGTAAAATTTATCCCATGCTACTCATCCGGAAAGCACCGCAAATTCATCTCCTAATTTCAACGAAATGATTTTTGAAACCCCCTGCTCCGGCATTGTCACTCCATACAGAGCATCGGCATATTCCATTGTAGCCTTCTGATGCGTCACAAGCGCAAATTGGATTTCATTGAAGTTAGATAAATACCTTGCAAAGCGATCTATATTTGCATCATCCAAAGACGCTTCCACCTCGTCAAGTATACAAAATGGTGTCGGTTTTGCTTTGAGTACCGCAAACATAAGAGCTATTGCAGTCATGGTTTTTTCGCCGCCTGACATCAAATTGATATTTTGAAGCTTCTTTCCCTGGGGCTGTGCTACAATTTCTATTCCGCTTTCTAACGGATTGTTCTCATCTTCGAGTCTTAATTCAGCAGTTCCTCCTACAAACATTTCCGTAAATGCATTTTCAAAATTATGTGCGATCTTATCAAAGCTTTCTTTAAAGTGCTTTTTAATGGTTTTATCCATGTCATCTATGATCTTTCTAAGCGAGTTCATGGCATTCAAGATATCATTTCTCTGACTTGTAAGGAATTTGTACCGCTCGCTTACTGATTCGTATTCCTTGATAGCTCCCACGTTAACGTCTCCAAGATCATCAATCTTCTTCTTTATCTCCCGGCTTTCCCTTACGGCTGCCGACATGTTAAAATCCCTTTTTTTGAATTCAATTGCATGCAAATAGGAAATTTCAAATTCCTCCCAAAGCTTATCCTTATATGCGTCAAGCTGAGTCTCGTATTTCGCTTGCTTGATCTCCAAATCATATTTCTGCGTCTGATATCCATTTAAAAATTGCTCCATCTCATCCTTTTTCTTAGTAATTTCATCCAGATATTTAGATGTCGCTTCCTTTTCTTCGCGAAGCTCTTCCAGATACCATTCAATTTTTGATTTTTCCTGTTCTCTTGCCTTTTGTTCCACTTTGATACTGTTATTTCCGGAGCGAAGTCTTATTTTTTCGTTTTTCAATGCTTCTATGGTATGTTCCTTGCTGTTCTTTTCTCCTGTAAGCTCTTTTTTATACTCTTCAATTCTATCAAGAAGCTGATCTATATTGTTTTTTTTGCTTTCAGCCTTTCCAAATGCGATCCTGGCATTAGTAATCTTCTCATTGATTGACTCCAGATGAAGTTTTCTTTCTTCATATTGTATTAATCCGGAATCTGCCATACGCTCGATTTCTTCTGTTTCCTTTCCCGCTTCTGAAACCTGCGCCTTTATTTTATCGATCATTGATTCGGAAGCTCTTTTTTCCGATTCAATATTATCTAACTCCTTTTGCCTTCTTTCACTCCTTGCCTTAAGTTCGGAAAGCTGTCGACCAGCGGTTTCGATTGCATTTTCTTTAGATAAAAGCTCAAGCTCCTTTTTCCTCTGTTCCCGTTCCATTATTTGAATCGATTCCTGACCTTTGCCAATTCTGGCTCTTATTTCCTCCAGGCTTCGTTTTAATTCCAGCTTTGACTGTTCCAGGGCAGACAGCTTCTCGCCCAACTGCCTGGCTTCTGTTTTTCTTTGCAGGAGATTTGAAGTACTGCTGCGGAAGGTCCCTCCTGTGATTGCTCCGCCTGAATTGATAACCTCGCCCTCCAGTGTAACGAAACGCAGTCCGGCTCCGTAAGCATTTTTAGAAAGACTCACCGCATTATTCAAAGAATCTACTATAATCACCCGACCGAGAAGGTATTCCATTACTTTTTGATATTTAGATTCAAATTTAACGCATTCAACACCGAAGCCCACAAATCCCGGGGCTTGTTTTATCTTTTGTTCGTAATTCAAATTTGAGCTTTTCATGCTTTTGATCGGAAGAAAAGTCAGTCTCCCCGCCTTATTAGTCTTTAAGGCGCTGATAGCTGTTTGAGCGCTTTGCTCATCTTCACAGACTATATTCTGCAGTGCCGCCCCGAGGGCTGTTTCGATTGCAGTTTCATAGCCTCTTGGAACATCTATAAGCTCGGCCAATACGCCGTTGATTCCCTGAAACTTTGATTTCATAACAAACTTTACAGCATTATTATAACCCTCATACGAGCTTTCCATTTCTTCAATCATTTTTTTCCTGGCAGAGATTTGACCGATGGAAATTTTTATGGCTTCCATCTCGCCTGCCAGCTTTTTCTCATTTAATAGATTTTCATTGTATTGCTGCATTGCAGCCTGACCTTCAGCCTTCATATTCTCAAATAGTATCTTCAGAGAATCCCTTTCACTGACTGCATTCTCATAGCATTCAGTCAATTCATTCATAGAGACAGACATTGTCTCTTCCTCGGCGATAAGCTGCTCCTTTCGGCTTTCCAGAGTGTTCTGCAAACCTATGAGACTTTTGATCTCGCTGTTTTTTTCGCTGATGAGGTTGTGCAGCTCATACATTCTGTTTTTTTGACCGTCTATTGTTTCTGCGTCTGCGCTTAGAGATGCGGTTATTTCCGTATAAGCTTTAATTTTATCCGCCAGATCGGATTCCAACGTTTTGAGCTCTTCTTCCGCGTTCCTTTTACTGACATACAGCTCCTGTGAATCTTCCGTTTCTTTTTTCAGTTTTCCCTCGATGACGGAGATTTCTTCTCGCAGCCTGTTCTCATCCCTTTCAATGGAGGATAGTTTTTCCTGAATCATCTGGTCCTGATTGTCCAGAAAATTGATTTTTTCAACACAAGTTAAAAGCTTGTCTCTCGTTTCATTACCAAGTATTCCAAGCTCTTCATTTTTGTTTCTATTTTCAATTAGTTCCATCTCGATGGAGGTCTTATCCTCCTTTAGGTCGTCTATCTGTCCTTTTAGTCCGGATATGTCATCCTTTATGTATTCATTCTTAAGCTCTAAATTTTCAATATTCTTAAGCGTAATATTTATATTCAGTTCTTTATATCTGTCCCGCAGAGTCAGGTATTCTGAAGCTTTTTCACTATCTTCTTTCAGTGCATCGATTCTCGACTCTATCTCTGTAATGATATCACTGACTCGTTCCAAATTTATATTGGAAGTCTCAAGCTTACGTTCAGATTCTGCTTTCTTTGTCTTGTACTTGACGATTCCGGAAGCTTCCTCAAAGATTTCCCTTCTGCTCTCCGGCTTGTTGCTGACGATATCCGCTATTTTACCCTGTCCGATAATAGAGTAACCGTCAACTCCAATTCCCGTATCCATTATGAGCTCTCGGATATCCCGCAATCTGCATTGATTATTATTTATACAGTATTCACTCTCACCGGATCGATACATCCTTCTTGTAATGGCGACTTCTGAATAATCAATGGGCAGAACCCCTGTGCTGTTGTCAATCACCAAGGTGACTTCCGCCATCCCTCTTGATTTTCTGCTGGCAGTTCCGGCAAAGATGACTTCCTCCATCTTGCCGCCTCTCAACATTTTTGGGCTTTGCTCTCCAAGCACCCAGCGGATTGCATCAGCGATATTACTTTTCCCGCTTCCGTTTGGGCCTACGATGCAGGTGATCCCTTCATTAAACTCAACACTGACAGACTCGGCAAAGGATTTGAAGCCTTGTATATCGATTCTTTTAAAATACAAATGTGCCACCTCTCTCCAATGCTTGTTTCGCCGCTTGCTGTTCAGCTTCCTTTTTACTGCGCCCCGATCCGCTGCCTATAATTTGTCCGTTGAAAATGAGATTGGAATAGAAGGTCTTATCGTGATCCGGTCCTTCTTCCTTCTCTACCACATAGCTGATATCCGCATCGCCATGTGATTGCAGTTTTTCCTGGATTACTGTTTTATAGTCCATGTACAGCTTGCCGGAAAGTGCGTCTTCTATCAGATTGGAAAAAGTTCGCATCACAAAATCTTGAACAGTGGTCCAGCCTCTGTCAAGATAGATAGCTCCAATGACTGCCTCCATAGCATCTGCAATAATTGAGCATCGATTCCTTCCTCCACTGCTCAATTCACCCTTACCAAGGTTAAGATATTCTCCGATGGATAACGTTTTGCCGCATGAGACCAGAGAACGCTCACAAACTATTATCGCCCGCAGCTTTGTAAGTTCCCCTTCTTCAACATTCTCAAGCCTTTTGTATAGATAATCACTTATTACCGCATCCAAAATGGCATCACCAAGAAATTCAAGCCTCTCATTACTGCCTATCGGTTCTGACTTTTCTTCATTAATGTAAGAGCTATGAGTCAACGCATTGTTTAAGAGGCCAATGTTTTGAAATTGATATTTTAATCTCTTTTGAAAATCTAACTCATTCACTGATTATTATTTCCTCCAGTTCCAATACGGAATTCTGTATAATCTGGACGACATTGTTTTCGGCATACGGGATACCCTTCAGTATAGTGTTTTTCACTGCATTGGCGTTTGAGGCTCCGTGCGTTTTAACCAAAGCTCCTTTAACGCCCAGTATAGGCGCTCCGCCGTATTCAGAATAATCAAACTCTGCTTTTAATTCCTTTAATTTATCAGATAAAAGCAATGCTCCTATTTTTGAAATGATACCCGACGTAAATTTTTGCTTCAACAGTTTAAAAATAGTCCATGCAAGTCCCTCGGACAATTTTAGTATTATGTTGCCTGTAAAACCATCGCATACAAAAACGTCACAGACACCTTTTGGAATATCACGTGCTTCTACGTTGCCGACAAACCTCATACTGCTTTTAGAAAGCAGTTCGTAGGCTGATTTTATAATGGTTGTCCCTTTTGTTTCTTCAGTTCCTATGTTCACAAGACCTACGGTTGGATTTTTTATATCCATTACTTTTTCCATATAAATGCTGCCCATAGCAGCAAATTCAAGCATATTATTCGGTTTGCATTCAGAATTCGCCCCGGCATCCACAAGGAGAGTTACTCCGCCTTTCCCCATGATTGGAAAGGTACTCGCAATCGCCGGACGGTCTATGCCCTGAATTCTTCCAAGTATAAAAAGACCTGCAGCCATTAACGCTCCTGTGTTTCCGGCAGAGATAAACAGATCAGCGTCACCGCTTTTCAGCATGTTAATTCCTTTTACCATGGAAGAATCCTGTTTTGTTCTGACTGCCTTAACCGGAGGGTCATCACTTGATATAACTTCACTGGCATGTATAATACTGATTTGTTCTTTATTATATCGGTGTTTTTCTAACTCTTTGTTTATTTTCGGTTCATCCCCAATCAGAATAATTAAATGCTCCGTTAAATCCGCCGCTTGTACTGCGCCTTTTACGATTTCCTGCGGCGCATTGTCTCCTCCCATGCCGTCTACAACTATTTTCATTAAATACCTCCCACGAGTTTTTTATCCGAATTAATTTTGCATTTTATCTATCCCATAAGCCATGTTACTCATAAAAAAATATAACACATACTGCCAGTAAATGCAAAGTTTCAATCATCCCATTATCGGTTGGGATCAGCGGGCTCATCCGAGGGGTAAGGAATTTCTTTTAATATTCAACTTTATCTACATCTACCTTGTGCAGATTTAAAATACAATTAATCCATAGGGGGTTATCCCACTATGGATATTATACAGCACGAAGTATAGGTATGTCGAATAGAAGTATAACCTTAGAGAAATGTCGGTATATCCTTGGTATAACAAAGACATCCCAAAATTGTAATAGATTGATTGTAACGCTAGGGAGAAAGTGTTTCCAGCTTCAGAATAGATACTTCATAAGCAGTTTTTTCTGTTATATTGCCTTCCTCATCGCGTTTCCTGTACTCTCTGCTTTGGATTCTGCCCGCAATCGATATTTTGTGGCCCACGGCGAGATTGCTTGCATAACCGGCATTTCTTCCCCATGCAATACATGGTATGTAATCAGACTTATTGTACATCCGGTTCACTGCCAGCATGATATCGCATATTTCTCTTCCCAACGGTGAGATACGGCCGATAGGTCTTTTACAGATAAAACCTTCAAGATTGATTTTATTATCATGTTCAATTTTTATATTCTCATCCAAGCGAATAAACTCCCTTGCAAACACTACGACATTCAGCTTATTTCTACCGTTAATCGCCTCATTATACGTTCTAACCTGCCCCAGAATTTCAACAGTGTCGTTAGGCTCCAGTTCCAGATTCCAGATTAATCGCTCAGATAAGATGACTTGTATAATATCACGATATCCGCTTTTTCTGTCCACCCCGACAGAAAAGCTGTAAAAGGTTTCACCATAGGATTTATGACTGGTTGCCGGCGGCGTCAAGACGACTCCAATTAATAATGCGCTGTTTGTTTCCAGCCCTTTTTCTTCCATACTCTCCATTGCTTTTCCCCCTTTATCCTTCAATGTTTCCTGATTTACCATACATATTGAAAATACTATTGATTTCTATAGTGTATTCATTCATATGCCTGATATTACTTTTTTTTAGTATTGGATAAGAGAGGAATGAGCAGAACTTCATCTTTTATTTCTTTCAGGGATAGCTATATCCTTGATTACCTCACCTGCCAAAATTAACCCTGCAACGGAGGGTACAAAAGCAATGCTCCCGGGGACCTGCCTTCGTACTGTGCATTTTCTCGTTGTATCCGGAGGACAGATACAATGAGTTTTACAGCTTATGGATTCATCTTCCATTGGCGTGAGCGGGGGCTCTTTGGAATATACGACCTTAAGATCTTTGATTCCGCGTTTCCTCAGCTCCTTACGTATTACCTTGGCAAGAGGGCACATTGATGTCTTTGAAATGTCCGCTACTTCCAGCATGGTAGGATCCAGCTTGTTGCCTGCACCCATACAGCTTATGATTGGCACATTCCTATCCTTCGCCCGCTCAATCAATACCAGCTTAGAGGAAACGGTATCAATGGCATCGATAATATAGCCATAGAGGCTCAAATCATAATCATCTGCGTTTTCCGCCCCATAAAAAGTTTCATGCGTTTCAACCTTGACAGACGGGTTAATTTCCAGTATTCTTTGCCGCATGACCTCTACTTTTTTTTGACCGATTGTTTTCCTCGTGGCGATCAGCTGCCGGTTTATATTAGTCAGGCATACTTTATCATCATCAAAGATGTCGATAGCGCCTATACCGCTTCGAATAAGGGCTTCCACAGCAAATGTCCCCACACCGCCTATGCCAAAAACCGCAACTCTGGCATTCTGCAACCTCTTCATAGGCTCCGCACCCAACAGCAGTCCGGTTCTTGAAAATTCATCTAACAATGTAATGTCCTCCGTAAATACTATTATTGTTTTGTAAATGTATTATAACTCTTAAGCAGAAAAATTTCGACTGTAGAAATTTTTCTTACATCGGTGCGTTTCAACGCAGGGGATATCCCCACTGCCTGTGAAATTAAGTTGTACCCGCCATCTAAAGAGGCGGGGGATATCTTTGCCTCGTTATATTCATACTCTCAGGCCTGCTCAATGAGTCAAAATGCCTGACTTAAAACTATATCAATTGGCCACCTGTTTACCGGTATGATCAATATGATAGTTTTCTTTTATAATAAGCTCCCCGATAGGTACAATTTCATACCCATCTGACTGAAGCCTCGATAGAATAGAAGGCAAATATTCTTCAACGTGCTCAGCGTTATTATGAAATAAAATAATAGATCCGGGCACAGTATTCCTGGTAACCCTGTCAACAATCTGTTCAGCTGTGATATCCTTCCAGTCCAGGCTGTCAACATTCCATTGTATTACATAATATCCATTGGTTTCACAGGTTTCAATGCTCATGTTGTTGTATGCCCCGAATGGTGGTCTGAAAAGTGTAGGCTTTTGATTTATAATATTTACAATAGCATCCTCTGTATCCTTCAGTTCTTTTGTAATATCCTCCACTGAAAGCTTTGTTATATTTGGATGAGTTGAGGAATGGTTTCCTATCTCGTGACCGCGGTTGTGAATTTCCAAAACGTCCTCAGGGAATTTTTCTACCCAAAACTTGACCATAAAAAATGTGGTTTTTACACCATATTGGTCCAAAATATCTAAAATTGGTTTTGTATGCTCATTACCCCATGCACAATCAAAGCTTATAGCAACTTTCTTGTCCTTAGTGTCAACATAATAGATCGGCAATTTTTTGTCTTCTCCAAAAACTGTATCTAACCTTAATCCGTACATGAGGATCGTCAGAATCAGCGCAGATACAATACACATTGCAAGCACTTGAATGATTAATTTATTTCTTTTTTTTGTACTCATCTTTCATACCTCCATCTCATCTACCACTATTTGCTACAGTTTATTCGATTAATTGTCCGGCAATGCATATTTTAGTATCATCCTATTTTATGCAATAAAGCATTTCAATCTTTACGCAAAGTACCTTTGACACATAATTGCTTTCGGAGTATTATTAAAAACATGGAGGTAAACATAGTTACAATGGAAAAAATTAAAGATAATAACGATAATAATAACGAAATAACTCGTGATCAGGCCTGGGAGCTTCTTAACGAGTATAACACGGACCCTTTCCACCTGAATCATGCACTCATTATGGAGGGTGTGATGAAATATTATGCCAATCTGCTGGGATATGAAGATGAGGCTGAATTTTGGGGAATTGCAGGGCTATTGCATGATTTGGATTTTGGGATGTATCCGGAGGAGCATTGCATCAAGCAGGAAGAAATTATGCGAGCACGCGGAATAGACGAAAAAATCATTCATGCAACGGTAAGTCACGGATATGGGATCACTGTCGATGTGAAGCCTGAGCATGAAATGGAAAAGGTATTATTCGCAGCTGACGAATTAACAGGTTTGATCGGTGCGGTGGCATTGATGCGTCCATCCAAAAGCGTTTCTGATTTAGAATTGAAATCCGTAAAAAAGAAATTTAAATCTTTGAATTTTGCAGCAGGCTGCTCCAGAGATGTTATCATTAAAGGTGCAGAAATGCTGGGTTGGGGTCTTGATGACCTGATCGAAAAAACAATTATGGCAATGAGAACCTGCGAGCAGCGGTGAAAATATGATAAACAATTAGAAAATAGTTGTATGAAAAAACTGGTATTCTAAAGTGTTTCATTCATGCTTCCAGTCCGGTATCCGGTTAAATCAAGCGAAACATAAGTGAACCCGATTTCTTTGAACCGATTATAAATCAGTTCACGGGTTTCCTTTTCCATGATTTTTGAAAATTGCATCTCATCAATCTCTATTCTGGCAAGATTCTCGTGGTGACGGACTCTAATCTGGCAGAATCCCATATCCAAGAGCAATTGCTCAGCTTCATCCACCATCTTGAGCTTTCCTGCCGTAATACTCTGTCCATAGGGAAACCTGGAACTCAGGCAAGCAAACGACTGTTTATCCCAAGTCTTAAGTCCGAGGTCCTTTGATAGTTCCCTGATTTCACTCTTGGTCAGCCCTGCGTATCTCAAGGGGCTTTTGATCTCAAGCTCTCCTATTGCGGTAAGACCTGGTCGGTAATCTCCCAGGTCGTCCATATTAGAGCCCTCAACCACTTCTTTTATCCCCATTTTCGCTGCTAAGCACTTCATCTTGGAAAAGAGTTCATGCTTGCACAGATAGCAGCGATTCACAGGATTCTCACTGAATCCTTCAATACGGAGTTCTTCAGAATCGATGATCTCATGTACGATTCCATTCGCTTTTGTGAAAGCAACAGCTTCCTGTAGTTCCCTTTCCGGAAAACTGCAGGAACGCGCGGTCACAGCAATTGCCCTGTCGCCCAAAGCATCATGGGCAGCTTTAAGTAAAAATGTTGAGTCTACTCCACTTGAGAAAGCTACAGCAACACTACCGAGGCTTTTCAGATATTCATGTAAAATGTTATATTTTTCTTGTGTATTCATTTTTTACTATTTTGGTTTTTGCACTGTAGATATGTGACTACCGTGTTCACAATAACATTAACGTCAGCCATTGCGCCTCTTCCTATATCGCCACATGCCAAACGGCTTTCCTTAGGTTCTATGAAGCGGTATCCCATTGCCCACAGACTCTTTATATTTTTCTGCACTATAGGGTTTTCATACATTTTTGTGTTCATGGCAGGACAGATGTAAACCGGAGCATGATCCAGTGCCATGATAACCGTTGAAACCATATCATCCGCGATACCGGAAGCAATCTTTCCGATTACGTTGGCAGTAGCCGGAGCTACGATGCAAACATCCGCTTTCCTTGCCAGTGATATGTGTTCAACCTGATGATCAGGATCATACAAATCAAACATCTCCGTATGCACCTTGTTTCCGGTAAGCGTCTGGAAGGTGAGCGGAGCCACAAATTCTCTTGCACCGTGTGTCATTATGGTTTCTACATTAAAACCATCCTTATTCAATCGATTAGCCAATTCTGCGGCTTTGTACACTGCAATGCTTCCTGTTACACAAAGTAAAACGTTCTTCATAGTCATAGTCTATTTCCTCCTTTATACGAGCAGTTGCTCAACATTTTTAACAATTTCATTTGCAATTTGTTTTTTCGTAGTTAGCCTTATATAATCTCCATTGCGTGATATTAAATACCCTATGTGCCTCTCTCCCGTAATCTCACGTAAATCATTTGCTAATACCATATCACAATCATTTTTCTGTAATAGCTTGTATCCTGTTTCTATCAGTTCTTCCTTAGAAACATTGCTTAGGAGCTTAAAGCCAACCAAGATCGTTTCCTTCTGTAGTTTTTTAATCTCAGCGATCACCTTGGGAGTCCGTTTTAAAACTATTACAAGATCATCTATCTCAGAGCTTATTTTTTCTTCTTCGGTAAGCTTATCCCGATCTTCTTCTCCTGCTTTTATTGCGCCTATCGTTGTAACCTGTTTGACCGTATAATCGCTTACTGCCATCGCATGGATCACCGCATCTATTTTTTTTGTCGCAAGCAGGTTTTCCAATGCATCCAACAGTCCCTGCGCTCCAAGTACTCTTACCGCTTCTACTCGTTCATCGTCAGGAACAATAGTATTTCTGTCGCACAGGTAATAGATTTTCCCAATGTTTGCAGTTTTTGATTCAAGAAAACATTTCGCAACCGCTAAGCCAAGTCTGCCAGAAGAAAAGTTTGAAATCAGTCTTACTTCATCAATTTTTTCCGATGTGCCCCCTGCGGTTATCACAACATTTCTTACCATTTTGCTCCTTCCATATCATCTATAAGGGTGTTGATTTTAAATTTTCTCGGTATAACCTCTATATCCAACGGGAAATCTACACCTTTCTCGCCATCGACATCAGTTCCTACCTTTTGATCGGATTCCAAATAAAGCTTTGATGTTCGGAATGATACAACATTTTTATTCTCATGATGCTGCCCCGTCAAAATATTTATAAGAAGCGGAGCCATCTCACGTATAGGCATCTCCTTGAAAATAATAACATCCATCTTTCCGTCATTGACCTCTGCCATATGCGCAATCCTTCTGAAGCCTCCTGCTGACCGGCCGTTCATGACAAGCATAAAGTATATTTTCTCTTCTGAGGTATATTCCTCACTTCTTATTTTTATGGGGATCGGCTTCAATTTTGGAATTTCTGAAACCCCCTTCAAATAATATGAAATCACTCCCAGGGTGTTTTTTATATCAGGGTCCGTTTTTTGGCTTACATCAACCAGGAAACCCATAGCGGCAACATTAATAAAATATTTATTATTTACCCTCCCAATATCAGTATAAGTGTAATGCTCATCTAAAGCAATTTTAACTATACTGTCAAGGTCGTGGGGCAGATCGAAATAATACGCAAAATCGTTTGCCGTCCCTGAAGGAAATATTGCAATAGGAAGGTCTATACCATAATGCATCATAGCATTGATCAATGTATTGATAGTTCCGTCCCCGCCTGCGGCAATGATTTTTCTGTATTCGTCCTGTCTCATATCCTTCAAGAATTCATATAAAGCTCCCTTCCGATCACCCCTTAACATAACAACATACATTTTCTTTTTTTGAAATTTTTCAATAATATAATCATGGTTGTTTTTAAACAGTCCGTTTCCTGCTTCGGGATTATAAAAGAATAATACCTTATTCTTTTTCATGATTCAATATCCCCCTCACTTCTCCGATCAAGTATAAAGAACCTGCGAATACGATTACGTCATATCCCGTTAAGCTTTCCACGTATCTGTATGCTTCTTCAGGCTTTTCTATAGCGATCCCCTTCATTCCCGCTTTTTGAATCGCGTTACATAAATCAGCTGCTGCAATACTTCTTGGATTATTTGGTTCCGTTGCAATAAAATCTTGAGTTATTTCTCTAAATTTTTCCAGCATTATGTCAATCTTTTTATCCGTCAGAATACCTATAACCATAAGTATTCTGCATCCCGCGAATAATTCCTTTATCGTCGCCGCTAACGAAACGGCTCCGGCTTCGTTATGCGCTCCGTCGATTATCATATAAGGCTTTCTTTTTAATATCTCAAATCGTCCGGTTTGCCTTGCCTTTAAAAAACCTGCATATATCTTCGATTTTTCTGTTTTGATAATACACTCTTTCTGCAATACATTTATTACGGTTAACGCACAAATGGCATTTCTGATCTGATGCATGCCAATCATTGAAATCCGAAGTTTTTTGTACTTCTCCTCTTCAATCTCTGTATCAAAGGAGTAGCCATCAATAGTTTTTTCCACAACTCGGAAAGGAACGCTGAGAGCATCGTAGGTGTTACAGCCTGCGGCATCTGCAATTCTCTTTATTGCGGCAGAGGCGCTGTTGTCTTCAACGCTGTATATCACCTGACTGCCGGGCTTGATGATGCCTGACTTTTCAATGGAAATCTTTTCCAATGTATCGCCTAAATATTCCATATGATCATAGGATATAGAGGTTATAACGGACACAAGCGGATTGCTTACCACGTTTGTCGAATCACCGGAACCGCCAAGCCCTACCTCGAGAATCAGGAAATCGATATTTTGCTCCGAAAAATACAAGAAAGCAATTGCTGTGATCAACTCAAACTCAGTTGGGGATTCCATGCCTTCCTCAAGCATGAGGTCCACCTTTTCCAGTACCCGTTTTGTATATTGAATCAGATCTTCTTTTGAAATCTCAGATCCGTTGCACTCTATTCTTTCTGTGAAGCGTTCGAGATATGGGGATGTATACAAGCCAATTTTATAACCGTTATCCTGCAAAACAGAATACAGAAACCTGCAAACAGAACCCTTACCATTGGTACCGCCTACATGAATCACTCTCATGGTTTCCTGAGGGTTATTCAGATGCTCCATAAGTCTGGACATGCGCTCCAGTCCAAGCTTGCTTCCAAATCTTTGGAAGCTATGAATTCTGTCAAGAGTCTCCTGATATGTCATTTTTATCTATCCTTTATTTATGCTTCTTCGTGATATCTTTGCCTCGTTATATTTTTTTCTCTACCAACGCAATACGCTCTGTGACCTTAACAAGCATATCTTCATATTTCGCCTGCTTTTTACGCTCCTCGTCAATCACCTTTTCCGGAGCTTTGCTTATGAATCCCTCATTTTTTAATTTGCTTCCAACCCTTTCAATCTCTCCTGTTAATTTCTTCTTTTCCTTTTGAAGCCGCTCAAATTCGGCCTTATAGTCCAAAAGATCATCCAAAGGTATATATATTTCTACATTACCTATCACTGCGGACATGACTTCTTCCGGCACCAGCGACTTGTCAGAAATAAAATCGATCTCAGTGATGTTTGCCAGGCTTTTGATATATCTTTCTCCGCTTTTTATATCCTCCAAGCTCTTACCTGAGGACAGAATGACAGCGCTAAGCTTCCTGGATGGAGCAGCTTCCGCATCTGCCCGGATATTACGTATGCTGCGGATTGCTTCCATCACAATCTCCAATTTTTTGACCTCATTTTCAAAGGTTAATGAGCTGTCATAAATAGGCCAGCTTTCCTTTATCAGAAAGCCTTCCGGGTTATTTTCTGATACAGCCTTTTTGGGCAGAAAAGCCCATATTTCCTCTGTTATAAACGGCATAAATGGATGAAGCAGCTTAAGAATGTCTTTCAATGCGCGAACCAGAACATACCTGGCTACCTTCTTATCCTCTTCGTCATCTCCATATAGTCTTCCCTTAACAAGTTCAATATACCAGTCGCAGTATTCGTTCCATATTAACTCATATGCTTTCTGTGCTGCAAGTGAAAGTTCAAATTTTTCCATGTTATAAGTGGAATCCTTTATTGCCTCATTTACTTTGGCAAGGATCCACTTGTCCTCATCCTTAAGCGCAAGCTTATCAAGACCCTGTGAATCATCCGCAATATCCTTAAAATTCTCATTTTCATCCTGCAGATTCATAATTACAAATCTGGAAGCATTCCATAGCTTATTTGCAAAATTTCTACTGGATTCCAGCTTATCAAGCTTAAATCTCATATCATTACCGGGCGTAATTCCGGTCATAAGCATGAACCGCAGGGCATCTGCACCGTACTGGTCGATCACTTCAAGCGGGTCAACACCGTTACCCAAAGATTTACTCATTTTTCGGCCATCAGCATCTCTGACCAAGCCATGAACATAAACGTACTTGTATGGTACCTCTCCCATCAGTTCCAGGCTTGAAAACACCATTCTGACTACCCAGAAAAATATAATATCATATCCTGTAACAAGAACATCTGTCGGGAAGAAGTATTCCAAATCCTTTGTTTTTTCCGGCCAGCCAAGCGTAGAGAATGGCCACAGCGCAGAGCTGAACCATGTATCCAGCACATCTTCATCTTGTTTGAAGTTCGACCCATGGCACTGATTACACTCTTTGGGCGGCTGTGCCGAAACGATCATTTCCCCGCAATCCTGGCAATAATAAGCAGGTATGCGATGACCCCACCAAAGCTGTCTTGATATACACCAATCCTTGATATTTTCGAGCCAGTGCAGGTAAATCTTTTCAAATCGTTCCGGGATGTGGGTTAATTCCTTTGTTTTAGCCGCTTTGATGGCCGGTTGTGCCAGTTCATCCATTTTAACAAACCACTGATCGGAAAGCATCGGTTCTATAATCGTATCACAACGATAACAGCCCCCAAGGGGGATGATCTTATCCTCAATTTTTTCCAGATAGCCTGCTTCTGTGAGATCCTTGACCCAAGCTTTTCTGCATTCAAAACGATCCATTCCCTCATATTTTCCCGCCAGCTTATTCATCGTGGCATCGGCATTAATACAGGAAGGGCTATCAAGCTTATGTCTTCCTCCGACCTCAAAGTCGTTTGTATCGTGAGCAGGAGTGATTTTAACCGCTCCGGTTCCTTTTTCCGGGTCCGGATAGGGATCTGCAATGACAGGAATCTCTGTTCCCACCAATGGAATCACAACCATTTTACCAATCATATCTTTATATCTATCATCATCCGGATGTACAGCTATCGCTACATCACCAAACATGGTTTCCGGTCTGGATGTGGCAACCGTGATGCCTTTACTCCCATCCGTGCCGGGATACCTGAAATAATAGTATTTAGCGGTCTTATCTTCATGCTCAACCTCTATATCAGATAGAGACGTTCCACAGCTGGGGCACCAGTTTATCAGACGGTTTCCCCTGTATATCAGTCCCTTTTCATAGAACCTGATAAAGGTCTCTATGACTGCTTTGCTGCAGCCCTCATCCATAGTAAACCGTTCTCTCTCCCAATCACATGAATTGCCAAGTTTTCTTGCCTGTTTTGTAATCTTTCCGCCGTAAACCTCTTTCCACTCCCAAGCTCTTTTCAGAAATTCTTCCCTGCCAAGCTCTTCCTTGCTGATCCCTTCCTCGGCGCGTATTTTATCCGCAACCTTGACCTCTGTGGCAATGCTGGCATGGTCGGTTCCCGGGAGCCATAGGGCGCTGTAGCCCTGCATTCTCTTCAATCGTGTCAAGACATCCTGCAATGTCTGATCCAAGGCATGGCCCATGTGAAGCTGTCCCGTAATATTTGGCGGGGGCATGATAATAGTAAAGGGCTTTTTATCAGGCTCTCTTTCTGCCCTGAAAGCTCTTTTCTTTTCCCATTCTTCATAGATTCTATCTTCAAAATCCTTCGGATTATATGTTTTTGCCAAATTTTTTTCCATAATAACTCCTATTTACGGCTTCATAAACTTTATTAAGTGATATGTTATTTTCTTCTGCCAGTCTGGCGCAGTCCTCATATTCCGGCTGGATTTTCTCAAGGCCCTGGACAGTGACCGATTTTACCCGAACCTTTCCCATATCTGTTTTAACTATGATTATCTCTCTTTTTAAAGCTATCCTTTCCGTTTCACGGATTCGTATCCCAATCGTTGAGGTTTCATTAAATATGATATTGGAAATATTTTCCATATCATTCACTCTACATAATACTGATAACATACAGGCGGGACGGTTTTTCTTCATCTGAATAGGAGTATACCATAAATCCAACGCTCCTGCCTTCATTAGTTTCTCCATTGTATAGCCCAGTATTTCACCTGTGGAATCATCGATATTGGTTTCCAGTAATGTTACCTTTTCCCTTGTTTTTTCCTGACTCATGTCATCCGCTTTTACGAAGGCAGCTTCTACATTCTTTGAGCCCATTATTACTCGCAGTGCGTTCAAGCTTCCAGTCTCAGTTTTACCAAAGCCGTAACCCACGCGTTCCACCAGCATTTCCGGCATTTTACCGCTGCTTTCCGAAACTGTCTTTAATATTCCAAAACCCGTTGGTGTAACAAGCTCTGCTTCGATATCTTCGGTTACGATGGATATACCACTGCCTTCCAGCATCTTTATCACCGCAGGCACCGGTACGGGAAGTCTCCCATGTCTGCAATGGATAAATCCTTGTCCTTCATGAACCGGTGAACAAAAGATCCTATCCGCCTTTAGCATATCGATACAAATTGCCGTGCCTACGATATCTACGATTGAATCTACAGCTCCCACTTCATGAAAATGTACTTCTTCAATACTCTTCCCATGGACTGCGGCCTCAGCCTGCGCAATTTCTGTGAAAATAGCTATGGATAAATCCTTTGCCTTTTTGCTGATACCGCTAGCCTGAATCATATGCCTGATGTCAGCAAGGCTTCTTTCCTTATCATCATATTGATGGTTGTGTTCGTTTCCGTGTGAATGTGTTTCCTGATCATGTCCTTCATGGTTTTTATGAACACGGTCCTCGATCTCGTTAAGCGTTACCTTCACATCGGTTCCGCTAATAGAGAACATGTTGTTTCTTTTGATTTCTATATCATAGCCCTTGACACCCAGCTTGTTCAACTCGCTCATTAACGCGGATTTATCCAATCCAAGGTCGATCAAGGCGCCGAGACACATATCACCGCTGATTCCTGCAAAGCAGTCAAAGTATAGAATTCTTTCCATATTATATGGCATTATATGACTCCTAATATGCTCTTACAATTGATTGATTTTTGACGCAAGACAGGCAGCGCCAAATCCGTTGTCAATATTAACTACCGCTACCCCGGCGGCGCAGCTATTCAACATAGCAAGCAGTGCTGCGATACCTCCGAAGCTGGCTCCATACCCTATGCTTGTGGGAACTGCAATAACAGGTTTGCCGACAAGGCCGCCGACTACGCTTGCCAGCGCTCCCTCCATACCTGCAACAACGATCAATACATTTGCAGCCTGAAGCCGGTCTATTTTACTTAATAATCTATGAATTCCGGCAACTCCGACATCATATATACGCTCCACAGGGTTTCCCATAGATTCCGCCGTTATGGCTGCCTCCTCGGCTACAGGAATATCCGATGTACCTGCTGTAACCACAGCTATTATTTTTTCAGTACGGAATTCTTCCTTTTTATCATTCTTGCTTTTTACAACGATCATCCGCGCCTCGGAATGGTAAACGGCCTCCGGCACAACGGTCTTTACATGCTGAAAGACATCCTCTGATGCCCGAGTTCCTAACACCGTTGAATTCTTCTCTCGCATCTTATCAATGATAGCTGCTACCTGCTCCGGTGTTTTCGCTTCGCAGTAAACCGTCTCGGATTGTCCGATCCTGATATTCCGGTGCTGATCAATATTTGCAAAGCCAATATCCTGAAAAGGCAGTTCCTTCAGCTTGTCCATCGCCTCCAGTGTATCCATTTTTCCCTCGGCGACTTTATTTAAAATGTTCTGTAAATAGGACTGATCCATAATTTTCTCCGTTTTCTCCGTATTAGAAAATTTTATACGAAAATATGCAAAATGTCAAAATATATCTGTTTTCTCCCCTGCCCTGTGCTCATACCCTGCCCTGCAGGCTCAGAGGGACCTCCAGTCCTGCTTCCTCCATCAGCTTTAAGTCCCTAAAAAGCTCCATCGGCTTCCCGTCAGCGAAAGCCTCTCCGTTTCTGAGGATGATCGCCCTGTCGCAAAGATCCAGTACCATATCCAGATCGTGAGTAGCGATGACCTTGGTGTGAGGCAGCTCTGCCATGGCGCGAATGAAATTCCGCCGGCTTTTCGGATCCAGATACGAGCTTGGCTCATCAAGGAGAAGAACAGCAGGATCCATGGCCAGAACCGCCGCAATTGCAACATTTCTCTTTTCACCGCCCGAGAGCCTGTGGGGCGCACGGTTTTTCAGATGCCCTATTTTCATCGTTTCAATGGCACGGTCTGTCATTTCCTTTATCTCGTTGGTGCTGCAGCCCAAATTTCTAGGTCCG
>JAQWBM010000006.1 GCA_028706405.1 Eubacteriales bacterium
TTGCAGAACATATCCAATCCTTTGCGTTTGCTCACGTAAATCTATCTCTGAAAGACGTCTTCCGTCAAAATATATTTCTCCCGCCACAGTACCGTGGGGTGTCAGAACTGTTTTTAAATTGCGAAGTAAGGTACTTTTCCCGCAGCCTGTTTTTCCGCATATTGTGATAAATTCGCCGTGTTCAATCGATAAGCTGACCCCTTTTATGGCCGGTTCCTCTTTCGAGGGGTATGTAAAGGTCAAATCCCTGATCGAAAATAATGCCATTTCACTTCCTCCGCCGCGTCTAATATAATTGGTATAAAACACAACAAAAAATATGCCGAATATATAAAAATGCTGAATACGGTGATCTCCCCAGCCTTTATTGATGGGAAATATTGAATATTGGTTTGTCCTGCTGCTGACCCTGCAATTATGACGATAATGAAAATCATCATGAGCAAGAGAAGCCCTTTATCTCTCGTATCGAACCGAAATATGGAAAAACTGGTGCGCCCTTTCAATCCATAACCCCTTGATCTCATGGAATCTGAAGTTTCTATGGCATTCTCCAGCGCCCAGGTAATCATGACCGACAGTATCTTGATCCCGTGCCGGGCCCGTTCTATATAAGTGCCGTTGTTCACATCCCTGCCAATGCATTTCTGAGCATTTGATATCGTGATGATTTGCGTCTTGAATTTTGGTACGAATCTTAGAACCATAGAGAAAATCAGCGACAGCGCCGGTGCGATCCTGCCAAACAGATAGATGAATTTATCCGAGGTCATGACTGCATTGTAACAGGAAAACCAAAGAATGATCGATGCAAACATCAATCCGGAAGCCATACCGTAATAGATCGATTCCAGTGTTATGGGGTTTTCCCTCATATAACCCAAAATTGTCAATCCTCTGTGGTTGAACAGAGGATTGAGCAGAGAAACTGCTATCATAACCGGAAGCACAAAAACAAGGTTGGATTTCAAAGCCTTTCTGCCGTTCAGGTAAACTGAATAGGAAAAAGATGCCAATACGGATATACAAAGTAAAACAGGATGCATAAAAAACATGCTGCATAGAATTACGGCACAAAAAAAAGTAAAATTTATGATTGGATGGTAAGCCGCAAATGTATCCTTCATTTTCCTATTGATCCTTTTTACTGTTTTGTGCATTCCAGTCACCGCCGATGTCGGCGCCCAAATCACATGTATATATCCATTCTATTATATCGCCGTCTTTAAGCTGATAACGGCTGCTTCCGTAATTGGGAAACCTGCCGTTGACCTTGTACATCCACCCGGAAAGCGGTCCTGCGTCAAATTCATAAATGTTATTGATCCCTTCAACATACGCACTTTTATAAATCGGTGTTTCCACAAATTCCATGTGAATGCCATTATCTCTCGTTGTTCTGAGCAATACATCGAAAACGCTGTCACCTTCGTAGAATTCAACCTCTTCGGCTTGATAAACCAAACCGTTTTCAGGCAGTACCTCCAGCTTGGCCTTATCAAATTCATCCATGTTGTCCAGTATGGTGCTGCAGGTGATCAATACGGTGCAGTAATAGACGTTTTTATTATCAGCAGCTGCATTTTGTTTTGCATTCCGGGCAGAATCGGGTACGGGTTGAGCCATTGTTCCGCTGCTGTTTGATCCTGCAGAATATGCGGCTGAAGATGATGTAACCGCATCTTGATCTATAGTAGTTCCAGACTCGGCAGAGCTGTCCTGATTTATAGCAGATCCGGATTCAAAAGAACCGCCCCGATTATCTGAGCACCCTGTAAAAACAATCATGCAGACGAGCAGGATCAATAATATTTTTAAATTCTTTTTCATCAATACACCTATAGCATCCTGTTTCTATTTCACGATAACGCTTAAGCAGAAAAATTTCGACTGTAGAAATTTTTCTTACATCTGTGCGTTTCAACGAGGCAGGGGATATCCCCAATGCCTGTGAAATTAAGTTGTACCCGCCACCTAAAGAGACGGAGGATATCCTTGTCTCGTTATAACAACCGTTTTTGAATCCTTCAGCCAGTCCACCCGGGTATCCAGGCTTTCCGATATCAATCTGACCGGCACCATTGTACTGTTATTGATAATTTGGGCAGGCACATCCATCTCCACAGCTTCTCCGTTGATTCTGGCTGTTTTATCGCCTATGGCAAGCTCAATTGTTTTATCTCCCCGTATGCCTGTTACTTTTCTTGCCGCACCTTCCCATGTGATATCAGCACCCATAGCCTCAAAAATGGCTCTCATGGGGACAAGTATATGCCCGTCTATATTTACTGGCGCCTGTTCAAAGGCAAGATACCTGCCGTTCAGCGTCACCTTTATATCATCATTGACAGCCTGCATATCCGCCATGTCATAAAGTGAATTTTTATTATTGATGTAGCGCTCATATGCGGCAAGGGCGTATAGACCCTGTTCCGTTGCCATCAGGTCTGCGCCTCCTGAAATTGTATGTCTTATGCTTCCGTCTGAATTGAAGTATTTCATCAATGCAGCCACATTGCAGGACGCATCAATGTCCAGCGCAGATTTTGCAACTATCACCTGAACTATGCTTTCCGAATTTTCTGTTCCGTAAGTTTTAAAGCTGCCATCCGCCGACTGTATGCGGTCCAAAGCCCCCAGCCCCCGATCTATGGCGGCATTTACCTCCGGCCTGTTCTTGTACTTTGACAGGGCTTGTAGCACCATCCCTGTTATATCTGCATCCGGGGCATCATCTGAAAGGGAAAAACCCCCCTTTACACCATCAGCATCTGTTATTTCCTTATCCAAAATATAATCGATCAACAATTCTCTGGTCGTCTGTACGGTCACGCCTGCTGTCCGGGGAACCGCATAATTACCGCAATCAAATGCAAGCAGCGCAAATATCGGTCCATTGATCCCCTGTTTGATGACACTGTTATAGTCCGACAGCTTTTCCAGCAAATTGCATCCCCCTGCATCCGTTACGTCTCTGCCTATGGCTGTCAGCGCCAAAATAAGTCTGGAATACTCTGAATATTTTACTCTCGTCAGTTCCCCGCTCTTTGATTTTAACTCTGATACCACATTTTCATAGTAGCGTTCATAGTAGTTTTCAGGCGTTTCGGCCCCTGACCGGGCTAATCCCAGTATTGCCCATTCTCCGCCCACGGAGGAGATTTCCGGATTTGAAACCGTCTTTACAAGATAGCGGCTCGTTGAATCAATCGTATCAGATACATTGATATGATTCGTTCGCAGTACATCATTTTCCGCCGCAAAAGCTGCAAATGGCATACTCCATATCAAGGTACTGATGAGTATAATGCAAGCCGCTTTATTTACTAATCGATTCATTCCCTATCCCTTCTTTTCATTACTTTTTGTCAAAGCTTTATAAAGGCGTTGGCTGCGGCTTCACCAATATATGAAAAGCAACGAATCTCTGCCCCTTTATTAATTCAGAGGCTGCAGAGAATTCCGGATCAGCATTGCAATCATTTTTGCGCTTTCTGCTCTTGTTGCATAATCGGCGGGCGCAAATGTATCTAACGTTTTTCCATTGATCAATCCCGCCTGCTGCAATTGCATGACCGCTTCCGCCGCATAAGCCGCTATTTCTCCCTCATCCAAAAAGACTGCCGCTCCTTTGATCGCTGCAACATTATATCCCTCGGCTTTCCCTGCAAACCTTGAAAGCAAGACTGCCATGTCCTGCCTGGAGATATTTGTATCTGGATAAAAGCTTATGCTGCCATCTTTATTTTCAATACCTTTCACTATGCCTTCTTCTGCGGCCCAAACTGCCGCCTGCGAATACCATGCTGTTTTCGGCACATCAATAAACGGTGCCTCTGCGCCGATGAGCCTGCCGTCTGCATGACTTCCCGCCATATTTGAGAGGATCTGAACAAATTGAGCTCTTGTTATGTTTGAATTCGGTGAAAATGTTGTTTCCGTTGTACCGTTTACGATCTCCCTGGCGGCAAGATATGCAATCTCATTTTTCGCCCAATGAGATACAGTATCAGTAAAATTCAATGCCTTATAACCCAAAGCATACTTTGAGAAGTGCCGGGTTGTAAATGTCATGGTCTTGGCTTCTGAGTCATAGATGCAATTCCTCACCACTTCCAGACTTCCGTCATCCTTTAGAAAATAGACTACAAGACCCTCGCCTATTTCTTGATGCGATGCAGTATATGGTATCGTTATTGTTATCTTTCCATCAAATTCTGCAATATTCCTGCTGCCGTTCATTATCGAAAAGTCATAGACCGGCCTGTCTCCGATTTCTGCTTTTACTTCCTCGCTGAGATTTTGAATATCCGCCGCTTCCAGTTTCACCGCAGTGATCTTTATATTTCCGCCTGCTTCCCCCGATAATGTATTGATCGTATCCGAATCAAGACTTATATCGGCAATCGGTGTCTTGATTGTGATTCCATCCGTCTTTGAATTCAATTCCTTCATTGAGGAGCCGGGGATCGTTGTCTCGACAGAGCTCGCGGCGTCTGCACCCTCAACTATGATTTGAGCCACAGGCCTGACCCCTGATCCGGCTCCCTGTAAAGCTTCATTTATTGCAGATGTAACGTCTTTTGCGGAAACAGATGCAATGGCCTTGCCGCTTCTGTCAATTCTTGATGCCGCTGTTATGATCGCAATTTTTTCCGAGGCTCCCGTTTCAGGCTCCGTCTTTCCTGCCCTCCAGTTTGCGGTACTCGAATCCTTTGTATAATCCAATGTATAGTACCAGACTACCACATCGCCGTCCTGAAGCTTATACGCCTTTGCTGAAACCGTAGAAGGCGGGGTCCCGTTCACAGAGTAGAGCCAGCCTGAATTTGCCCCTTTATCGAATTCACCCAACCCGTCAATTTCTGAAACATAATTGCCGTTCTTTATCACGTAGCTTATTCCTTTTTCATCCAATAACATTTTCAGCACATCCAGAGCACTAGTCTCTCCTTCCTCGATCACCATCGAATTAGAAACGGCTATCGTAGCATTATTATTTTTTACCGTAACGCTTGCTGTATCTTTTTGGGGTACGGTTCCATCACTGTTTTCTACCGTTATCATAAAGTCGGCCGTATAGCCCTGATACGATACGGTCACCGTTTGAGTACCCGGCGTTGCGCGGTTTATTGTTGAAACGGTGCAGTCTCCAATAAGAACGTTGGAGGTGTTTGCCGCGTCTCCGTTAAATACTCCCGTTACGGTCATTCCTCCTGTATCGACTGTATCATTGGTTTTCCCTGCGTCATAGCTGTATACCGTTTTTTCAGGCGAAGTGACTCTGATGCCGGTCAGCAGATCTGCATTTGGCCAGCTTGTATAAGGCGTGATTTCTTTTGTGAAGCGATAAACAGAGCCATCGCCATTTTTTGACCCGCTTGCATAATATTCCAAATAGGAAGCCAGTGCGAGGAGTCCGTCCTTTGAAGCCAGCTCATTATAGGCCGTGCTGGTATACCCCAGTCGATTGTCCGTAGTTTCATAAGTAAAGATTGCTTCTAAAACGCTTTTCCCGCTGGCCGTTTTTGTAAAATCAGATCCGTCCGCATCAAGCCCCAGAGATGCAAGGGCTGCAATTACCACCGCAGTGGTATTTGCATTGTTTCCAAAAGTTCCGTTTGCTTCCTGCGCAGTTTTAAACTGCTCAATCACCTCGTCCACTTTAACCTTGATTGCCGCGCACGATACCTGAGAAATACCGTTATATCCGTTTCGGTTTTCCGCATTTTTATAATAAGGGGCTAAAGCCGGAATCATCATCGCGGCACTGTCCGTTCCATTAGCCGCATTCCATCCGGAAGAACCGGAATAATTATCGATAGCGTATTGTATCAGTTCCGTTCTCCCCCATTTTGCGTTATCCGGGATGTCATAATTTCCCAAGTCCTCCAGCATCAGCATATACGGCAAATAGGTGATATACGGTATTGTATCTCCTGAGTAATTGTAAATCTGTGCCACAAGATCTATTATCGTATCCGAGTTTTTTGAAGGAACCTTTGTGGCATCGATATTCAAGGCAGTCAGCGCGATTGCGGTTTTTGCCTTTGCGCCGACATTCAGACCTGAAACATCATTTACAGTCTGTGTCAGAAAGGCTTCTTTTTCAGAAGCGCTGATCGCTTTTCCAGTCCCGATCTTTCCAATGATCCAACTAGAATCGCAGATACTGGCGGGATAGCCGGTATAGCTTGTAATACCATCAATTACACGGTTCACATCAGCTATAACATCGGAAATCGTCGTGCTTCTGTTGATCTTTACTGTATAAATCTCTTCATCAGCGCCATTTGATACAATAAATGAGATTGTGTTCAAGCCCGGCTCCAGCGGGACCGGCACACTCCCTCCCGTACTGTGTGAAAAGCTTACGGTTTTCGCTGTGATACCGCTTGCCGTTACACTGCTCACGACCGCACCGCTATCCGCCGTAATTGCCGTCAATGTAATGTTTTCAATGCTGCCGTCCACGTCAAAAGCAATATCATTGCTCGAATAATCAGATGCGTCTAAATCCACTCCATAAGCGTTAACGGCAAAGCTGTCAAGAGAGGTATCCGCAAGGACAGCCTGACTGATACCGGTTATCGTAACATCGCTGCCATCCCAGTTATAAGCGATTCTTAAATATGGTTTAATAACTCCATCGGCCTCGGCGGTGATAAGCAGTTCTTCCGATGGATCACCGAACCTCATAAGCTGAACGCTCGCTACCCCGCCGGCACTTGCGGTCCCTAAGCAATAATCTCCCCCGCTGATATCGATTTCCGCTCCTGCGATCGGCGCCACATATGAAGGATATGTTTTTTCCAATACCCTCAGTTTGACATTGATCACCGGATATATTGTTCCGTAATCGACTGATCCGGTCGTTATCTTTAACACTTCAAAATAGGCATAATCCCTGTCATACGAATAAAATATGATATCGTCTCCGTCGCTGACCATATCTCCGCCGATGCCCATAGCTCCAAAGCTGTCATTGATCACCGACATTACAAGCTTGTCATTATCAAAGACCGAACCTGTGGAAAGCCCCCAGCTTCCATTATAGATGTTCAGCTCCGCTTTTATCGCTTGCGAAGTGACGCTATCCGCTGCAACCTGCAAATCTGCCCTGTCAGGATCTTCGCCGAACAAATAAAAGTATACTCCTTCGATCAGAGCATTGACCGTAAGGATATCATCGGGCTGAACATAGCTTTCCGCACCTGACGTCATAAACGGCTTAATATCAAACCAGCCTATATCCAAAGCCTGCTTTGTAACATAGGTAGTTTCCGCATCCGTTATCGTTACATAGGTGCTGGCGTCATCACTCGGAATGTCTGCATATGCTTCATTGAGGCCCCAGCCGCTTATACCCATGCAGCCGCAAATCATAGCCATCACCAGTAAGAATGATATCACTCTTTTTGAAGCCTTGTTTTTTGTTTTCATTTTTATCCCTCACTTCCTCATTACATAAGATTTCCGAAGGATTTGGCGAATGGCAAAAGGAACTTTTCTGCTTTTCATGCCACAGAATAATAATACGGACTCAAAAAATAAAAGCTGCAGCATTGCTACAGCTCCGTATTTTTCTGTATGTTATATGTTATCATTCGTTCTAAATAAAAGCTTGCCGATTACCCGTCGGAATCTTTTTCCATCTTATGCAGGTCTTCTGGCTCACGAATCATCATTCTGTCCAAACCTTCCCAGGCTATTGCCCAGTGGCGCATATTTACAAATCCATGCAATGGCAGAACTTCTCGTTTACAGCGGCGGGACCGCACAGGACTTTCACCTGTTTCCCTCTCAGCGGTTCATTCTTATAACGCACAGATGCAAGAAATCTCTGCAGTCAAAATTTTTCTACTTAAGCGCGATAAGACGAACCGAACATAAAATGTTCTATTCAATTGTGTTAATACTATCATTTGCCGATATATGATGTCAAGAGGCGTGACTAGTAGCGGTATTTTGACACATCCTGCCCACTAATTTGCGAGTGATTCTTCAAGGGCATCATATTTGTCGCTCATGACGATGATATCAATTCTTCTGTTCTTCGCCCGTCCGACTTCTGTATCATTATCTGCTATAGGTCTATATTCTCCATAGCCTACAGCCAAGAACATTTCCGGAGGAATATTGGAGTAAGTTGTGAGCATCCGCACCACACTGGCGGCTCTTGCAGCGGACAAGTCCCAATTGGAAAGGTAGAGTTCAGAATTCATCGGCACGTTATCCGTATGTCCTTCAATACGAATATGCTTTTTCATAGTTCCAATAACCGATGCAATGCTCAGTAGAGGTTCTCTGTATTCCAACTTGATTTCCGCACTGCCCGATTCAAAAAAAAACGCATTGTTCAAGCTGACAACTAAGCCGCGATCATCTATTTTAGTCGCCACCAAACCCGTCATCTGCTCTGCTTTCAAAAGATTATCCAGTTCAATTTTCAATTTTGTCATTTGATCGATTTCTTCAACAAAAGCTGCTTCTTCCTCGTCCAAATTCTGTTCGTCAGGAATCCGCTTCGATTCTACATAGCTTTCCGTCATCATCCGCTCTCCAAATTGCTCCGACATAGCCTTGGTCTTTTCCTTATCCACCTGGCTTACAGCAAAAAGAACGATGAAAACCGCCAACAGTAAAGTCATTAAGTCTGAATAAGGGAGCAGCCACGCCTCGCCCATTTCCTCTTCATGTGGTTTATGTTTTTTATTCTTTGACATTGTATTTACCCCTCTACCCCTTTGCTTCCATCAAGGAGCTCAGTATCCTGCTCTGGCTGGAGGCCGGCAAAGTTGATAAGAGTTTTTCCCGAAGCATGAAAGGCGCATCGCCCTTTTGAAGAGACAAGAGTCCGATAATGACCATCTTCTTCAAATGCACTTCATCCTGACTTTTTACCTTTAACTTTTTTGCGAAAGGATGCCATAAAACATAACCGGTAAAAATCCCAAGAATGGTTGCAACAAATGCGGCGGCAATGGCTTCTGACATCAGCTCCGTATCATCGATGGATGCCATAGCAGCAATCAGACCGAATACAGCGCCCAAAACCCCCAGGGTTGGTGCATACGTACCTGCGGAAGAAAAAATACTGGCATTTGTATCATGTCTTTTCTCCATGGCCTCAATTTCCATTTCCAGGATCTCTTCAATAATATCGCCATCTGTGCCGTCAATAACCATGCTGACACCTTTTTTTATAAAGGCATCGTCAATATCTTCAATTTTCTTTTCTAAAGACAGCCGGCCTTCCTTCTTTGTTGTTTCAGACAGATCTATCATCAATTCAATTAACTCTTGCTCCGACATAAGTTTCTGCTTCGTAAATAGAATCTTGAATAATACTCCTATTTTTTTTAGCTTTGAACCCGGAAATGAATTTAAAATCGCCGCAATCGTTCCTACAAAGATTACCATAATCGCTGCCGGATTTATAAAAACAGAAAAGCTAATATGTTTAAATATCATTGCCCCAATTATTGAAACAATCCCTGCGATAATACCTAAAAGCGTGGTAAGTTCCATGTTTCCTCCTTGTATTCTGCTATGTCTCTTATTTCAATTTTTATTTTATTTCTTACTTCAATTTTATTGTAACTTTTATTTTTTTCTCTAATACTTTATCATTTTTTATCCGTATTTTCAATTTATTTCAGTAATATTCACCGTATTGCTGCTGCCATGCCAGGCCATGTCATAACCAAATGCAGAAAAAACTGCGCGCAGTGGGATATAGGTTCTCCCATCTTTTAAAACGGCTTCTGTATCTATGATCAGCTTTTGCCCATTTACATAGATCGCCTTTTCTCCTATGGTGACCTGCACCGTTATATTATTCTTAACTACCGTAACCACTCTGTTGTTTTCGTCAAAGCTTACCATTGCTCCGATTGCTTCCAGCGGCTTCCTTAACGGGATCATCGTCCTATTATCCGTATTGATGTAAGGGACCCCCAAACCTTCTTCCTTTAAGAAAACCAACTCCCTGTTATTTAATACAACAGAAACATACCGCTTTAATTCTTCTCTCGAAAGCTCCGCCGTTCTGCCCAGAAGCCCGTGGATCATGGACACAACGCTGGTTTCATCATTGGTATCTTCATTGATATCAAAAAGCATTACTCCGCCTGCATTTTTCATCGCAATATATGTCTTTTCACGCAATGTGTTTAATCCGTTATAGTAGGATTCCAGCGGTTCCGTTGCCGCATAATCCATATACGCATACTCTGAGTTCTCCGCCGCAAGGTGCCTGTATTGCTTCCAGCTTGGTCTGGCATAAAGGGGCATCCCCAGGATAATCTTTTCCGCAGGCACTCCCCGATTGAGCCAGTAATTGATCGATGTTTCGGCAAACCATAACGGACTATGCTCCGCGTTATTCATATCGTAGGCCATAACGTTAATAAAATTAAAGCTGTCGAGGCAGGTATCCGTCATGAGCTTCGATACCTCCGGTCCGGCTGTAGTAGACCATGCTCCGTTCAGTGCGGCAGTCAGCTCCTTTCCGTCCTTATCAAGGGCTGATCTCAATTCTA
The DNA here is from genome assembly GCA_028706405.1 of Eubacteriales bacterium. GTDB lineage: Bacteria > Bacillota > Clostridia > Peptostreptococcales > Anaerovoracaceae > Anoxybacterium. The sequence continues at coordinate 10,545 of JAQWBM010000006.1, forward strand.
CAACCAGTTTCTCATAATTTTCGATGCTGTTTTGATTTGGATGCTCCCAGTCTATCTCCACCCCGTCAAGATCGTATTCTTTCAACAGTAAACAAATATTTTTGATCAGAAGAGCTCTTTTCTCATCGGATGAGGCAACCGATTCAAATGTTGTAACCAGGGGTTTTCCCTGGTATGACCATCCGCCAAGAGCAATGTAGACTTTTGCTCCGTCATTATGCGCCTGCTCAACCAATTCCCTGAGCTGATCCGGTTTTTCCAGGGCGGCTAAATTACCATCCTCCTGTGGAATCAAAAACGCATATATGACATGAGTCAATTTATCTGTCTGTAATTTTTCAACGGGCTCATTGAATAATTCCCCCGAATAATATCCGATTACTTTAAATTGATTTTCTCTTGCCGTATCCTCATTGATATCCGCTGCAAAACCGGGTGTAAATCCCAGATTAATGACCAACATTATAATAAAAAGGATCCTTATGCTTTTCTTGATCCTTTCTTTAAATTTTTCTTTGTGCATTATTTTTTCCTCTCTTTAGAAAACGTTTATGTATTAACATCCTGATACGATTCGTTGAGTCTGCCCATTACCAATTATTAACTGATCCAGCCGCTGCCGATGTCTTTAATTTCCCACATTTCATTTTCGTATTTTAGTTCCGTTCCGTCATATCCGTAAGCCCCTGTTCCGGAACGCCATTTGGATGCGTCCATGGTAATTGTGTTGTCTTCCATGGGAGTGTCCTTAATTCGGAATAAAATTCCATCAGGAAAGTGCAAATCTTCAATAAGCCCTTGTTCTTCCAGTTCTTCAAAGGTGGCGTTCAAAACCTCATGCCCATATTTCTCTAATTCCGTTAAAAGTCTCTCCTTGCCTGTCTCTGTCAAGTTTATCATATTTTCCGTGTCTATTGCCAGATACGTTATGTCGTTGTTCAGTCCCGGATCTTCACCATACAGTTTATCGATGACCAGCAGGTATGCATCCACAGCCAAATCTTCATCAACAGGCAGTTCTCCCCCGCAGCCTGCAGCCGCCAACAAAATCATGACCACCAGAGCGCAAGCAATCCATTTTGATTTTACTGCACTTTTCATTATTAATACCCCCATAATCTTTTAGAATTCTTACACCATATTCTTTATCAGTTAGACCTGCTGCAGCGGTCATTTGTTCCCTATTGCTTCATGCTGCTATTGCCGTATGAAGTCACTGACTCTAAACAAAATGGCTATGGAATTAAATGTTAATTCTATAGCCATTCTAATTCTATTACCTTTTATTCTTCTGCTTAATATACCGCATGGTTTGCTTCATCTCACCCATACTGCCAAACATAGACTCTATCTTTTTCTGTTCCAGTTTGCGGGAATCAAGACCCTCATAGCCCATTTCCCTTCGCAGCTTTTTGTAGTTCTCCATGCGTTCCTGCGGCAGTTCTCCCGCTTCTATCGCCTTCCTGACCGCACAGCCTGGTTCCGTGCTATGGGAGCAATCCCGGAACCTGCATTGTTCGGCCAATGCTTCGATATCCTCAAAGGACCTGGAAAGATCTGCTGAATCCAGCTGAAGTTCACGCATACCGGGGGTGTCAATAACGATTCCTCCGTCCGGCAAAACCAGAAGCTGGCGATGCGTCGTTGTGTGGCGTCCTTTCCCGTCGTCTTCCCGAATTTCTTTCGTCTTCAAGACATCACGCCCCATCAGGAGATTGATCAGGGTAGATTTGCCGACGCCGGAAGAGCCGATAAATGCAATGGTTTTCCCTTCCTTGATATAAGATTGGACTTCTTTATATCCGCTCTCCTCCATGCTTGTGCATACCACTACATCGGCGCCCGCACTGATCTTGGCCAGTTCCGCAAGGCGACTGCTTAAATCATCGCACAGATCTGCCTTAGTGAGTACAATAACCGGTGTTGCCATGCTGTTCCAGGCAATCGAAAGATAACGTTCCAGCCGGCGAAGATTGAAGTCGGCATTCAAAGACATGCAAAGGAAGACAATATCGATATTCGATGCAACGATTTGTACGCCGTTTGCCGTTCCGGCGGCTCTCCTGTCAAATACGCTCTTTCGCTGCAGAATGTGATGAATGACCGCATTACCCGCGCTGTCGTCTCTTCTGTCGATCATCACCCAGTCGCCCACAGCGGGAAAATCCGAGTTATCATTTGCCCTATAGATAAAATTTCCTGACACACCCGCATGCAGTTCTCCATCCTCACATACCGCCTTATAAAGGTCCCGATGCTGTTCGATGATTCTTGCGAGAAAAAGACCGTCATAAAGCGTTGCCTCCTGTGCAAAACGGTCAGAAAGCCCGTATTTTATTAAATTATTATATTCCATTATATCTATATCCTCCAAATTGTATTTTATATTTAATCTGATATTTGGAGGGACAAATCATTATTTCTGTTCTTTTCCCTCCTTGTAAAATACAATTGCTATTGCCGTATCCATTTTGTTAAACATAAAGCATCTCCTTTTCTTTCAATATATTTTATTATAACATGTTTTCCGAAATTTAAGAGAAATGTTTCAATGAATGCTTCTCTTCTTTCACTTGATTCCAGTCATTCATTTCCTTAACTGTTGGCTCAAAGAATCTTTGAGCAATCAGGGTAGGAATCATTGCGCTTAATATAACTACCGTAACCAGAATCGTATATTGCCCCTGGTCAATGATATGATTGTTTAAGCCATACAAAGCAGAAATTGTACCAAATGTCAATCCTGTTGACATAAGGAGCGTTGTATAGGTTGACATCCCTCTGCTCATCTTAAACCTGTACGCTGCCGGCCATACCCCAACTGTTTTAAAAAAGATTTTAAGCAGTAATAATACGGCGATAATTCCAGCTGATAAATATACCTCTTTTAACGAAACATAAAGTCCCGCCTTTATGAAATAAAACGGAGTAAAAATAGTAAATGCAATGGTTCTCATTCGGTTAACGAGTGTTTTATCTGTCAGGAATACCCCTGCCACAACTAGGCCAATTAAATATGCCGGTAAAACCGCTTCACTTTTAGCAGTGGTTGCAAGACCGCCCATAAAGAACAGTACAAGCAGTATAAACTTTACCTCCGGCTCACTGACCCGCTTAGTTCCAAGCTTTACGATCAGATGCTTCGTCCAACGCGGCATAAGCCATAATACAAAAGCTAATACAACTATAAAAATTAGAAGAGTATCATTAAAATCTGCAAAAAGAACGCCTAACGCTAAAACCGTCCCCAAATCGGTGATAAAACAGGATGCCAATAACGTTTTGCCCAGTGAAGTGTTTGCAAGTTCCTTTTCGATTAAAACGGCGTAAATAACGGCTACGGAAGTGGTAGATAATGCTATCCCTGCAATCTGTGCTTCGCGCACTCCCCAGCCCAGAACATACTGCGTAAACATCCATATAAACGCAAAGGGCAAAGCGAAAGATAGAATACCTATTGTTGAACTGATTTTTATATTTGCCTTTAATGATTTGGGATCGATTTCCGCCCCTGCAAGGAACGTCAAAACACCACTGCCCAGCATTGCAAGAAAATCAATCCACTGTGTTGTCTCGTGGATTCCAAGAAAATTGCCCGCCAGGATTCCTACAAACATCTCAATCAATGCAACCGAGATACCGACACGAATTGAAATCAAACTGGCGATAAAAGCAAGTCCCATCCAAATCGCAGCTTCAAACCAAATATTATCAAGCATATTCAAGATCTCCTTTTCTTAGTAGAATTTACGCAGAAGCTTTAGCAATAAAAAACTCCTACATAGCGGAAAACCGCTTGTAGGAGTCATTAGCTAAATAGCAGTTAAAGGCGAACTCCATCACCTGTGTAATGTTTAATTATACAAATCCCTCATACATTAAACCGGAACAGGATCACATCGCCGTCCTTGACCACATATTCCTTGCCCTCGGAGCGGATCAGACCCTTTTCTTTTGCAGCAGCCAGATTACCGCCGCACTGGATCAGGTCGTTATATGCAATGGTTTCCGCCCGGATAAAGCCTCGCTCAAAATCCGTATGTATTTTCCCGGCGGCCTGTGGTGCCTTCGTTCCTCTCTTGATGGTCCACGCGCGAACCTCCGGAACCCCGGCCGTCAGAAAGGAAATCAGATCCAGCAAGCGATAGGAAGCCTTGATCAATTTATCCAGCCCCGACTCTTCCATCCCTAAATCCTCAAAGAAAGCTGCCTTCTCTTCTTCCTCAAGCTCCGCGATTTCCGATTCCAGCTTTGCGCATATCACAACTACATCCGAGCCCTCGGAAACAGCAAATTGTCTGACTGCTGCAACATATTCGTTATCTGTTTCCGAAACAGCTTCTTCCTCGGAAACATTGGCGGCATAAATCACAGGCTTAAAGGAAAGCAGATCCAGCGATTTAACAAACTCCATCTCTTCCTCGCTGAGTTTGAGAGTTCTGGCGGATAAGCCCTTTTCAACCGTATCCTTCACCTTGAGTAAAATATCAAGCTCCGTCTGCAGGCTCTTGTCACCCTTCAGGTTTTTCTGGGTCTTCTGTATTCTTTTATCTAACAGCTCCATATCTGAAAAAATCAGTTCCATATTGATAGTCTCGATATCAGAGATAGGATCGATCCGGCCATCCACATGAACTACATCGGGATCTTCGAAGCACCTTACAACATGGATTATCGCTGAAACCTCCCGAATATGCCCCAAGAATTTATTACCCAGGCCCTCGCCCTTAGAGGCTCCCTTTACCAACCCTGCAATATCATAAAACTCGATGGAAGTATAGACGGTTTTTTTCGATTGATACATCTCGTGAAGAACCTTAAGTCTTTCATCGGGAACGGTTACGACGCCCACGTTAGGTTCGATGGTACAGAATGGATAATTGGCCGCTTCCGCTCCGGCCTTTGTTATTGCATTAAAAAGAGTGCTTTTTCCAACGTTGGGAAGTCCTACAATACCTAATTTCATTGTGATTTTATCTCCTAATCAAAATTTGTCTAATAATATATAAAGTGACGGTGTCCCTCACCGATTTCGTTGGCGTATACAACTTGACTAACAATTGATTTCCATCATATTTAGTAAAAAATTCTATTGCGATATTTATTCTTCCGCCTCAGGATAATGTAAACAATGATAAAAATCAAAAATATGGCGGCGCTAATCACCTGTGCCTGCTTAAATGAACCCATCATCAGGCTGTCTGTGCGCAAAGCCTCTACAAAGAATCTTTCTAAGGAATACAGTATCCCATACAAGAGGAAAACCTGACCTTCAAATTTTCTGTTGCTGTCCACAAATATCAGGACTATAAACAGGAGGAAACACCAGATAGATTCATATAGAAACGTGGGGTGCACCATCTGTCCGTCTACGGCGATTGCCCAAGGCAGATCGGTAGGGCTGCCATGGGCTTCCTGATTGAAGTAGTTTCCCCAGCGCCCTATGGATTGTGCAATAGCAATAGACGGTGCGGCAAGGTCCAAAAGGTTTAAAGGTTTTATATGCCATAGTATGCAAAGCAATACGGCGGCAAGAAATCCAAAGATAAGCCCCCCATGAATGGCAAGGCCTCCGCTTCTGATGTTTATGATCTTGTATAAATCCCCTGAATAGTACTCCCAATTAAAGGCAACATAATAGAGCCTTGATCCGATGATACCGGCCGGCACGCAAACCAATACAAAATCCAGGGTTTTTTCCGAAGAAATCCTGTGTATGGGAGCTCTCCGATATATGACAATAACCGCAAGAACCATTGCAGCTGCGATAATAATTCCATACCACATGATATCGATTCCGAATACTGAAAAAGCGACTGGGTTTGGTGTGGGCATAATTCTTTACTCCTTCCCCTTTACGTGACAATGCCTATATTATGTTTATCGGTGCTACCGATGATTAATATCAATTTTTAACATTATACACTAAAAAACTAATAATGCACAGGCATATCTCCTATTTTCCCCGTATGCTGCTATAAAAATAACAGATTTAATAAAAACTTAAAAATTAAGGGTGGGAAAATATGCTATAATAGTTCTGTTAATTTATGCAGCAAAAATTTAGCACCGTGTAACAGGTCGGATATGTGCCTTTATGCGCGAATTTCTCACATACGCAGAAAATTTCCGACTGTAGAATTTTTTTATGCCTCGTTATAAGGGCAGCCAATTCAAAGGGGGATATTTATGTTTCGAAAAAAAAACAGTGATGCAGAGTCTGAAGGAAATGCGACAGTAAAGAATTCAACAACGCGAAAGTCAAGTGCAAAAAAAAAGAAAATGATCCTCATAATCATAATCTTAGCCCTTGTGGTTGCGGTTATAGCAGCCTTGGTTCTATTGTCCGGAAAAGAACAGGCAATGACCGTAACGACGGGTACGGTGGAAAGAATGGATATCGAACAGGCGGTTACTATAAAAGGGACCATACAGGGCTCTCAATCAGCGGATGTGGCAACAGCACTGAACTATGAAATCGTTTCCATTTTAGTCCAAGAAGGAGATACCGTTAAAAAGGATCAAGTCCTTGCGGTACTCGATTCGGAGGAATTGCAGGATGATTATCAAAAAGCTGCAAGCGCGCTGTCTGAATCCCAGTTCAAATACGAAGCTGCAAAGCATCTTTATGAGGAAGGCGCTGTTTCTAAAGAAGAATATATCCGTGCCGAAAATGCATATAAAAGTGACAGGATCACCGTTGACTCTCTTAATGTTGCCGATAAGGTCAATATCAAAAGCCCTATTGCCGGTACCGTGACCAGAGTAAATGTCAACATCGGACGCTATGCAAATGACACAGAAAACAACGCTCCTATGTTTGTGGTGGAAGATCTTCGGAATTTGAAAATGGATGTGAGAATAAGCGAATATGATATAAGTAAGATCCAAGTGGGCCAAAAGGTAACAATTACAGCAGAGGTTCTAGGCAATGAAAGTGTGGAGGGAGTCGTCTCCAGGATTTCTCCTACCGGAGAACAAAAAGATGAAACATCAAAAGAAATGGTCGTCCCGGTACAAATCGATGTAAAAACTGAAAATCCCAAGTTGATTGTGGGAGTTACCGCTAAGGCTGAAATCGAAATAGAGAAGAAAAACAATGTTTTATCCATACCGATCGATGCGATCCTCGAAGACCCTAATACCGGAGACAACTCCGTCATGGTATTAAACGGCACTGTGCTGAAAAAGGCCTCCGTGGAGCTTGGTCTTGAGGGCGATTTTAATGTTGAAATCAGTTCCGGTGATCTCAAGGAAGGTGACACGATAGTTCTTAATCCCACATTTGATATGACAGACGGTATGGTGGTTGCTCCTGCACCAGAAATGTAAAGGAGACCAGCTATGACAGATGAACTTATAAGAATGGAAAAGCTTTCGAAAATCTATGACACTGGAGAAGTCCAGGTTGAAGCCCTCAAGTCCATCGATTTGACCATACATAAGGGCGAATTCATCGCTGTTATGGGAGCCTCCGGTTCAGGAAAATCCACTTTAATGAATATTCTAGGATGTCTGGACCGCCCTACTGATGGATGCTACTATCTGGAGGGAGAGGATGTTATGGGAAAAAATGATGACGAGTTGTCCGCCATACGCAATAAAAAGATCGGTTTCGTCTTCCAGTCCTTCAATCTCATATCCCGTACCAGTGCGTTGAAAAATGTGGAGCTGCCCATGGTTTACGGCAAAATAGGCACAGAAGAGAGAAAAGAAAGAGCTCTTGAATTGTTAACAAATGTCGGTCTTGAAGACCGCGCCCATCACTTGCCCAATGAGCTTTCCGGCGGGCAGAAACAAAGAGTTGCCATTGCAAGAGCCTTGGCGAACAATCCTCAAATCATATTGGCGGATGAACCGACAGGCAATCTTGATTCCCAGTCTTCTGTGGAAATCATGGATATTTTTTGCAGACTGAACCGGCAAAAAGGCAACACGGTGGTCATCGTAACCCATGAACAGGATATCGCTGAATTTACAGATCGCATTATCACCTTTAAGGACGGTAATATTATTAAAGATGAAATAAAAAATGAGGTGGGGACATGCTAATCATTGAGAATATACGTTTGGCACTTACCGCCGTTAAAAGTAATAAAATGCGCTCCTTTCTGACCATGCTGGGCATTATTATAGGAATCAGTTCCGTTATCGCTATTGCCTCTATCGGCGCCAGCGCGAAAGGCGCCGTAGGAAAAGAATTTGAGGCATATGGAATGAATTACATGTACATTTACCCTAATTGGGAGATGACGCAGGATAGCATTGAATACCCCGACCTTTTCATGCCCGAAGACATAGAAGCGCTGAAATATAGATTTCAGGAGGATATTCTGTATGCCGCGCCTTATATCACATACAACAGTGATACAAGGGTCGGCCGTAATGATGGAAAGCTCAGCCTGCAAGGAGTAAATGCCGGTTATAACCAGTTTACCAATATGATTCTTCTCCATGGACGTATGATAAATAAAAGCGATGTACAGGGAAAAAAAGATCGTATCGTAATTGAGAAGGAAGCCGCATTGCATTTTTTCAATAAAGAAAACCCTGTAGGCGAAATCCTCAGTGTCGTAATCAATGGTGAAATGAAAGATCTGACCATTATCGGAGTCTATGAAGTTCCGTCCAGTCTCTTTGGGGGCATGAGCATGAGTGATTCCTACTCAACTTATGTTCCCTATTCGGTGCTTCAAACCGGCGACCCGGCAACTTATTATATTGAAATTTATACCGATAAGAAAAAAAATCCGGATACAATGGGAACAGAGTTTACCAATTACCTGACCAGGATCAAGGATAAAGATCCGGCATTTTACATATATGATTCCGCTGAATCACAGATGACCCAAATCAATACTGTCCTCGGCGCCCTCTCTCTCGCTATAGGCGCTATCGCAGCCATTTCACTTGTCGTAGGCGGTATCGGCATTATGAACATCATGCTCGTATCGGTAACGGAACGCACGAGAGAAATCGGAATCAGAAAGTCTTTAGGCGCAAGGACCAAGGATATTTTGATGCAGTTTTTGATTGAGGCCATGATCCTCTCTGCAATCGGAGGTATTATCGGTACGATTTTGGGTGTTGGTATCGCTGCCGCCGGCATGAGCTTTGCAAATATTGATGTCGTGATCGAACTGAGCATAATCCTGCTTGCCGTGGGCTTTTCCGCAATCGTTGGGATATTCTTTGGTCTGTACCCCGCAAGAAAAGCCGCAAATCTTGATCCTATTGAGGCATTGCGCTACGAATAAAACGATTTTTGTATGTTTTGGGAGGCACCGCGACGATGTGTTTCCGCAGGAACCGTTGGAGCTTTACGGTTGCCTGTAAGCGACCGTGTTCCATAGGAAATACATCCGGCAGGTGCCTTAATAAGACGAGTAGACTCAAACAAAATGGGAATTCCATGTATATAGAAATGACTTCGAAACGAAAACGGCATGATGTGAAGCGGAATCCCTTCCTTCACATTCATGCCGTTCTTTATTTCTCGCTTTCCTTGAAAATCTCCACAGAAGCGCTGGTCCCGATCCGGTCAGCTCCCGCTTCTATCATTTCTCTTGCTTTCGCAAGGTCCCGAATCCCGCCGGAAGCCTTGACACCAAGGTCGTTTCCCACGGTCTTTTTCATAAGTACTACGTGATGAGCTGTCGCGCCTTCCTTGGAAAAACCGGTTGAAGTTTTAACAAAAGCAGCGCCTGCCTCCAGGGATAACTCACAAGCTTTGATGATTTCCTCATCGGTCAGCATACAGGTCTCCAAGATAACCTTTACAATGGCGTCATATTCCATCGCAGCAGCGACTACTGTGGCGATATCCTGTCTTACATAATTATACCTCTGTTCCTTCAAGGCGCCCACATGGATCACCATGTCAATTTCATTCGCGCCCTTACTGCAAGCCCATTCAGTTTCAAATGCCTTTATATCAATGCTGCTTGCGCCTAAAGGAAATCCTATGACAGATGCTATTTTCACATCCGATCCTTCCAATAATTCCTTTGTTAGAGGTACATAACAAGAGTTGACGCAAACGGCATAGAAATCGTATTCCTTCGCTTCACTGCAAAGCTTGGCAATATCGGATTCCGTTGCTTCCAGCTTTAATAAGGTGTGGTCAAAGTATCTATTTATGTTTTTCATTATACCAACTATTATACGATTTATACGATCTCTCCGAGGTCTCCGTTTTTCAGACCTGCAGCATTGCCTTCATCTGTATCAAGGTGGATTTCCCTCTCATGACCCTCGCCTGAACGGACAAGAACGTTGTCGAATATTAAGCCTCTTTCACCATTGAATTTAATGCTTACAATGTCCTTATCCTTTACTCCGGCTTCTATCGCCTGAGCCGGTGACAAATGGATATGTCTCAATGCAATTATGGTTCCGTATTCCAAATCGATCTCACCTTCAGGACCTATGAGTTTTACTCCCGGTGTTCCTGCCAGTTTGCCGGATTCCCTGATCGGAGCGGATATTCCAAGCGTTCTTGCATCTGTCATAGCAAGCTCTATCTGTGTTTCAGGACGTGCCGGACCTAAAATCCTGATGTTTTTTAACGTTCCCTTAGGACCGACAATGTCAACTTTTTCTTCACAGGCAAACTGCCCGGGCTGCTTGAGATCCTTTGTCGGAGTCAAAGCATATCCCTTGCCAAATAATGTCTCGATGTCTTCCTGCTTTAAATGCAAATGTTTGTTTGATAATCCTACTTCCGCTTTGTAACCCATTTTCAATTTCTCCTTTTTAATTTAATAAAATATTAGGGATCACTGGATCAAAGTGCCTCAAATACCTTCCAGGCAGGTTATGTATGGAAGATTCCTGTACTTCTGATCACAGTCCAACCCATATCCAACTATAAATTTGTTTTCAATCTCAAATCCAACGTAATCAGGAGCAATATCAACCTCTCTGCGCTCCGGCTTGTCCAAAAGTGTACATATCCTCAAGGATTTTGGTTTTCTGCCCATAAGATAATCCCTAAGATAATGAAGTGTTACCCCCGAATCAATAATATCCTCTACAATTATCACATTCAAATCTTCAATTCCAGAATCCAGATCCTTCAGTATTCTGACAACCCCTGAGCTCTTGGTTGATGCTCCATAACTGGTTACCGCCATAAAATCTATCTTTGTATCCAAGGTAATTTCCCTTATTAGATCACTTAAAAAAATAACCGCTCCTTTTAGGATCCCGATCAACAAGATCTCTTCGCCCTTGTAATCCTCTGAAATTTGTTTTCCAAGTTCTTTAGTCCGCTGCTTCAGCAGCTCCTCGTTGATCATAACTTGCCCTAACGTAGCTGTTTTGTCCATTCTACTTTTGCTCCTCTTCCTTTTCCACTTTATAATCTACATCGTTTATAATATGCTTACCGCGTAATCTTTCTGGATTCATCGGTCCGGCTTCAACCCAATATTTATCCAATTCATCTTTAAGATACCATATGATAAATGTCCAGAGAATTATATCATCTACTATGCCAAATAACAAGACCGGCGGAAAAAGCAAACCAATCGGGAGCAAAAGGTAAATTATACCAAAAACGACAATAAGCTTCTTTCTAAAAGGCACTTCCTTGTCCCGCAAAAAATGCTTTATGGCTTTTATCCTCTTAATTAATATTTTGAAGAAAATAAGCCGCATTTTTTATTGACCTCCCTCTAAAAGACGATCCATTTCATCTAAAAGCTTCATATGTCCTGTTTTCTTTAGAGCGGAAACGGGTATGATTTTATCTTCCGGGGATAGACCAAGTGTTTTCCCGATCGTATGGATGCTCTTTTGCATTTCATTTCTGGATATTTTGTCTGCTTTAGTAGCAACTACTATTCCGTCAAGCCTGTAATGCTTTAGCCATTCATACATTTGAACGTCTTGTGCTGAAGGTACATGTCTGATATCGACAAGTTGTATAACAATCCGCAGCCCTTTCCTGTTTTTTAGATAGGACTCTATCATTTCCCTCCAGTTTTCTGTTAATGACTTTGACAGCTTCGCATATCCATATCCGGGAAGATCGACAATTCTGAAATCTTCATTGATTTCGTAAAAATTTATTGTTCTGGTTTTTCCCGGGCTTCCGCTTACTTTAGCCAGGTTCTTTCTGTTCACAAGAAGATTCAGCAAGGAAGATTTCCCCACATTTGAACGTCCCGCAAATGCAATTTCCATTTTGTTATCTTCAGGATACTGGTCTTTTTTTACTGCTACTGCTATTAAATCTGCTTTTTTTATTATCATAACTTTCTTTCTCAAAAATCAGGTTTCTATTTTCACTAATGCGTGTTCCAGAGCTTCGCTCACATTTTGTATCAAGACAAATTCCAGTTTCCTTCTCACATTGGAAGGTATTTCCTCAATATCTACTTCATTTTCGGCAGGTAGAAGAACTTTTTTGATTCCTGCTCTATTAGCTGCCAGAACTTTTTCTCTGATACCACCCACGGGAAGGACTTTTCCCCGCAGAGTAATTTCTCCTGTCATAGCAACATCTTTCCTTACTGCCCTGTTTGTGAGGCTGGAGATAATAGCTGTGCACATAGTTACTCCCGCCGATGGACCATCCTTTGGCGTAGCTCCCTCAGGGATATGGATGTGCAAATCATTTTCCTTATAAAAATCCCCTTTGATACCTAATTCTTTACTTATAGAACGTATATAGCTGACACCTGCTTTTGCGGATTCCTGCATGACCTCACCCAGCTGACCAGTCAGAACCAATTTCCCCGTTCCCGGGATCAATGTTGTTTCAATAAAGAGGGTATCACCTCCTACAACGGTCCATGCAAGTCCGGTGGCGATGCCAATCTCGTTTTCTCCTTCTATAATATCATATCTGAAGCGTTTTTTTCCAAGATATGATTCAAGATTTCCTGCTGTAACACGAAATCTTGTTGCATCACCTTCAACGATCCTTCTTGCAACCTTTCTGCATAAGTTCGCCAACTCTCTTTCCAGGTTTCTCACACCTGATTCCCGTGTATAGTAATTGATGATGCTACGTATCGTCCTTTCTGATATTGTGATGTTTTCTTCACTTAATCCATGTTCTTTAATTTTTTTCGGAATCAAATATTTTTCCGCTATCTTGACCTTTTCTTCTTCCGTATATCCAGGCACATAAATTATTTCCATTCTGTCCAAAAGAGGTCTGGGAATAGTTTCGGTCGTATTGGCGGTAGTAATAAACATAACTTTGGAAAGGTCAAATGGAATTTCCAGGTAATGATCCACAAAATCCTTGTTTTGTTCCGGATCAAGCACCTCCAGCAATGCGGATGCCGGGTCTCCCCTAAAGTCGTTGCCGATTTTATCGACCTCATCAAAAAGGAATACGGGATTATTGGTCCCTGCTTCTTTTATAGCCGATATCACTCTGCCGGGTATAGCTCCGATATAGGTTCTTCTGTGTCCTCTGATTTCAGCTTCGTCCCTGACGCCTCCCAGCGACATCCTGACAAATTCACGGTTAACGGCTCTTGCAATAGATTTGGCCACGGAGGTCTTACCTACCCCCGGAGGTCCAACCAGGCAAATAATCGGTCCCTTCAAGGTCTTTGACAGCTTCATGACAGCCAAATATTCCAGGATCCTGTCTTTTACCTTTTCAAGGCCATAATGGTCCTCGTTCAAAATTGTTTCGGCATTTTTAATATCAAGGGTTCCTTTGGAAGATTTATTCCACGGCAATGCAAGAATCCATTCTACATATGTCCGTATTACTCCTCCTTCTGCTGACGATGGTTGAATTTTTGATAGTCTTTTTATCTCTTTTTCTACTTTTTCTGAGATTTTTGGAGCCAGCTTCAGCTTTTTCAATTGGCTCATCCAAGTTGCGATCTCATCCTCGATCGCTTCGTCCTGCCCCAACTCTTCCTGGATAGCACGCATTTGCTCTCTTAGGTAGTATTCTCGCTGAGACTTGTTGATCTGGCTTCTTACTTTTATATTTATATCCTGTTCAATGGTCAGGATCTCATTTTCTCTGTTCAATATATCATTGAGAATTTCCAGCCTGTCCTCCGGATCAAATGCCTCAAGGATCTTTTGTTTTTCTTCCGTTTTAATATCCAGATGAGAAGTTATCACATCCGCCAGCCTCCCCGGCTGATCCACAGAAGCAACCGAAGGGAAAATATCAGGAGAGATCTTTGGATTAAGATCTAAATAGTTTTCAAAATTACTTAGTGTTGAACGCATAAGGGCTATTACATTGGAAGAAAGTTCATCAAATTCCCTTTCATTTATTATCTTAACAGTACATTTGAAGTAAGGAACCTCAAAAATCATATCCTTGATTTCTCCCCTGCTGACTCCTTCCACCAGCACCCGAATCGCATCTCCCGGCAGCTTAAGCATTTGCTTAATCTTTGCAATTGTTCCGATTTTATAAAAATCATCATGAGTCGGGAGATCCGTTTCCGGATCCTTTTGTGCCGACAGGAATACAAGCTGATTCATCATCATGGCTTTTTCCAAAGCACTGATCGATTTCTCCCTGCCGATATCAAAATGGAGAACCATATACGGGAATATTGAAAGCCCCCTCAATGGGATCATCGGCATTGTTCTGATCATATTTTTTTTATAATCTATTAAATCATCTAAATCATCCTCGTTATCTTCTATTATGTCATTTTCTTCTGACTGCGTTATATTTTTCAATTCATCTTCATCTTTTTCCATGTTTTCCTGCTCTTCATCATGGTTCATTTCTATTTTTTTATCTTTATCCTCTGTCATGTTACCCTCCTATATCTACCAATCCCTTTAGAATACTTCCTTTTCCGGTTTAACTGATTCCTTGCTTCATAAAATAATACTTCATACTGAATATCTGTTCGACCAGAATAAAGAAGGCGGCAAATGCCGCCTGTCTTAAGATGCAGATTCCTCGCTCTTCTTGTTTCGTTTTAACTGCTCCACAAGCATTAAAGCCGGCCCTGTGTTATAATCTATCGTTCCTCTTGTAATTATGCATTTTTTTATGTCCTCCCTTGAAGGAAGCTCATACATAATATCTGTCATAACGTGTTCCAGTATGCTTCTAAGCCCCCTTGCCCCTGTTTTTCTTTCCAGTGCTTTTTCTGCTACTCTATCGATAGCGTCTTCTTCAATTTCCAGCTCTACACCATCCATCATGAACAGCTTCTTATACTGTTTTAAGATGGCGTTCTTTGGCTCCTTGATAATTCTTACTAAGGCTTCTTTGCTCAACTCATCCAAGGTCACCATCACCGGAAGCCTTCCGATAAATTCCGGAATAAGCCCATATTTTAGTAAATCTTCCGGCTGGATCTTCTTTAAAACCTCAGATGTCTCTATCTTGGTTGATTTGATGTCTGAGTTAAAACCAATAGTTTTTTCTCCTATTCTTCTTTGAATGATCTTATCCAGCCCATCAAACGCACCTCCGCAAATGAACAATACATTTGTCGTATCAAACTGAATGAAATCCTGATGCGGATGTTTTCTGCCTCCTTGAGGTGGTACACTTGCAACGGTTCCTTCCAGGATCTTCAGCAGGGCCTGTTGAACTCCTTCACCGCTAACATCTCTGGTAATCGATGGGTTTTCAGACTTTCTGGCTATCTTATCGATTTCATCAACATAGATTATGCCCTTCTGTGCCTTATCCACATCGTATTCTGCGGCCTGAATCAGTTTCAATAAGATATTTTCAACATCTTCCCCGACATATCCTGCCTCTGTTAGTGCAGTAGCATCTGCAATGGCAAAGGGTACATCAAGTATTTTGGCTAATGTCTGCGCCAGAAGTGTCTTGCCGGAACCTGTCGGTCCTATCATTACGATATTACTTTTCTGGATCTCTATTTCATCGTTATCTGTTTTTGAGGTTGAGTTAATACGTTTGTAATGGTTATAGACCGCCACAGCCAGAGTTTTCTTTGCGTTATTCTGGTCTATAACATGATCAGACAAAATTTTTGCGATTTCTTTCGGCTTCGGCAAGCGAAATTTTTCCTGCTTGCGGGTGCCATCCTCTTCCAGGGCATTGTAAAACTCTTCTTTTATTATATCCTGACAAAGCTCTATACATTCGTCACAAATGTATACGCTTGGCCCTGCAACCAGACGTCTGACTTGATCCTGCGGCTTGCCGCAAAATGAACATTTTAATTGTTTTTTAGCATCATACTTGCTCATAAGGCAATTCTCCCCTTAATCTCTAGGTCTCATTACTTTATCTATGATCCCATATTTTACTGCTTCATCAGCACTCATAAAATTATCTCGGTCCGTATCCTTAGCTATTTGTTCAAGTGTCTGACCAGTGTTTTCGCTGAGTATCCTATTTAACTTTTCTCTTGTTTTTATTATCCATTCAGCATGAATCCGGATATCCTCCGCTTGACCTTTAATCCCACCTAAAGGTTGATGAATCATTATCTCGGCATTCGGAAGAGCAAATCTCTTTCCTTTCGCCCCTGCGGATAGAAGAAAAGCCCCCATGCTTGCAGCCATTCCGACACATATGGTCGAAACATCCGGTTTAATATGCCTCATTGTATCATATATTGCCATTCCTGCTGTAACAGAGCCACCAGGGCTGTTGATATAAAAATTTATATCCTTTTCTGTATCCTCAGCCTCAAGAAACAATAGCTGCGCCACGATGAGACTTGCCGTATGTTCATCAACCGCTTCTCCTAAAAATATAATCCTATCCTTTAATAGCCTCGAATAGATATCATAAGAACGTTCGCCTCTATTCGTTTGCTCGACCACCATTGGTACTAGTGTCATCTGTTTACCCCCTCTTGTTGCTTTGTTCTATCATCTATATATTACTCAACTATCGCATTTTCAAACATAAGATCAACAGCTTTTTTCATTTTTATGTCCTGTGCCATATAGTATAAGTTCTCTGCTCTCATTGCTTGCGTTAGTTTTTCAACGTCTATCTTGTATTGGTCGGCCATAGCCTGTATTTCTGCATTTACTTCATCCTCGCTTGCGTCAAGCTTTTCAGAATCTGCCACAGCTTCAACGATCAATCTGGTTTTTACCTTTTTATAAGCATCTGTACGAAGGTCATTTCTGAACTCCTGCGAATCCTTTTGCGCTAATGCAAAGTACTTTTCCAAGTTAAATCCTTGAGTTTTTAATTGCTGCTCAAATTCCATCATCATTTCATCAATCTGCTCCTCTACCATGATGTCAGGAATATCAACTTCATTTGCTTCATAAACCTTCTCCAGAATGGCATTTTTGGTTTCATATTCCACTCTGGCCACCGCTGACTTTTCGAGCTTTTCTTTAGTGTCATTCTTCAACTCTTCCAGAGTATCAAACTCACTGACATCCTTTGCAAATTCGTCATTAAGCTCAGGTTTTTCCTCTTCCTTAATTTCATGCACAGTACATTTGAAGATGGCTTCTTTTCCTGCAAGCTCTTTGGCATGGTAATCTTCCGGGAAAGTGACCCTCACATCCCTCTGTTCATTTGCAACCGCACCTATAAGCTGTTCTTCAAATCCTGGAATAAATGAGCCGCTGCCAAGAGCTAAAGGTTGTCTTTCTGCTGTACCACCCTCAAATTGCTCATCACCGATAAATCCGGAATAGTCGACCATTACTGTATCTCCGCTCTGCGCCGGTCTGTCTACAAGCACCAGTCTTGCATTTCTTTTCTGTAAAGTTTCCAACTCCTTTGCAATATCTTCATCGGTTATATTCTGCTCAACCTTAGTGACCTTTACTCCTTTATACTCTTTAACTTCAAACTCAGGTTTCACTGTTACATTAATTGTCACGATAAATCCTTTGCCTTTTTCAATGTTATCAAATTCTACCGAAGGTTTGTCAACCGGATTTAAATTCAACTCATCAAGAGCTGCCGGATATTTGCTCGAAAACAAATCATTGATTGCGTCTTCAAAAAATATATCTTGCCCATAACGGGATTCGATGAGCTTTCTAGGAGCTTTTCCTTTTCTGAAGCCATCCAGAGAATATTTCCCTTTTGTAGATTGGTATACGTCGTTAATCGCTTTTTCAAACTCTTCGGCAGTGAATTCCATCGTAAACTTAACCTGGTTTTTTTCTTTAGAGATAAAAGTTGATATCATTATTAATCCTCCTAATTGTTATAGCTTCTTAAGTAGAAAAGACATTTTTGCCTTGTTATAAGCACCTATAAGACCAATGGTTTTTCCATTGGTCTAATGGTCTAAATCGCACAATGTGCGTATAATTATACCTTTATTTCCGAGTAAAGTAAAGTAATTATCCTTAATATCGAGCTTTATAACGTCTTTTCTTCATTATAATATAACGGAAAAAGATAGCCATAACAAGCTATCTTAAAATTGTTATTTTTCGTTCGCTTTATTACATAGCAGTTTCCAGCCTCTTGCGTACTTACTCATGTTTTCTGCTGTAAGCTGATACTTTTCCGCCAAAGCCTCACCGATTTTCCTTACATCCTCTTGTTCTCCGGAAAATAGCTCTATTTCGAGTTCACAGATTGGTAAGTTTCCAAAATCCGTTACTATTTCTCCTTCATCAATTGCCACTTCGCAAATACTTATTCCTGTGTCGATTCTCATCCTGCTTCTTAAAAATCTTGTTTCCAAAATACTGTGTAACGGCTTTCCTTGAATCAGCTTAATCATATCCTGCCCGATTTCGCTCTCTTTGAATATCTCCGGATCCGGCTCAATAAAACAGATTTCCTCATTCACCGGAACGTTGATTTCTTCTCTCTTATGAAGTCCTTCATCATTGGAGCCTTTCCACTTTAGAGATGCTACCATACGGGTACCCTCCATGCGAACTCGGAATGCGATATCATTTTTGGATAGAATGTAATCATCGGTATCAAAATAAGCAGCTTTCATATATACTTTTTCTCTTGAATCTTTTTCTTCGATACTTAAAAGACACTCGTCTTCCCATATGTTTTTAGAAGTTTCCTTATCTTTGATGCTATACTTCATTTCTATTTCCATATCTATCTGTCTTTCCTTATTATCTTATAACGCGTAAATAGGGCTTTTGATGAAGAATTATGAGGTCTTTTGGGTTTTACTAATAGTACCATATACCTTTCGAGAATTCAACATCTAAAGTTTTTCAAGTTAGGTTTGATACCGCTGCTCCAAGCAAGATCGAATATTTTTCCAGTTCAAGTATGATGTTATTGATTTCGTTGACGCTTTTCTGCGTCGTACCTGAATCTACAGCCAGATGAGTGTTATAAAAAATATTGCCCATCTCTTCATGTATTTGTGCAAGCTTATTTCTAACCTTGAGCAGCTGCTCTTCGGAAGCAATTCTGTTATTGAGATCTTCAACGCTAAGTATAACGTCATCGTTCAGATAAAATTCTGAAACATCCTCTATCATGGTGCAATCATATCCCAAAACGTGTTTCACAGCAGCGGCGAAGTTCTTTTTGGAATCCTCCTCGCCATGGACTAAAAAAATCCTTTTTGGTGGCTTCTGGAATGCTGAAAGCCATTCCAGCAGCCCCTCCTTGTCTGCATGTCCGGAAAAACCTTCTAAATTGTATATTTCCGCGTTAATATGTATCTTTTCACCAAATATACTGACATCCTTATCACCGTTTACTATCGATCTTCCCAAGGTCCCTTCCGCTTGATAACCAACAAAAACAATGCTGCTATTGGGATTCCACAGATTATGCTTCAGATGATGCTTGATCCTGCCTGCTTCACACATACCGCTTGCTGATATTATTATCTTTGGGCTGGAATCGAAGTTCAACTGCTTGGATTCTTCGACTGTTCTCGTAAACTTTAAATTTTTAAAATCGAGTGGGTTATCGCCTTTTAATATAAATTGCCTTGTTTCTTCATCAAAGACCTGTGCGTTTCTTTGAAATATTTCAGTGGCAGTCGTTGCCAGAGGGCTATCTACATAAACCATAATATTATCCAGTTCATGCTTAAGTTCCTCGTGATGCTCATAATACATATTTAATTCGTAGATTAGTTCCTGTGTTCTTCCTACCGCAAAGGATGGGATCACCACCGTACCGCCCCGTCTGCTGGTCTTAAGGATGATGTCGATAAATTTTTCAAGACTCTCTTCATTAGTTTCATGAACTCTATCTCCATAAGTAGTCTCCATAATAAGATAATCCGCTTCGGTAACTATCTCTGGGTCCCGCAAAAGCGACTTGTTCTTTACACCGATATCACCCGAATAAACCAGCTTTGTGATACTTTTTCCTTCTTTTATCCAGAGCTCTATAATAGAGGACCCAAGGATATGGCCTGCATCTTTAAACCTTACATGAACATCGGGATTGATCTCAAACAGCTGATTGTAAAGTATAGGTTCAAGATATTTTGCTGAATCTTCCGCATCCCGGGATGTATACAGAGGATCAATCATAGGATTTCCGGATCGCTCTGCTTTTCGGTTAAACCATTCCGCTTCTTTTTCTTGAATATATCCGCTGTCTTTCAACATTACTTCTACTAAATCCGCAGTCGCATCCGTGCAATAAATCTTTCCTGTATAACCATGCTTTGTGAGAAGCGGAATCCGGCCGCTATGATCAATATGTGAATGACTTAGGAGCATAAAGTCAATTTCCGATGGGTCAAAGCCAAAACTTTCACGGTTAAGCTTCTCTAATGCACTGCTGCCCTGAAACAATCCACAATCCAGCAGTATTTTATACTTGTCAGTCGTAATGAGATGGCAAGAGCCTGTTACGGACATTGCTGCGCCTAAAAATTTAATATTCATTTCATATTCTCCCTCTTATGCTTGGATTTCTGCAGATTTAATTTTAAAGAACTTTACTTAAAAAATTTTGAGTTCTTTCGTGCTGTGGATTGCTGAAAATTTCCTTAGGCTTACCCTGTTCCAAGATTCTGCCTTCGTCTATAAACATCACTCTGTCTGCTACTTCTCTTGCAAATCCCATCTCATGGGTCACGATCATCATAGTCATCCCCTGATTGGCAAGATCCTTCATAACTTGAAGCACCTCTCCAACCATTTCAGGGTCTAACGAGGAAGTAGGCTCATCGAAAAGCATGATTTCCGGATTCATAGCCAGCGCTCTGGCAATTGCGGCCCTTTGTTTCTGCCCGCCTGATAAAGAGGCCGGATATACTTCCGCTTTATCCTGAAGGCCTACCATCTTCAGCAGCTCCCGCGCTTCCTTTTCAGCCTCTTGTTTCGCCATTTTATTTACTTTAATCGGGCTGATTGTAATGTTCTCAAGAGTGGTCATGTGAGGGAACAAATTGAAATTTTGAAAAACCATCCCCAGATTCTTACGTATCCTGTTGATATCCACATGCTTCTTATTAATTTGCTCCCCATTTATATATATCTCCCCCGAGGTCGGAGTCTCCAGCAAATTGATGCATCTTAAAAACGTGCTTTTCCCGGAACCAGATGGCCCGATCACGCAGACAACTTCTCTTTTTCTTATTCTCTCAGTAATTCCACGCAGTACCTCAAGCTTTCCAAATCTCTTCGTAAGATTATTTACCTCAATCACTTTGCGCCATCCTCCTTTCCATATAAGCTACAAGTCTGGAGAGAGGGATTGTAATGCTCAGATAGACAAAAGCCGTTCCCAAGTATGCCGGCCAAGCCTCAAATGTGGCTGCTGCCCAAAGCATGCTCCTTCTCGTCACCTCGACTACGGAAATGATACTCAAAACTGCTGTTTCCTTTAACAAAGCGATAAATTCGTTTGCCAAAGCCGGCAAAATGATTCTAAATGCCTGTGGCACTACGATAAAACGCATTGCCTGGACGTGATTCATCCCCAAAGATCGGGCCGCTTCCATTTGCCCTCTATCTACCGCCTGCAAACCGCTTCGGATAATCTCCGCCACATATGCGGAGCTGTTTATCCCACATACGAGGATAGACGCGATGATCGGATCATCCCATCTGAATGCTATGCCATATTTCTGCAGAAGCATCGGAACCCCGGCATACATTATCAATGCCTGTACAACCAAAGGAGTGCCTCTTAACATTTCTACGTAAACGGAAAAGATCAGCTTTACCGGCTTTATTGATGACATTTTACCCAGAGCTACAATCAGACCCGCAATAACTCCAATCAATACCGCGAATATTGTAATTTTCATGGTTACCTGGATGCCGCTGTATGCTATTAGTATCCCTTTAATATATATGTCCAACTCGCGCTTCTCCTTATACGCTTAAGCAGAAAAATTTCGACTGTAGAAATTTTTCTTACATCTGTGCGTCTCAACGAGACAGGGATATACCCACTGCCTTGAAATTAAGTTGTACCCGGCACCTAAAGAGGTGGAGGATATCTTTGTCTCGTTATAAACCCGCCCCCGCCTTATGGTGACAGTGAGGACGGTAGTGAAGGGATGGAGTACCTCCGCCTTTCACTACCGTCACCAGACACTGTTATTGTTATTGTTTATTATTCAAACCACTTGGTATATATTTCGTCAAAAGTTCCGTCATCGATTATATTCTGCATTCCCGTATTGATTTTTTCCAGTAGCTCGGTATTGCCTTTCTTTACTGCAAAACCATACGATTCGGCATTCAAGGCTTCTCCGACTATCTCTATCGTTCCCGGCTTTGCCGCCATGTAATCCTTTGTTACAGGAAGGTCATTGATCAGCGCATCAATCGTACCGTTCTGAAGGTCCATTACTGCAACATCCAGACCGTTATAAATCTTTGCTTCACCGATTTTGCCTTCATCAAAAAGCTCGGTTGCAAGTTCCGCTCCTGTTGTACCAATTTGTGCACCTGCCTTCATGTCAGGAGTCAAATCGTCGATACTTTTTATTGCGATATTACCTTCCTTGACTGCAACAACAAGCGCTGAATCATAATATGTAGTTGAAAAATCAACCTTCTCTCTTCTCTCTTTGCTGGCATTCATTCCAGATGCTATAATATCTATATTTCCTGCCTGCAATGCCGCAATCAATCCGTCAAAGCCCATATTAATCCATTCCAATTCAAAACCCTGGTCTGCTGCTATGGCATTCATCAAATCAACATCAAATCCAGCCAGCTCCTGTGTCTCTTCATCGATAGTATCAAATGGCGGGAAGGTTGGTTCCATAGCAACTTTGTAAATTGTCGGAGCATCGCTTGTTCCTTTCTGATCATCGTTCGCATTGCCACAAGCCGCAAACGCAAACGTCATTGCTATTATCAACAATATAGCGATTAATTTTTTCATCTTCATAATACTCTCCCTCTTTTCTTTATTATAAATGATATACGCCTGTATAATAATACAATGTTTGCGATATTTATTCAACATGTTTTTACTTATATATAAAACCCTTTTTCCCCAATTTATTTTACTATAGCATTTAAACATAAATATTGGCGGAAGAGTTTATGTCTTCCGCCAAATTAATTAATAGATATAAATTGTCGGACTGATGATCGGCTGGTTCATATGCTTAGCAATCTTTAGCGCAGCCGTCCCATTCGATGCACCTGCACATATCAGATATTTTATCCAGCGCTTCACATCTGCGCTTTTTATTCATTTCTCTCTCGGCAAGGACATCATCCAAGACTTCAGTAATGTCAACTAACCCATTTTCCAGCTCACAAAGTCCTTTCTGAATTGATTCTACGCCTTCACACATTCTGCATCTGCAGATATCCTGCAGCCCTTTTTTGATGCACATGATGCCTTCTTTAAGGTCACAGATACCTTTCTGGAAGCTGCTTTTACCTGAACATCCGCTGGTACTGTCTATATCTTTCGCACCGCGAATGATATAACATAACCCTTCTTCCACCAAACATAAACCTTTACGTATAGCTTTTATACCGTCACACATGCAGCACCTGCAAATAGCCTCCAGACCCTCTCGGATACACTTGATGCCCTCATGAACTTTGCATATGCCTTTTTGTATATCTTCAATTCCTTCAATCCGGTCACAATCATAACGACATGGCCTACAGTTATACATATTCTTTCCACCTTCTTGTTCTATTCTCACCATAGTATGGTGTAGTATATTATATGAAGAAGGGAATAAAAGGTGTCGTTTGGCGGTGTCATTTGGCGACGTTGTATATGTCTGTGATTTGCAGGTAATTTGCAAGCATTTTTGTATTTGACATAGCTTTTAAAGTGAAATATACTTTATTACACATAGTTACAGTAAATTTTAATAATTATTTGGAGGTGACTTTTATGAAGATTCATTTTTTAGGACATTCTTGTTTTTTATTAGAAGGAAGTAAAAAAGTTATTATCGACCCATATCTGAAACCCGATAATCCTGTAGCTTTAAAAACGGCTGAAGAAATCGAATGTGATTACATCTTGGCTACTCACGGACATCGTGATCATCTAGGAAGCTCTATTGCAATTTCCAAACGCACGGGCGCCACTATTATTGCTGCCTGGGAAGTAGTTTATCACTGTCAGACACTAGGTGCAACAGGACATGGAATGCATATCGGCGGTGTTAATCAGTTTGACGGAATCAAAGTAAAATTGACACAAGCTTTGCATGGATCCGGCCATATCACAGAAGAAGGAAAACCTGTTACATACTTAGGAAATCCTTGTGGATTCTTAGTCTGGATGGACGGAATCTGCCTCTACCATTCGGGAGATACAGGTCTGTTTGGAGACATGAGGACAGTAATTGGAGACCTCAATAAAATTGATGTCGCATGCCTTTGTATCCCAGGCAACTACATGATGGATCCTGATGACGCAGTAATTGCAGCAGATTGGTTAAAAGCCAAATATGTAATTCCTATGCATTATAATTCTACTCCTCATACCGAGC
Organism: Eubacteriales bacterium; assembly: GCA_028706405.1. Classification (GTDB taxonomy): domain Bacteria; phylum Bacillota; class Clostridia; order Peptostreptococcales; family Anaerovoracaceae; genus Anoxybacterium. Next base: position 35,357 of record JAQWBM010000006.1, read on the forward strand.
AAGATCCCCAAGCATTTAAAGCAAAACTGGAAAGCAAAACCAACAGCGAAGGTATCATCCTTAAACCCGGTGAATCCTTTGAAATCTAACATATTAAATTGTAATTTCTTGACAAACAAAGGATCCTCTTGAATTAAAATCTATTTCTAAGACAGATCTTTTTTTATTAAACACAGGGGCGAAAAATATGAGAAGAAAAGACAGAGAACTAAAGGATATTAATGCTATCTTTGAAGTTGTTAAAAATTGTAGTGTTGCTCATGTTGCTATGGTCGATGAAGGGAAGCCTTACGTTGTTGCATTGAATTTTGGATATGAGCGTAATAATGATGAGCTGACTCTATACTTTCATGGTGCATATGAAGGTAAGAAAATAGATATTTTTAAAAAAAATCCATCAGTATATTTTCAGATGGATTGCATTAATGAGTTTATTGAAGGAACACTTGAAAATCCATGTGATTACTGTTGGAGATATGACAGTGTAATGGGCAGCGGCGATGTCGAATTTATAGAAAATGAAGCCGAAAAAAAACATGCTCTTAACCGTATTATCCAACACCTTGGTAAAACAGAAGAACATTTTGACTTTCCCTCACAAATGTTTTCTAAAACCTGTACTTATCGGGTACGCTCAACTGATATTACAGGAAAGCACCGCGAATAGGCATAGATTTATTTATCGGGTAGCGGACCGTTTGGGAACGTTCCTTAATTGTTACACATAACTGTGTCATTTGGGTGTGACAATTAAGTAACGTCCCCTTTTTTCACTCCATTTCATAATTCCCTTCCATAGCAAACACTGTTTCTTCGCAGATATTAGTTGCATAATCTGCGATTCTCTCCAGGTGTGACGCAATAAAAAGGAACATCACGCTTTGGTTCGATTTGTCCGGTTCCTTGTCTATTATGCTCATAAGCTCATCATATATATTTCGGAACATCTCGTCCACTTCTTCATCTGTCTTCCAAACCTTCCTTGCTAATCTCAAGTCACTGTTAACAAAGGCATCTATGGCATTCTTCACCATCTTTGCCGACATATCGGCCATTATGGGTATATCTATAATTTCTTTTATGAACTCCATCTTTTCAAAGCGAAGGGTATATTTTGCGATATCTTCACAATGATCTCCTATCCTTTCCAAATCTCTTATCATCTGCATTATGGAAATCATATGCCGCAGGTCGCCGGCTAGAGGCTGTTGAGTCGCCAGAAGTTTCAGGCATTTATCTCTTATAGTATCCTCCTGATCATCAATGTTTTCATCATTGGCAATGATAGCTCTTGCCAAATCTGAATTTTTTTCTTTTAAAGATTTTATAGAATCCCGTATTGTTTCTTCCACCAATTTCGTCATCTTCAATAAGTCATCTGTTATCTCTCTAATATCATGGTCTATTGGTCTTGCTGTCATTATCCGAACCTCCCTGTTATATAATCTTCTGTCTTTTTGTCTGCCGGATTTGAAAAAATTACTTCAGTCTTATCTGTTTCAATCACCTTTCCATTTAAGAAAAAGGATGTGTAATCAGAAACTCTCCCTGCCTGCTGCATATTATGCGTTACAATCACGATGCTATACTTAACTGCGAGTTCCTTCAGAAGTTCTTCAATTTTTGCTGTGGCTACCGGATCCAACGCGGAGGTAGGCTCATCCATCAGAATGACTTCGGGTTCAACTGCAAGACATCTTGCAATGCAAAGCCTCTGTTGCTGCCCACCAGAAAGCCCTAAGGCGGGTTTTTGAAGCCTATCCTTTACTTCCTCCCACATCGCCACCTCGTATAGGGCCTTTTCTACAATCCTATCAAGCTTACTTTTGTTTTTTTCACCGTGTATCCTCGGACCGTAAACAATATTCTCATAAATTGTTTTAGGAAAGGGGTTAGGCTTCTGAAATACCATTCCAACTTTCTTACGCAAAGCGATAACGTCATAATTGAGTCCATACATATCCTTACCGTCAAATTTTACTGTTCCTTCAATCCGAACACCCTGTATCAAGTCGTTCATACGATTTAGCGTTCTTAAAAAAGTTGACTTACCGCAACCCGATGGCCCGATCAATGCCGTGATTTTATTGCGATATATGTTCATATCGACATTATCTAAAGCTTGAAAGCTTCCATAATACAGGTTTAGTTTTTCTATCTCGAATTTAGTTTCCATTACTTCCCCCCAGATTGTTAGTTATAAGAGTTGCGGTACCGTTTATCACCAGCACGATGAAAATCAATAGAGCTGCGGTCGCATATGTTCTTTCCATGGATAAGCCCTCAGACGCCAGTGTATATAGATGTACTGCCATAGTTCTTGTAGAATCAAACAGTGAAGTTGGTACTCTTAGCGAACCTCCAACGGTTAACATAATCGCTGCTGATTCTCCTATTGCTCTTCCTATTCCGAGAATCAGACCTGTAAGAATCCCTGGTTTACAGCACGGGATAATAACTTTTGTAATCGTTTGCCATTTCGTTGCCCCAAGAGATAAACTGCCTTCCCTATACGCCATCGGAACTGTTTTAAGAGATTCCTCCGTTGCGCGCACCAGAGTAGGAAGAACCATCATAGCAAGGGTTAAACCACCGGAAATAACCGACCAGCCCATTCCTAAAAATATTACGAAAAATGCAAAACCGAAAAGGCCAAATATTATAGATGGTATTCCTGCCAGTATTTCAGTGAAGAATCGTATAATAGTAACTCCTTTGCCTCCTTTTGCATACTCCGTAAAATAGATTGCCGCAGCGACTCCTATTGGGGTAGCAATAACAATGCCAACTCCGGTAACATACAAGGTACCTATGATAACCGAGAAAATACCGCCCTCTCTGCCCATCTTTCTTGGGTCCTGAGACAAGAATTCAAAATCGATATGGGAAAGACCATTCATGAGGATATAGCTAATAATTATGATCAATGCTGCCAGTGTTAAGGCTGCCAGGGTTCCAATGATTCCATAGAATACAATATTTTTGAAGGTTTTTACTTTTTGCAAATGTGTTTGAGCCATTATACTGCATTGCCTCCTAATCTCCTCACGCTGATCTGGGCTATAATATTTAGAATCATGATAATAATAAACAAAATTATACCGACTGCAAACAGCACCTGCTGATGTGTCGGCGATGCATATCCCATTTCCATCGCGATTGTTCCGGTCAAAGTGGCTACGGGATCCAACACAGTATTCGGCATCTTCGCCATATTACCTGTAATTAAGAGAACCGCCATAGTTTCGCCGATAGCTCTGCCCATACCTAGTATGATAGATGATAGTATACCGGATTTTGCGGTTGGCACCAACACTCTTACCATAGTCTCCATTTTGTTTGCTCCAAGGGCCAAGGATGCTTCTTTATACTCATGTGGTACAGCGGTAATCGCGTTTTCCGACATGCTCACGATCGTCGGAAGAATCATAATAGCAAGTATCGCTGCTCCAGCCAGAATACTGAAACCTGTTGTTGAAACATTCGGAGCAAATATCTGATATATAGGCAGGATATAATTACGTATCGCCGGTATCAGAACTACCAGACCAAAAAATCCATAAACTACAGACGGAATACCTGCCAAAAGCTCTATAGCAAATTTAAATACTTTTGCCGGTTTTTTTGCCAATATTTCTGAAAGGAAAACAGCACATGCTACGCCTATAGGAACTCCTATTATAAGCGCTCCAATGGTTACTGATAATGTTCCTGCTATCAATGGCAGTATGCCATAGTATCCGTTAGTGGGCGACCAAGTTGTCCCGAATATAAAATCAATTAATCCATATTGGATCAGTATCGGAAGACCGGACTGGAATATAAAAACCGTAATCAATGCCACCGAAATAGTTGCTACTATCGCTGAGAGCAATATTACTTTTTCTATTACTTTTTCATAGTTCTTCATTTATTGCTACCTTTCGCAGTACAAGTGAAAGCCTCACCGTAATATACGATAAAACACACTGTTACTTTTGCGCTATATCTGAAATTATAAGAAAATCTATGCTACCGGAATAAATCCGCTATCTTCTACAATCGCCTGTCCTTCTGCACTCAGTATGAAGTCGATGAACATTTGCGCTGCTTCTGTCAATTCTCCGCCTCTAACATAGAGGAATGGTCTTGAAATCTTATAGTCGCCCGACAGTACGGTTTCGTTAGATGGGGCAACGCCTTCTACCTTTAAGGCTTTTACGGTATCACTAAGTGAGCCAAGGGATACATATCCGATCGTATTTGGTGTGGTTGCAACTGTCTGCATAACTGCTCCGGTTGAACCCTGTACTAAAGCATCCTGGGTTGTGTTTTCAACTTCTTCGCCGGCGTCATTCTTTCCCATTACCTTTGTGATTTCTGTGAATGCGCCTCTTGTGCCGGAACCTTCTTCTCTGCTGACTACAACTATAGGAGCATCTTCGCCGCCAACTTCACTCCAGTTGGTGATTTCTCCTATGTAGATTTTATTGATCTGTTCGAGTGTAAGATCTTCAACTGTGGATTCCGGATGAACGACTACTGCAACACCGTCATTTGCAATGACATATTCTTCTGCTACGGATGCTTTTTCTTCATCCTTTACATTTCTTGACAACGCGCCGAAATCTGCAATTTTTTCCGCAATTGCTTTGATTCCCTGTCCTGAACCGCCGCCCTGCACTTCTACAGAAATTCCTGGGTTCGCATCCATAAATGCTGCTGCCAGTTCTTCTGATAAAGGCTGTACTGAGGTTGATCCTGCCGTTACAACGGTACCTGTGACTTCCCCGGCTCCATCGTCTGTGCCTGGATCTTCTTTGTCGCCGCAGCCTGCCAGTAATCCAAAAGCTAATAGAATTACTAATGTTATAGATAATATCTTTTTCATTATCACCTTCTCCTTTTCTTCCTTTGGAATCAATTATAATTTCGCCTATTATGGTTTATGGTTCTAATAATATATATCCATTGTTAAGAAAGAATAAAGCAAATGTTAAGAGTATGTTAAATGAAAAAGGAGTTATTGTTAAATATTTATTATTCCAGCAATAACTCTTACATCTGCGCTTATATTTAAAGTTGTTGCAACATAATAGTTTTGTTGTCACCTTTACTCTATGACAGAATCCAGACAGCTTAGGGTTCAGCCTTTGAAAATTACAGTGAAGGTTGAGCCTTTACCCTGCTCACTCTCTACCTGGATTTCTGCTTCAAACAACGCTGCAATATGCTTTACGATGGCCAGACCAAGTCCGGTCCCGCCCGCCTTTTGGGAACGTGATTTATCCACTCTATAGAATCGTTCAAATAGCCTTGGCATATGCTCACGCGGTATGCCTATGCCTTCATCACTTACGCTGATATAAACTTTTCCTTCTTTTTTTACAGCACTAACAGTGACAGTCCCTCCATCGTGGGAATACTTTATGGCATTTTCTATCAGATTCATCAAAAGCTGCTTAAATCGATCATTATTCCCACCAATATATATCTCATACGCATAGTGTGTAACGATTTTAACCTTTTTTGCCTCAATTACGGGTCCTAAGGAATCCAGGATTTCCTCAATAGATTCCCTTACATTTATGTCGCTGTCAGTATTCACCTCACGCTTGTTTTCAATATCCGATATAATCAAAATATCCTCAATGAGTCTTTTTAATCTTGCGGCCTCAATGGCTATAATATCAAGGAATTTCGTTCTGATTTCCGGATCTTCCGCAGCTCCGTCCTGAAGTGTTTCCACAAAACCTGAAATAGAAGTCAGAGGCGTTTTCAGCTCGTGTGTTACATTGGACACAAAATCCTTTCTGATCCGCTCCGCCTTTTTATTCTCTTTCATTGTGGCTTTTAGCTGCTCTTCCATTTCATTTATTGGCTTCATAAGGATATTTGCATATGCAATCGCAATCACTATTGCCGCCAATATTCCGACGAGAGAAGAAATCAGCGAGGTTGTTACAAGAAAGTCATTAATTATTTTTAGTTTATTAATTTCAAGTGCCATACGGGTAATCAGGACAGTCTCTCCCGAATACTCCAAAGACTTCGCCACATAAAGATATTCTGCGTCAAGAGTGCTGCTTTTTCTGCTGCTTCGCCCTTCTCCCGTCAGGAGCGCTTCTCTTATTTCTTCTCTGTTAAGATGGTTTTCCATATTCGCAGAGCGTTGTCCTTGTGATGAATCGAAAATAACATTGCCTTCTTTATCTACAAAGGTCAGACGAATATCCATTTGTTCTGAAAAGAACTTGGTTGCCATTTTATAATCGATTTTTCCGCCGTTTTCAAGCTCCTCAAGAATGACCATATTTATAAGATTGCAACAAGTTAACAGCGATGTTTCTTTTTCTGAAATGTAGTTTTTGATATTGACATTAATAGAAATCAAGCTGGTAATTATAACACTGATTAAAACCAAACTTATTGAAAATAAAAGAAACCTCTTTTTCATAGCATCTTATACCCGATTCCCCTGACGGTTTGTATGTAATTTCCTTCATTGTTATCATTCTCGAGTTTTTTCCTGAGATATCTGACATGAACATCGACAGTTCTCGTCTCTCCAAAATATTCAAAACCCCAAACTCTGTCGAGAAGCTGGTCTCTTGTCATTACCCTTCCTCGATTTTCAGCTAACACTCTTAACAAATCAAACTCCTTAAGGGTCAAATCCAAAGTTTTTCCCGCAACCTTAACTACATGACTGTCTATGTTAATAGAAAGATCGTTAATTTTGATTTCCTTCTGAGCATCTCCGTTCTTCACCTGCTCTGTGCTGTTGTCATACCGGCGAAGGACTGCTTTGATTCTGGCCATGAGTTCTCTGGTGCTGAAAGGCTTTGCAATATAGTCATCCGCGCCGAATTCAAGACCAAGCACCTTGTCGATCTCTTCATTTTTCGCAGTCAGCATAATAATCGGAGTTTTATTTCCTTTTCCCCTCAGCTCTTTACAAATATCATAACCATTTTTACCGGGGAGCATGATATCAAGCAGGATCAAATCAGGCCTTTCACTTTCTGCCAGAGCAAGACCCTGAACACCATCTTCAGCGCCAATTCCCTCGTATCCGTTCTGATTAAGATTGTACAATACCAGTTCTCTGATATTCGGTTCGTCTTCAATAATTAGAATTTTCTGCACTCCGCCCTCCTGTCTGAATCTGGGGACAATATGACTTTAAAGATAAAATGGCGGGGAAACAGGTTCCCCGCCTTCCTGGCATGGGCAAATACATACCCAAAATCATTATGTCATTATTTAATTGAATTTTCAAGAAATATATTTAAATCTGCTTAACTACTTAAAGAAGTATAGACACATGCCGCCGTTCATTTTCGATTATCGGTTTAATGTCTCTTCGGCTAGTGCAACTAAAGTTCTGGTTATATCCCCATTTTCTCTTGAAGTCATTTCACCTCGGTCGATATCCTCAAAAGCCGCGGCACCATACTGGTTGGCAATTTCTGATTTTATTCGCTCGATTTCAGCTCTCTGCCTTAACATCATATTCATTCTCTTTCTCCTTTATTACATCTCCTTGAAATCTACCCATTCCTTGACCTCTGCTATATCATTCTCCGATGGTGTGGAAACATTGGAGTCATTTGTTGTTTTTTCTGTGTTCATGAGGGGAAATGTGGTGTAAGTCGGAGTATAATTTGAATCGGCCTTTTTATTTTTTTTCATATTCTTCTCCATACTTAATAACGCTTAATTAATGCTTAATCGCTTTCTTCGGTTATTAATATCGGCTGAACGAGATCTTTCAACATAATAAAATCAGCTTATGGATTAAATTCATAAGCTGATTTACTTGTAATGTTAACTTACTAAACTTATTTTCCCGCTAACTGTTGTTCCGCCATTTCAACTAATCTCTTAGTCATATAACCGCCAACGTATCCATTCTGTCTCGCTGTAAGGTTTCCCTTATCCATTGTGTCATATCCGGAAATACCAAGTTCATTTGCTATCTCAGTCTTCATGTTATTCAATCCATTTTTTGCGTTTGGTTTTACAGGATTATTGTTGCTTACCATAATATTCACCTCCTTTTGTAGTATTAATTTAACCGGAGCGTTATTTAATATTACAAGTAAATTTTACATGCTTTTCCTTAGTTTTCATTGAAAATTAAATTTAAATATCTTTCAGCGATAAAACAACCCGCCTTAATAAGCCTTCAAGCTGTTAAAACAGGCTGTTCAATAAGCTGCCACTTTAATCCGGAGCATGTCTTAAAAATTGAGACTGGTTGCCGCAGTTCATCCATTTTACAGCCTTCTGATAATAATATAGCCAGTAATAATCGTACTATGCATTTTATATATTTTGTCCGTGCTTGCCATGAGACAGATAAAATTAACTATAAAGTTTTTCGACGTTTTGCCGATAAAATAATTAACAAATTCATTTTTGTCAGTTTGTCAGGAGGAAAAAATGATTCAAGAGATTCACGGTCAGCGGCACGGAATGCCCTGTACAATAAAGTCCGTCCATCAACCCGAAACGAAAATAAGTGAAAAGGTATCGTCGGCAAATCAAAGTCCTAAAACAGACACCATAAAAATCGGAGCGGAACAGGAAACTTTCATTACCTATAAAAAACCCACAGGCAGCAAACCGGATGCAGCGCAAATCGCTTCGTTAAAAGCAGAAGCGGAAAAGGCAACGGAAAATTTGCGCAAGCTAGTTGAAGAATTGATTTTGAAACAAAATAAAAATTATCGGGCTTCCACGGGGGATTCTGCCGATAAACTGTCAATTAAGCCGAATATCAGTGCCGCAGATATAGAAGCAGCTCAAAAGGCCATCTCCGAGGAAGGAGAATTTGGAGTAAAGGCAGTAAGCGATCGGCTTGTCGATTTTGCGATTTCCATTTCAGGGGGAGATAAATCAAAGCTTTCCGAATTGGTTTCCTCCATCGATAAAGGCTTTGCCGCAGCCAAACAGGCTCTTGGCGGAACACTGCCGGGTATCTGCCAACAAACATATGACGAGACCATGAGAACGCTTAGTGAATGGGCGAACGGAACAGAGTCATGATTTTTCGGGTTCGGGCATTCAGCTGCCATTACAGATGCCCGAACCGGATTTGAACACATCGCTTACTTAAATCTACTCTTGCGCCGAAGCCCCGGAGCTCCTTGCAATAATACCTCTTGCCATGTATCCGCCCATTATCTCCGCAATATACTGCAGTTGGTTATATATCTCAATTTCACGTTCATGATTTCTTGACAACATAGCCACCATTTCATCAATCAGCAACTTTATATATTGATACAATAAATTCTTCCATTGATCCTCATACCAGTACACATTGATTTTTGACAATAATTCAGCTAATTCATCCGCATTTTTATATATATTTACCGTACTTTGATTTATTGCTTCCTTTTCTCCGGATTTCATGGCTTCAAAAAGGCTCCATTGATTTGTTACTAAGCGTGATAGCAGGTTTAAAAGCTGCTGGGAAATTATAGGTCCGTAAAAGACACGAAATATATAGTATAACTCGGAGAGAATCGTAAATAAATGATTAACGATCGCTGTTTTATTGCTGATATCTTCCAATATACTGACCATTAACGCTCTTGTCCACATGGAAAGTTGCGCCCACTTTCTTTGAAATTCGATGAGCGTATTCATCTGTTCATAAGTGATTAAGTAACCCGCCTCTTGAATTTGCTCTATTGTATCTTGATTCTTTGTTATCATTTTCTATCTCCCTTCTTAATTCTTATAGTATAATATGCGGGTCGTATAATTGACGTTCTGCCGAAACGCTTTTCACTGCAACACATTTTAAGACTTGTTTTTTAATATCAATATTTACATTTAACCTAAAACATATTATAATAGCATCTACCGGGGTGTGGCTCAGTTTGGTAGAGTGTTGCGTTCGGGACGCAAAGGCCGCCGGTTCAAGTCCGGCCACTCCGACCATTTCTTTTTGTAGGCAAAAATCCCGGGGTGTAGCGCAGCTTGGTTAGCGTGCTTGACTGGGGGTCAAGAGGTCGGGAGTTCGAATCTCCCCACTCCGACCACGAAAGAAACACACCTTTATCTGCAGTGAGGGGTGTGTTTCTTTATAACAACGAGGTGGGCATAGCTTTGCCTTGTTATAAGTACGAATGGACAGGGCTATTATCCTGCGCCTTTCAATTAAGACCTTAAAGCATATGTTACTAATAGGAGAAGAATTATTATGAACAAAATTAAAATTGCAATTATCGGCTATGGAAATCTTGGAAAAGGTGTGGAAGCAGGAATTAGACAAAATAAAGATATGGAGCTTGTCGGAGTGTTCACAAGACGTGATCCGTCAACAATAAAAACTGCAACAGCAGGTGTGTCGGCTTATTATATTGATGATGCAAAAAATATGACAGAGCAAATAGACGTCATGGTGCTATGCGGCGGGAGTATGTCCGATTTGCCTGAACAGGGACCTCACTTTGCGACTATGTTCAATACCGTGGATGGCTATGATAATCACGCGGAAATACCCGATTATTTCAATGCGGTCAATAAAAGCGCATTGGCGGCGGGTAAGGTTTGCGTTATTTCAAGCGGATGGGATCCCGGATTGTTCTCAATAAACAGATTATATGCAGAGGCTATTTTGCCTGGTGAAATCACCTATACATTCTGGGGAAAAGGTATCAGCCAGGGACATTCAGATGCAATCAGGAGAATTAACGGCGTTAAAGATGCGAAGCAATACACGATTCCTTTGGAAAGTGCTATTGATGCTGTGAAAAAGGGTGAAACGCCTGAACTTTCTGCCAGGGAAAAGCACAAAAGAGTGTGTTATGTTGTCGCCGATGAAGGCGCTGATAAAGAGCAGATTAAAAATGACATTAAAACAATGCCGAATTATTTTTCTGATTATGATACAGAAGTGCATTTTATTACTGAAAAAGAATTGGAAATGGAGCATAGCGGCTTGCCCCACGGCGGATTAGTTATTCGTTATGGCAAGACTGGTCTAAATGGAGAGCATAATAATACGATCGAATACAAATTGAATTTGGATTCAAATCCGGAGTTTACGGCAAATGTGCTTCTTGCTTATGCAAGGGCAGCCTATCGCTTAAGCAAAGAAGGTGTATCAGGAGCGAAAACAGTGGCGGATATTGCTCCGGCCTATCTTTCAATTAAATCCGGAGAAGAAATCAGAAAGACTATTATTTAAACGAGGATGGTGACAAGAGACACTCCAGTCAGACGCTCATTATAATATTAACGATATTCCGCAACGTTTTTTCATTCTTTTCATTCGGAGTGCTCCAGTTTCACCATCTCAACGAACTCATCCCACCTGCCTTCTTTCAGAAGAATCTCCGGACAATTCTTTCCCGAAAAATCTTCATGCTTCTTCACATCCCTGATATCCAAGTCATAAGCTTCAAGCAGCATTGCGGCGAGCTTTGCCGTATTTTGCAGTGTCAGCTCATAATCATTTTCCGGATTAACGCACATCTCGATTCCAATGCCGTTCAGATTCCCCCCATCCTTGCTCAGCCCGTCACCGGCATGAAAAGCGATCTCATTGTCTGGAATATGATAATAAATTTCATGGTCATCCACTGTATAATGCCACGATTTCTGTTGGTTATCCGCCTCTGTATGAAGATAGTTGTTGTGGGAAGCCGCATTGGCATTTCTGCCCCTATTTCCCGTTTCATGTATGACAATATATTTGATTTTCCTCAGATGCCCGGGTCTCCCCTGCGTGTTTTCAAGGATAAAATCAGTTATTATAGGGATCTCTTCTATTTCATTAACTTCAGCCCTGAGTTTTGTAGGTATGTTATCAAGATTGTATGATACCGCTATTATTATGATCGTAACAACAGCAACCGCCGCCGTTAGCGCAATTACTTCTTTTAACCTGTTGGCTCTTATTCTCTTTTTTCTACGCCTCATCATAAGCCTCTTTCTCGAATTAAACGCAACCCATCTTTTTTATAATAACACATTTTGGGTACAAGGAGGCAGGGGTATTGCCGCTCCCGCATAAAAAAATCCGCCCGAGTGCGTTATCCCGAGCGGGTCCTTCTTCTGCCATTCCATTTACTTCATTATTATACGGTAATATGTTTTTACGTTCTGATGAAATACGGATGTTTATTAAAATGACTCATATCCCATATATATAATTATCAATCAGCCTGGTTTCTCCTATAAAGATAGCTGCAGCCAAAAGAGCAGGCGCCTCTATGGTATTGACCGGTTGAAGAGATTTTAAATCTACGATTTCAGCATAATCAAGCTTTACTTCCTTTTCAGCAGAAATTGTGTCAATCATAGCTTTCTGAATTTCATGAGATGCCCTGACTCCTGATGCAATTTTTTTCTCCGCTATTTTCAAAGCTTCCTGCAATATAGTTGACGCCTTTCTTTCATTACTGTTTAAATAAACATTACGGGAGCTTTTTGCAAGACCGTCAGACTCTCTGACCGTTTCACAAGCAACGATTTCAATATCCATGTTCAAGTCCATGACCATCCTTTTTATAACGACCACCTGCTGAGCATCTTTCCAACCAAAATACGCACGATCAGGGCTTACTATATTAAACAGCTTTGAGACTACTGTGCAAACACCTCTGAAATGACCAGGACGGCTTTTACCGCAAAGCGTTTCTGTCAATCCGGTCATGTCTGTAAATGTACAAAAACCTTCATCATACATTTCGTGCTCTGAAGGATGGAATATCATGCTGGCTCCCTCCGAAGCGCAGATTTTACTGTCTCCGGCAAAATCCTCGGGATAAGTATCAAGGTCTTCCGTTTCTCCAAATTGTAAGGGATTGACAAAGATACTGACCACAACGCGGTCATTTTCTTTAACAGCTCTTCTGATTAAGCTTTGATGTCCTTCATGTAAGTACCCCATTGTTGGTACAAGTCCAACTGTCAGTCCTTCTGTTCTCCAAGCTTTTACATTCTTTCGTACCTCTTTTATTGTGTTTGTAATTTTCATGTTTTCCTCCTCTACGGTGAAGTTTCATAGAATACCGCCCGCAGAAAAAATTTTAACATGTTCAAATAGAACTTTCAAATTATTTTTTATAACGCTTAAGTAGAAAAATTTTGACTGCAGAAATTCTTCTTATTATTAGCTCTACCAATTTGCAAAGCAAATTGTTGTCGAACTTATGTAACGTTATATTTCATTTGTGAATATTTTGTCGAATTTTGTAATTTCTTGCCCGTAAATGTATGTTTACATATAATAAAAAATTTACTAGACTAGTATTGATAGTATCAATACTAAGATGAAAGGAGAATGAAAATGAAAATAGGCATTCCAAAAGAAAGCATGTCTAACGAAACACGTGTGGCAGCAACCCCTGCCTCAGTAGTGCAATTAAAGAAGCTTGGTTTTGATGTCTTTGTTGAATCTGGTGCTGGTGAAAAATCCAGCTTTTCAGACGAAGCATACAAAGAATCAGGTGCTAATGTTGTTGATGAAAGCACCGTTTGGCAGTCCGATGTCATTTACAAGGTCAACGCACCGGATGATGAGGAGATTGCTAAAATCAAAGATGGGGCGACTCTAGTTAGTTTTATATCTCCAGGTCAAAACCCTGACTTGGTAAAGAAGCTTTCCAAGAGAAAAATTAATGTTTTAGCGATGGACATGGTTCCACGTATATCCCGTGCCCAGTCAATGGACGCACTTTCCTCAATGGCTAATATTGGAGGCTATAGAGCTGTAATTGAAGCGGCACACCATTTTGGCAGATTCTTCACAGGACAGATAACTGCAGCCGGAAAAGTTCCACCGGCAAAAATCATGGTTATAGGCGCCGGCGTAGCAGGTCTTGCAGCTATTGGTGCTGCCAGTTCCATGGGTGCTATTGTTCGAGCTTTTGACACTCGTTTAGAAGTTGCTGAGCAAATTGAATCAATGGGCGGCGAGTTTTTGAAGTTGGAATTTGAAGGAGAGGAAGATGGCTCAAGCTCCGGTGGTTATGCAAAGGTAATGTCCGATGAGTTCATAAAAGCCGAAATGGCCCTGTTCGAATCACAGGCCAAGGAAGTTGATATCATCATAACTACAGCCCTCATACCTGGCAAACCTGCTCCGAAGCTCATTACGAAAAAGATGGTTGACTCCATGAAACCGGGTTCGGTTATCGTGGATATGGCAGCTGCCACAGGCGGAAACTGCGAATATACTGTTACAGGAGAATTATTCGTAACACCTAACAAGGTCACTATTCTTGGCTATACCGACCTGCCGGGACGTTTACCGGGTCAAGCCTCTACACTGTACTCACAAAACTTAGTCAATCTGACGAAATTGTTGTGTAAAGAAAAAGATGGCAACATCAATATAGATCTGGAGGATGTAGTATTCCGCAACATGAGCGTAATAAACGAAGGGAAAGTATTGTTCCCGCCTCCTCCAATAAGTGTATCCGCGGCGCCTGCGAAGAAAGCAGCGGCAGAAGCTCCGGTAAAAAAAGAAAAGAAAGAGCGCAAAGGCCTTAAAGCGATACTTGCATTGGTTGGAGTAGTTCTGTTTGGTTTAGCCGGCTGGTACTCACCTCCTGCATTCCTAGTTCACTTTACTGTTTTTGTGTTAGCAATTGTAGTAGGATATTATGTTGTTTGGAACGTAACTCACGCATTACATACCCCGCTCATGTCAGTTACTAATGCCGTTTCCGGTATTATCGTCGTCGGTGTGCTACTGCAAATAACTGCTGAGATAAACGTTATTTCTATACTGGCATTCATAGGCATTCTTATTGCGACTATTAACGTCTTTGGCGGATTTACGGTAACCCATCGAATGCTTAAGATGTTTAGCAAGGAGTAGGGGGGAAATAAAATGTTTGAAGGATTAATAACAGTAGCATATATATTAGCTGCCCTGTGTTTTATCAAAGCGTTAGCCGGATTATCCAATCAGGAAAAAGCAAAAAAAGGAAATTGGTTCGGAATAATCGGTATGGCTCTGGCGTTGGCAGCAACAATAACACTGGCTGATACCGGTGCTTATGTCTATATTTTAGTTGCAATGGTCATAGGTGCCCTGATTGGTATCCGTGTGGCAATGAAGGTTGAAATGACCGGAATGCCGGAATTGATAGCTGCTCTGCACAGCTTTGTAGGTGCGGCGGCTGTTCTTGTCGGTTTCAACACTTTCATAAAACAAACACTGCCCGGTGCCGAGCATTTGACCGGAGCTGCATTAAACATAGAACTAGGAGAAATATTTTTAGGCGTGTTCATAGGTGCAATAACCTTTACAGGCTCTATAATAGCTTTCGGTAAGCTGCGTGGAATCATAAAGTCAAAACCACTTACTTTACCAGGTAGAAATTGGCTTAATCTTATTGCTTGCATTGTATGTATAGTTTTAATGGTATTATTTATCCAAGAAGGCGGCAATTTCACCTACCTAGTTATCATGACCATTATTTCACTCGTGTTAGGACTGCATTTGATTGCATCTATCGGCGGAGCAGACATGCCTGTAGTTATTTCCATGCTGAACTCCTATTCAGGATGGGCAACAGCTGCATCCGGCTTCATGCTTTCCAACGACTTACTGATTGTTACGGGAGCTCTTGTTGGTTCCTCCGGTGCGATCTTGTCTTTTATTATGTGTAAGGCTATGAACCGTGCGTTTGTTTCAGTAATATTGGGAGGCTTCGGTGGTGAACCAGTAAAAACTGACGATACAGATTACGGCGAATACAGAGAAATGTCTGCTGAAGAAGTTGCAGAGACCTTGAAGCAATCCAGTTCTGTTGTTATCACTCCCGGATATGGTATGGCTGTAGCACAAGCACAGTATCCGGTTGCGGAAATGACCAGAAAATTAAGAGATCTTGGTGTAAACGTACGGTTTGGGATCCATCCTGTAGCCGGTCGTCTGCCTGGACATATGAATGTATTATTAGCTGAAGCAAAAGTACCTTATGATATCGTTTTAGAAATGGACGAAATCAATGATGATTTCCCGGATACCGATACCGTACTGGTAATCGGAGCAAACGATACCGTAAATCCATCTGCAATGGAAGATCCATCAAGTCCGATTGCAGGTATGCCTGTGCTTGAGGTATGGAAGGCTAGCACTGTTATCACATTTAAGCGGTCGATGAATCCAGGCTATGCCGGAGTACAAAATCCGTTATTCTTTAAGGAAAACAACTTTATGTGCTTTGGAGATGCCAAGAATACAATAGAACAAATTTCTAACGCTATTTAAGACATCTATCCATCCTATAAAAGTATTTCGATATTATCAAACCGTAAACCGGGTCAGCATCTTAAGGCGTTGGCCCGGTTTACATGTCAATAGGATAATTCACTAATTCTCAGCATTCCAATCTGTTATGCAATACACATGATTGGACTTTTTTTACGGCAAAAAGAGAAGAATATAATGATAATAAAAACCTTAGCAGAAAATTTGTCCAGTTCACCTTTATTGAACTCAGAGCATAGTTTAAGCCTTTATATTGAAACAAATAATAAGAAAATATTGTTTGATACAGGTGCGGGAAATCTTTTTTTGGAAAATGCTTGTAAGATGGGGGTAGATATCAAGGATGTTGATTTTGCTGTCATTTCTCACGGTCATTATGATCACGGAGGCGGTTTGCGAACTTTTTTAAAGGAAAATGACAATGCCCCCGTTTATATTCATAAAAAAGCATTTGATAATTATTACGCGAAGGCTCCTGGACAAACTCCTATAAGTATTGGCATCGATTGTTCTTTAAAATGGCATGAACGCATTGTTCAAACAGAAGGTAATTATATTATAAATAAAGAAGCGAAGCTGTTTTCAGGTATAACAGAAAGAGAATTTTTTTCTTCCTCTAATGACTCTCTTTATATGGAATTAGGCGAATTCTTGGTCAATGATGAATTCCGGCACGAGCAGAATCTCCTAATCCGGGAAGCTGATAAAATGGTGCTGTTTGCCGGATGTGCACATAACGGAATCGTAAATATAATGAAAAATGTTTACACCGAAGAAGGTGCTTTCCCTGATTATATCTTCAGCGGTTTTCATCTGTTCAATAAAAGTACCGGGACAAGTGAGCAGCCTGATTTAATAGAAGGTATAGCAAGCTTCATGGTCAGCACAAATGCCAAATTTTATACCGGACATTGCACCGGCATTGAAGCTTACAATCAGTTGAAAAAGATTATGGGAGATCAAATCCAGTATATGGCGACAGGATCTGTATTCCATCTCGCTTAATTATAACGCTTAAGTAATGCCCTGCCGGGATACACCCGGCAGGGCACACGATATTTCCTCGTACTAAATAAAATGTTTATTAATATTTGTCACAGCCTCTATCAAGGTCGATCCCCTGGGCAGAAACCGGTGCATACTCCGCAGCGCTTTCCGGCAGAGCCCCGGTTTCTTTCCCCCCCGAAGTCCCCTTTGTATTCATCGGCGATCGCCGGCGGGATGTCTCCCCTGCTGATCCTCTGCATATACTCCGCGGGTATCTTCAGCGGTCCAGTCAGGGCATCAAGGGTCTCGTTGAAGCCTTCGATGATTTCCCTGTATCCACCTTCAAATTGTCCGGAATCTCCTCTGTTGTCCAATCTTCCACCCAGCGCGGCTGCCGTCATATCCTCGGCTTCCTCCACAAGCTTCTTTAAAGTATCGACAACAGATACCATGCTGATTCTGAGCACGTCCTTGTCCGATCTGGGCCTCACCTCAACCGATAAATCCCCTGCGGCGATTTTCTCCGACACCTGAGACTGCGATCTGATACTCTCCACCATTTTGTCAAAGGCTTCCGTCAGTTCTCCGATCTCATCGCGAGAGGCGGAAATGCCCTTTACATCGACATCGATATCTCCAAGCGCCATTTTGACCGCCACCGACGCGAGCTTCTTGATAGGCGCCACGATCTGCTTTGATATGACGACAATCAAGGCAAGGACAATCAGCAGCGCAATCAGGAAAAGCACTATTGTTGTCGTCTGCACAGATCGGCCGATGCTGCTGAACTCCTTCTCCGGCAAGCCCGTTGCCACCATCCAGCCCGTATCGCCGATTGCCGACAGATACCCATGGCATTGCTCCCCACCGTTGGTGTAAACGATTTCTCCGATTTCTTTGTTTTGGAAGGCTTTTTTTATGTTGTCCGACATGTCGGTATCGGCGATGACGGCATTCTTATATTCTTCGTTGGGATGATAAATCACAGTTCCATTAGAACTTACGAGGACATAGAAGCCCGTTCTTCTCCGAGCTTATACGTCTTCATCATCTCATAAACATTGTCAAGCGTGAAATTTATACCGGTAATCCCGATCATCTCTCCGTTTTCCGAATCAAAAACCGGGCTCATCGCGTCTACTGCCAAAGAATTCGTCACTAAGTCGATATAGGGGTCGGTCAGGATCGGCTTCTGCGCTTCCGTCACCGCACTGTACCAGGGTCTGGTTTTTTACTTCATAATCTGATTCGGCGACCCATCCGTCTGAGGTGACGCAGCTGTCGCTGTCGTGGTTTGGATTCTGGGGATTCACTTCATTACGGGTGGTCATGATTTACACCAATTTGTTGGTGTGGAGCAAAAGAGTGCTTGTACGAACATTATACGAACAAGAGCCAGACAAACACTTGCCTGTTCGCCTAGCTCTCTTTTAAATAGCCTTATTTTTTTGCTTTTTAGTTCTCCAGATAAAACAAAACGTTTAAATTTCAACGTTTCAGTACTCTCGTTTTGTCCTTTTCGGACACTTTGTGAAATGATAGTGGAAAAAAGATTTTATGAATCAACTGGCGATGTTTAATAACTTAACCGACAGCTCAGACTGTATTATGATTCATCATTGCTAAGGCGAACATATTGTTCCTTTAAACGACTTTTTTCACTACCATATGCAGATGAAATGCGGTTTATAGCAATGACCAAAATAATCATAAATTCGTTAGATTGAATGGTAAACCTTAATTGTTCATTGATAATTGTAAAAAAGTTTAAGGACTCGCATCTGCCAACAATCAGAAAAATGGTGTATCAGACCAATCCCGTCAGCGGTGAAAACATGCAGCGCAAGATGCGTTTGATTTTTTTCAGCCGGTGGGCGATGTTGGTGTTCGGTGTCCTTATGGCAGCCTTTCCGATTGTAACAATCATCAGTGAAGGTGAGATGTATCTGCCGGATTTCCTGCCTCATCTGCTGGCGGGAGCACTGGGCATTATTCTTATCATACTCGCCGCCGGTACCATACGCCGAACAAAGCAGATGACGGCACTGATTGCCGAGACGGTTATCAGGGAGGTTTTCGGTGCTGACAGCCAATACGATGCCTTCGGGCATGTCCCGGAGGAGTGCATAGCGGCAACGGGTTTTGTGGATGATTATGAACATATTTATGGCAGCGATTTCGTGCGCGGGCATTACCGCGGCGTTCCGATTATGTTTTCCGATGTGCGCCTCACACGAACCGACAGGGAATACAATTCAGAGACGGGGAAGCATGAGGCGCAGGAGGTCGATTTATTCAAAGGGTACTGGCTGGCGGCGGATTTTGACCGGGAACTGGCGGCGCCGCCGCTGACTATCATGGAAAGGCGTTCCGGGGGCGGCTCCATTCCAATGGAGAGTGAAGCCTTCAACCGCCAATTCAGCGTATTCTGTGCCGATGCGCACACGGCGTTCTACATCCTGACGCCGCACTTCATGGAACGCGCTTCATTGTCGGATTATGCATATTAGGCGCAATATTGCTTGCGCTTATCATTTACATTACGCTTACACTTTTGTTTTTAAAGGGGGTTTCTTCCTAAACTTACAAACAGGCAGGCTGCTTTACGTCCCCTGACAGGAAAGGCACACGAACCGGAATTTATTAAGATGTACGAAAGTGCCCGGATATCCCGGCAAAAGACGGATGACGAATGCATCTATTTGAACGGCGGTCCCAGCCTATCATCCTATAATGAAATACCGAAAACGATACGGGGGTTCAAAAATCATGTTTTTCGGTTTTTAGTCTTTGATTCGCAGTTTTTCGATGGAATTCAAATTTGATATTCCGATCTGATTTTATCGATACGAAAATGCCAGAAAACCTGATATATAATAAGATTTTCTGGCAAGAAAAATGACCTTCGGTTTGGCGTATGGGGTGATTTTAGATATTTTCAATCCCATTTATAGGATAACAAGCTTGGTGATGCACGGTTTATTTGCACATTGTCCATATGTTTTCCATAAATGGGCAAAATGCCGAGGGCACAGCGGCGGATTGCTCTATCTCATCCAATGACATCCATCGGTAATCCTCTGTGCAATGGGATATATTTTGTGTCCTCACAAAAAACCCTGTCATGTGCCATTCTACATGCGTAAATAGATGCTTGGCAAATTTTTGACCGACCAACGTCCAAATGTGTAAACCATATTTTTGCAATGCGTCAGGCAAGCGCTTTGCGCTCAATGTTCCCGGAACATTTGGGAACTCCCACATGGCCGCCAATAGCCCTATATCCGGCCGTTTATGCAATAAATACCTACCGTCATATTCAATGATAAAAACAGTTTTCTCTTCTATTTTTCGGGGCTTTTTCGGAGACTTCACCGGATATTTTTCAGGATTTCCCTCTATAAAGGCTTGGCATAGGCGTGCAATCGGACAGTTATCACATCGGGGGCCACCATTGGGTAGGCAAACAACCGCTCCTAACTCCATTAATGCCTGGTTAAAATCTCCAGGACGGTTTGCCGGCATGGCGACAGACAGGCAATCGTATATATCATTCACGGTAGCTTGTTTTGAAATATCTCTATCGCTTCCTAAAACACGGGACATAACACGCAGTACATTGCCATCCACCGCAGGTCTTCGTATATCAAAAGCAATAGATGCAATGGCACCGGCGGTATAAGGGCCTATTCCGGACAATGTCAGCAAATCCTTGTAAGAAGCAGGCAATTTGCCTGCATAATTTTCTACAATTTCAATTGCGGCCTTCTTTAAGTTTCTGGCGCGGGAATAATACCCCAACCCTTCCCACAGTTTTAAGAGCCGCTCATCCGAAATTTCTGCAAGGGCTTTCAGATCCGGCAATTCTTTTATGAATCTCTTATAGTATTCAATGACTGCCTCTACCCTTGTCTGCTGAAGCATAATTTCAGAAATCCAGATGCGATATGGATCTTTGTCTTGGCGCCAAGGTAATTCCCTTTTATTTAGATCATACCATTTCAATAATAATTCTGCGGCTTTTTCAGATTGATATTCGTCCATATCGGATCCTTTCGAGAAATAGTTTGATGGGTAAATAGTACAGTTACAACAAATGCACATACTTTCTTATCTTTCAATATCATATAAGAATATTATACAATAAAAGTATGGTTAGTAAAATATAGAGGCATATTTGCTCATCTCTGTATTAACCAAGCATAGAGTTAAGATATCGCCGCACTTTGTTGCAGAATTAATGCGTAAAATGGGCTTGCAAAAGGCTTGAGAGCCTTGAGAGCAAAGAAAAAACCTCCAAATTTTGTTCAGTTCAATAAGAACTGTTCAAAATCCGAAGGTCATTTCAGAAAAAAAGATTTTGAAGTTGATCACGACTATTCTACAATTCAGTAAAAAATTGCAGAGTTTAAATATCGTGGGAATTTTATATTTAAAAACTCTCCTGATCTGAGGAAGTAAATTTAAATGCGTATACCGTAATTTCAAGGTTTTCTGTCAAATACATTATTCATGTCTGATTTCATATCAAATGTGTAAATGCTGATAAATACAGGCTTTTGGGCATAGAAAAGGTACGAAATGCTGGACAGTCCAATAAAACTGTTCAATACTTTGTACCTTGTTCAAATGTCAAGGGGACGTTATTCGAACATCCGTCCGATTTTTAAGGTGAGTCGAACTCTCATCGCTCCATTTCATATGCCTCGCATCAACTGAAATTTCAACGTTTTTGAGAATTGTTAAAAACTCGTAAATACACTTAATCAAAAATACATGATACGTCAAGACACACAAATCGCCAAAAAATTTACACGTTTCGTCGCCGTTTTGAACGACTTCCGAACTTCTGTCCGGTTCTGCCACTTTGACGGTTTCCCAAACCACTGTATTTTGGGTAGATATCACAACAGTATCTGTAATTCTTTCCGCCATCCATCTCTGGTAACAATCCAGCCAAGTCATATTCCACCGCAGCATAAAACTTCTGTTATGATTTATAAAAGAAGTATGATATACCAACTGCAATAACGACCATAACCCTAGTGCATTCTCTTCTGCAAATCCCGGCACAGCTTGTCTACTCAAAAGCTTAGAATTCCCTTGGAGAAAAGTCAAGCATGCTGGCATCAGTGACCTGCATACTATTCCGGCTCTCTCGCTCAATCCTATATTGCCATCGGTGACAATATTGTTCTCCACCATTACTACAGGATAAGCGTTCCGAATCTCTTCTGCATCATGGATTGTCTGTTCAAAGGTGTCTGCTTCAATCGTTTTCAGAAGTGCCAGCTTGGACAGGTTCTGTTTCAATGCAAGATCAATATAGAATGCGCGTTGCCCATTGCACTCACAAGATTCTAAGATTACGACATTCTGAGTCCAGCCGAGAATTTCCGTTTCATACATTAAGTCAGGTGTATTTTCATAAGCCTGATAATAATCTCGCATCCTTCTGAGGTTACGAGGAGAGAAACCCTTGCAGTCAGGGAATTGTTTCCCCAACAAATCTGCAAGAAAAACGACAAACGCTTTTTCTCCTTGAGTGCAGATGCTCCGGCCAATAAAAGCATAGAGGCGCATCAGTTCCGTATTCGATGGTTCAGCCTTATCTATCTGTGATTTATTGTAGCCTTGCTCATACAGTGTTTTAATCGTTGTTTGCATATGTACCTCCAACATGAATAAATTACCTCCTTCGTTAGGAGATTTTCACGTTTTCAGTATACCAAAAGTGGGGAAAAATCTCGGTCCGAATTGGGTAATTCAATTATGTCATTAACATACTTATCCCGCCGCCTGGCCCGATACTCTCTTTTGTATTCTTCATAAGGGACTTCCAAAAGGCAGCCGTAGATAGGCAAAAAATATCTGTTTGCGTATTCTGGGTTTCGTTCTTTTCCAATAAATAGGGCTGTGTAGGAGATTTCCTGATAGATACCGTTTTCTACGATAAAACAGTGTTTGAATTTGACTTTCGTCATAGACTTGTCCTCCGTTTTCTGACATTCCGATAGCGAATTGAAATGTCAGAAGCGGAGGAGAACGACAGCCGTTTGAAGACGTTGAAGTCTTCAGCTCTGCTGAAAGAAATCGAAATACATAGAATTTTGTCAAATAAAAAACCGCAGGATGCTTGCATCCTGCGGCATTGTAAACCATATTCAGTTGTTTATGTATGTAAAATATAGAAATGAATAATAGTGGAAATGGCACACGAAAAAAAGCCGCAAAAATACAGCCACTACTTTTTAAGCCTTGAGCATTGGGTATAGTTCTCCATTACCTTACCTGCCAGCACCACACCGTTAAAATCAGCCAGTAAACGATAAGAGGAATTTCCACTATCTGATTTAAGAAGTGGTGCTTTTTCCAGAAGAGATGTGTATTCATACACCAGTGCAGAAAAGGGCGCTACCCTGTGATACAACTCTTTTGCTTCAGGTATCGTTAAGTCTTCCGGAGCAATATATAGCATGCCATTTGATTGTACTCTGCAAGCCGGTTCCCGATGAAGCAGAACCAACAAGCTGTTGTTTTCCAGCGGAATACTTGAAATATCCTGTTCTGCAAGCACACGGGAAAGTTCTGCGAAAAATTTTCTACTCATACTGATTCCTCCATCTTTCATGTTTTGCAAAAAAAGATGCTGATTCTTTAGCTACAAATTGCCGCAAAATCAGCACCTTCTGGCACCAAAAGTTATTTAGTTTTTATATTCTTCTTGCTTAGATTACTGCCTCTCAAAAAGGGCGCCATTGAAAATTCAACGCTTATCACCTTATCAAAAAAGGGCGCCACTTTTTAACGGAATTTCTGCCGTATAACAAAGCTAGGCGCTTTTCATGTGAAAAGTTTCAATGTAATTTTCTATTTTTTAGAAAGATATCGTCGTTTTTTATGGAAAATGACCTGAAAAGGTCTAAGATGAGAGTTCGACTCCCCCAAAAGGCTTAAAAACCCCCTATGACATCCTCGAAATCGACTTTTTAAAAAACGGCTTTTTCGAGGTGAGAAAAGTCTCAAAAACGTTGGAAATCCTACGTCTTTGACGTAGGACATCCTTTTTACGTAGGCTTTATGGTGAAGCACCCGCACTCAAACTCGAACTCTCAATATCAGCTAAATTAATGGTTTTGCTACCTTCTTTATAGTTAAACATCAGCACTATCTTATCATCATAAAGATAAATGGCGTTCACAAAGCTGTCAACCAGTCTTTGTCTGTGTGCGGGATTGGTAACATCTAAAGTACGAAAGCGGTGCAGCCAAAACAACAATTGCTCTTTTGTCAAAAGTGGTTTTTGCATTTCCTCTTGGATAATGGAAACTTCTAGGTGACTTCTTGTTTCTTCCAACTCGTCAAGCCGCTGCTTGGTAGACTGTGTAAAAATTCCCTGCTGAATAGCATTTATGATATTTTCAATGCCTTTTTCCGTTTCTATTAATCGCTGTTTTAGCATTGGCAGCGTAGTATTTTCCCGCTTTTGGAACGCAACTAATGTATCGGTAAGGTCGTTCATCAGCACATCATCAAACAGTAGCTTTACAATATGCTCAATCACAAGATTTTCAATCCAATCCTTTTTCACCGTCTTTTTGGAGCAGGCTTTTTTATATTTAGCGGTCACACATTTATAATATTGGTAACTTGTCATATTGCAGCTTGTTCCACTTTCACCGCACATATAAGCACCGCAGCATCCGCAAAAGAGCTTTGTTGTCAGCAAATACATTTCCTCTTTAGCCTTTGCCCTCGCAGGGGCTTTCTTGTTTTTCTCCAGCCGTTCGCCCACTCGGTCAAACAAATCCTTTGGCACGATGGCGGGAACGCCGTCCGGTATAACCGTATCACGATATTTATACTCACCGATATAACGGCGATTTTTTAGCAGCCGCTTCACGCAATCAATTCTAAGCGGCTTCTTGCGATAGGTCTGTATGCCCTTACTGTTGAGGAAATCTACAAGCTGCATTATCGTTGTCCCGTTGTCGTAACGCTGAAAGGCTTCAAGCACTATTGGAGCGGTTAAAGGGTCAATTTGAAAATCTTGCTCGTTGTCAATAGCATAGCCAATCGGTAAGCCCCCACCATTATATTTGCATTTAAGGGCGTTTTCGGTCAATCCTCTAACTATCTTTTCCGAAAGCTCAGCACTGTAAAACTCTGCATACCCCTCTAACAAACTTTCAAGCAAAATGCCTGTGCTGTCCTCGGCTATGGTTTCGGTTGCTGATACTACTTTAACGCCATTTTTCCGCAGAGTAGCTTTATAGTGTGAACTATCATAGCGGTTTCGGGCAAAGCGGTCTAGCTTCCACACAAGCACCATATCAAACAAGCCCTTTGCGCTGTCCTTAATCATACGCTGGAATTCGGGGCGGTTGTCGGTCTTAGCAGATAATGCCCTGTCTATGTATGTGGCTACAACGGTAATACCGTTCTTTTCGGCATATGCTTTACATTCCCGAAGTTGCCCCTCTATACTTTCCTCACGTTGATTATCACTAGAATATCTTGCATAAATAACAGCTTTCATTAAATTCACAACCTTTCGTAATTTTATGGGTGGTTTCCTGTAAACCCGCCACATGGGGGCGTTCCCCTTAATTGGCGCATATTCAGAAATCCCCTTCTGTCAAGGTCTGATTTATCAGTTCATTTTAACCTTGATTGGAGGGGATTTCTGAATAACCTCCACATGGGGAAACGTCCCGCTTATTCGCTTTGCTCCCGTAACATCGCCGTTAAAATATCCCGCAGCTTTTCACTGACTGGTGACGAGGGGTCAAAACACATATCCACAAATTGCTTCAACGCCTTGTTGTCCTGCGTGATGGCTTCAATGACCTTTGGCTTATGCTCGTATAGCTTGCCCTCTGGCTGCTCAGTTCGGGCAAAAATATAATCCATAGAAACATCAAAGAAATCTGCATACCAAAGCAACACCTTTAGTGGTGGGGTGGTCTGCCCGTTTTCGTAGCGATTTACGCTTGCTTGCGTTGCTCCCATTAATGCGGCGATTTTAGCTTGAGATAGGTTGATGCCCTCCCGCAAGCTCTTAAGCCTTTGTGCTAGTTCTAACATCACCAACGCTCCTTTCTCATAAAATGAATATACATTGTTCGAGTTATGAAGTCAACGCAAATTCCTCATATTATGGATAAGATGAGCAAAAAGAAAGGAACTGAGCACTTATTGTGCAACAGCTCCCTAGAATAAGTAAAATGAGATGACAGGATTATTCACTAAAATCAAATGGATCTCTGGGAGTCAGTGTAACTGTTTTTGTATTACTGTCCCATTTAGCAGAATATCCCTGCCATTCTGCTAAATATTTTATAGGCGCATAAGTATATCCGTCTTTTATGATGGCGGCGGTATCCATATTATGGCCGTCTGCACGTCCCACAACAGCAAGGGTTTCACCATTCGGATCCTGATGATATCCTGAGTAATACATATTTTCACCAATTTTAAAACTGATATATGTATAATCTGTATATGCACCCTCCGGCTTTTCATCGTATTCTTTCATTTCCTTGAAATATGCCGTTTTTTCATCGGAATTCCATTCTGGTACTAATCCCATTGCCTCTGCTATTGGTCTGAGGGGAACCATCGTCCTGTTGTTGTTGTCGATAAAAGGCTTAATGTCCCCAAAATCTACATTCTGTCCATTGATTGAGACAGCGATGGACGCATCGGCCGAATATACCGGCAACGCAGATAAAATGATTAATAAGAAAATGACAAATGTTAGCTTTAGTCTTTTCATGATCTTTCCTCCTAATAAGTTGATGATACTCGTTCGATATTTGCTTAGCAGATATTGCTATTAAGAAAAGAATATCATATTTTGTTTTATATTTCTACAATTTTTCTATTTTTTCCCATTTATCCAAGGCTTTTGCCCTGACCGACTTGTTTTCCAGTAATTATAAAGTGTTATCCTAAAAGAAGTTGCCAAGTATTCCGCTCAAACTGTTCAAACCATCTCCTGCCGCATTCATGATGGTATTCTGCACGATTTCTCCAACTTGTGCAAAAGCAATTTGAGAAGCTATCGCAAGAACAATACATACCATGAGCACCAGTATTGCAAATTCAGCAATAAGGGCATTATCAATCCCCAAAATGCTTTTGACTCCTTCATAAAGAGTGACAAAACTTACAAGCACCGCCGCAAGAAAAACAAAGGTTGTAAATTGCGGGAGAATAAAACCAAGTATAAAATTCACTGCTGAAGCTGTAGCGATTGGTAAGCCGGAAACACCAACCACATTGGCAATCGTGAAAGCGCCCTTGTGCGGCTTTTTATTTAATTTGAATCCTATATATATTCCAGCAAACACCACGGCTACAATGACCAATGCGAACAGTACAAAAGGAAAAAACAAATCATACAAAATGGGAACTTCCACGTCTGGAATTACTTTACCTGTTAGCGCATTTCCCAATCCGTCACCGAGCAGTGAATTTGTAGTTGAGGTTATTACGGATGTTGTCGCTTTTATCATGTGATTGATTATTTGTGTGATGTTAAGACAGGACACAAACGCAAACAATAGTACATTTATAGCAATCAGCACCACCCCGATTTTTGAGTTGCTGCTAGCCGCATTAATAAGCGCATTGCCGGGGTTCTTTGAAAAGAATTTTTTAATAATTTGTTTGCCATCGTTAAGAACTGCATTTGCATTTTCTGAATTAAATGGCATTGATGAGATCTGCTGTTTTTCACCGCAACTGTCACAAAACCTTGCAGTATCTTCAAGCTCTTTTCCGCATTTTTTACAAAACATAAATCTTTACCTCACACCGTAAATTTTCAATTCACCATTTTCGTAGGAGAACTCTACATCCATGTCAAAATTCCGTTCGGAATGCCGATCTCCCCAAAGTATATAGTGCGCCTGCGGCTCTACATCGCAACTTACCATATACTCCAGACAATAAGAAAGCGGCGATTTGGTGCGGTTGGTTAGACTGCTGTTACTCCCATCTTCCTTTTCAGCCGTGATTCCTGTCATACTTATGTTAGTGTATGTAACGATGCGACTGTCAAAGTTGCTCCAGTCAGCTTTTACAAAGGCATCATAGGCTTTACTGATTTTGTCCATTTGGGTTGTTACAGGGTTGATTTGTGACGATACCTCGGCAAAACTCTTACCTGCTACCATGCCATCAAAAAAAGTCCTTAAAGTTTCCTCTGCCATTTTGCGCATTTGGGAACGTATATCGGCTTTGATCACTAGGTTACTTACTGTTTCTGTGCTGTTGCTTTTCACATATACTGGCGCTTCATATTTCTCCGTAAAATCTGATTTTGCTGTAATGGTGTGCTCCCCAATAAAGGTGTTTGGAATCGTATAAACATTTTTTTCAATAGGGTTTTCGCCATTGCTGTCATTTTTCTGGGTTTTAACCTCAGTATCATCTAATTCGATTCCATCAAAGTAGACTTTTATACCCGCCGGGGCAATAATTTGATAGTCTTGGGCTATAAAATTACTTGGCTCAATCTTGTACTTATCAAAAAGTAAAAATGCCTTACCGCTTTTTTTCAGCATTACAATTTCTGTAAATGGCTGTGGGTCTATCTGTGTGGTATATACTACTTTATATGCAGCATCTACCTTACTATCGGGTGACACCTCAACATCTTCCAAATCCCTTGCTGTTGCTGGGGTGATAGAAAGCGATGTAACCTTATTTTTTGACATATCAGCCGAATATGTGTTAGTCGAAATGAATAGTTCTTTGCTTGTGAATTCGTCGCTGATTATGTCCAAACTGTCATATATTGCGCCATAATCAGCTTTTGCATGTGACGTTACATATTTTTCAACAACTTTTTCTGGCTTTGCAGCATTTAAGCCAATCTGATATAAACTAAAGAGAGCAACTAAAACCACACAAACTATAATGAGTGGTTTTTTTATTGCTCTCTTTGATAACGCTTTTGCAGCACAAGCTTTTGTTGCTGTTTCTCCTTGTGATAGCGTCTCATCAAAATTACATCCGCACGCAGCACAAAATTTAGCGCCGTCGTTATTTTCTTTGCCACAGTTTTTACAAAACATATTGAGTCCTCCTTTTTATATGTCCGCTTGATCCTTGGTGCGTATATAAGTTTCTATATTGCCACAAAATTTACATTTATAGGTGTCTTGATAGGTTATCCGTTTGCCGGGAACATATTGTTCGTGCGTACCAGTGACTTCCCGTTTCAAATTTCTGTGTGCAACCTCCACAGGAACGGAAATCTCCTTTTTACCTATTACTTCTGTTTTTACCAATTCCAGTGCTCCAATTTTCTTACAGGCGTGACACCGTATTGCCCATTGTTTCCGCGTCTTAATTGATAGAATGATCAAAGCTATCCATCCGATGAACATCAATGGTAACAATAATCCTGTCACGTTTGACGGAGAGCCAGAACGAGTGACAATACCCGCAACTATGCTTACTACCACCGATATGAACCCGATAAAGACGCTCCAAAGTATACAAGCAATTATAGTGCCTGCAATCCACAATCCTTTTTTCATGCTTCAAACTCCAATAATTCAAAAAACTTCTACATACAAGAGATTCTCTATTCCAGACGATTATATCATACAAAAAATTCAACTACAATAGATAATATCCATTATTTGGAGGTTCTTATGAATGTTGAATTGAATTATGAGTTGATTGGCAAGCGATTCCGCGCAATACGGCAAAAAAGAGGATGCACACAAGAATTGGTGTCCGAGCGCGCAGGTATCTCCCCACAGCATTACAGCGGAATTGAATGCGGAAGCGCAAAGGTTTCGCTGCCCGCACTGGTGCGGTTATGTAACGCTTTGGAAGCCACGCCAGATGAAATTTTAATGGATTCTGTAAAACAAGCTGCGCCACTTTTTTTGAAAGAGGTTGCGGAGGTCTTTTCCGATTGTTCACCGGATGAAATTTTCCTTATGCTATCGCAAGCCGACAACCTCAAAAAATCTTTACGTCTCAAAAATATTCTTTTGACAGAAAGGGACAAATAAATGGAGGCTAAATATATCAGTAGTAAAAATTTTTTGACCGATAAACAAAAGGCGGAGTTTGAAAGGAAATATGAATTAACCTCCGACGTACAAAAAACCTATGGGCAAATTATTTTAGGAATTATGGCTAAAATGGGCATTGACGCAAAAAAGGCCGAAGAATTGACAGGCTTAAACAGAACTTTGTTTAATAACTTGGAAAAGCCAGATGGAGTTATATTAAAACGGTTTATAATTTCTATCAGCATAGGTTTTGGCTTAGATGTTCACTCAACTGAATACATACTTGAATCCTGCGGTATGCGGTTTAACGTAAACGATCGCTTGGATAGGGCTTACATTCATCTGATTGAGGAACATAAGGGAAAGGACATTGAAACTTGCAACGCCATATTAAAGGAATTGGGAGTGAAAGGAAAAGATATGTTAGGTGAACTCGAAAGAGGGGAATATAAGAAGAAAAAATAACGGAATTATCCCTTGACACAAGGAATCTCTGGACTTTAATTACAGCGTGAAATAGGTGTAACATATAGTCTGATATGGTGCTAATCCAGAGTGTTTGAAGTAGAAATATAAATCTTTCCATTAAAATACTACATTATTTTTCCAATTATGATATAATGTGATAAACATTTTGATTGGAGTTGATATAATGAATATTGATTTAGAAAAAACACAATCATATTTGATTTGGCTAAAGAAGAAATTATATTTAGATGTTTTATCAAAATCAATTAAAACCAGAGAAAGATTTGTAAAGAGAGGTCAGGTATATTGGTGTCATTTCGGTATTAATATTGGAAGTGAAATGAGCAAAGCGGATTGCAGACCTTGTGTCATATTGCAGAATAATATTGGTAATTTTAAATCACCCAATACAATTGTTGCACCAATTACACATGTTACAGATACTGCTCCTTATATAATTGATTTTACTGAACACTATGATTCAAAAGGTAATTGTGTTTTAGATGGAAAAATTAATTTGTCTAATATAGTTTGTATAAGTAAAGCCAGATTAGACGATCCTGTATTAAAGGATGGGGTTATTGTAACTATTCCAAATAATGAATTAAAAAAAGTCGATGAGGGAATAGCAAAGATTTTTGATATTATTGGGTATTACAAAACTATACAAGAACAATTGGCTGACAAATTGAACTATATTAAAAAGATAAAAAAAGATAGAAACAAAGCTCAAGATTTGCTAAGAGACATAAAAAAAGAATTAGCCGTTGAAAATAATAATGAAATTTTAATAAAAATCAAAAAATTAATGGTTGACAAAAGTGAATATCAGTAGTATTGTGAAAGTACATAGAAGTCCTTTATCGGATATAAAGGAATATACGGATTTTTTATAGTAGGAGAGATTAGGATAATCTCTCTTTTGCTTTGTATATCAAGTATTAATAAAACATATAATAACATTACATAGTAGTCTCAGATTGGATATTTGAGATTTTGCGTAAAAGACCTCCGATTAATTTCAGAGGTCTTTTTAATTTTTAAAACAGATAGAAAGGGAAATAAATTTATGGCTAATATAAAAATAGAACGTATAGTTAATTTTGATAACCGGAAGTAACGGCTTTATCAAACGAAGGATTAATGTCCAGAAGAAATTGTTGATCAAGCAAAATTGAACATATTGTTTATTTAAAGTATTTTTTAAATTCGTTAATAGCTTCTTCTTTCGCTTTATCAATAATAATGCTTGTTTTTAATTGTTGGTTGAAACCGCAGTTTTGACAAGTTAAAATTAAATATGTCAGATTTGTAACGTCCTTTTGAGTATATTCATGATTAATAATTGTTTTGCATTTTGGACATTCAAATTTCATATCGATATTGATTTCCATATCGAATACCTTCTTTCGTTTTGATTTAAGTATATCATTTGGGAAAAATTAGTCAATTTATGTTTATCTAAAACGGTATTTGCACTATGTTATGGGATAATACCGATTTTTTTTTATTTTTATCTATTTCACTGAAATACAAACAAGTTAGATTTTATCACGTTTTTAAACAGACAAAACGCAGAACTCCTTGAAACAGGGAGTTTTTTTTATTTCACTGAAAAATGACCAGCTTAATAACTGATGCTATACTTACGTCAAGAGGTGGCCACTTCAAAATAAATTTAGGAGGTTTTTACATGAAACAAAAAATTATTGGCCTTCGTAAGCTGGATTTTAAAAGTGGTGATGGCTCGCAAGTCAAGGGCACTCAACTTTTTACCAGCTTTCCAGAGGAGGGCGTGATCGGTGAGATGACAGAGAAAATATTTTTGCATGATGACTTTGCCGTTCCCGATTGCAAGCCAGGGGATGTACTGGACATTACGTATGATCGCAAGGGCAAGCCCGTCACGATTACACTCATTGGCAAGTAAGCCTAAAACCGCGCAGTGTGTACCGCTTGGGGGGGGATTCCTCCCGGCGGTGTAACTGCCATTATTATGGAGGAAAAACATGGATTCAATCAATATACTTCACCAAGAAAAGGTGCTGGCGCAAAGACGCCGCAACCGAATAATCTTATGGCTGCGCCTGTGTTCGGGTATAAAGGAGATTATAGAAAAACCATGGAAGGGAATTTCTATTCTGCTGCTGTGTGCTGGATTTGTCTTCCTTTGGAATATTCGCGATACGCTAATTCCCTTTCACAGCAATATACCGCTGTTGTCCACTATCTGGGGCTATCTCACCGCCGTTTTCATCCTGCTGCTGTTCCTTATGCTCTTGGTCGGGCTGCTGTTCCTGCTGGGAACACCGTCTAAGGCAAAGGAGTTCAAGGGTAAATTAATGGAAATCGGTCTTTACAGCCGCTACGGACATGCCCCGTCACTGATTTCATGCAAGCGTATCAAGGAAACAGATGTCAGTGTCATGTCATTCTACTCCCTTGGGGTAGGAATGGAACGCTGGAAAAATCAACGCATAGAAATACAGGACGTGCTTGATATACATTTTGTGGAACCTATCAAGTATGGCGGCAGAAACGGACGGAACCGAAATATCATTGTCATTACTTCCTCGCCTGGAGCCGAAACACACAGAGAGGATGTGCTATATGATGATGAAATCTGACGCGCCTAAGCTGCTGACACTGGGTTATGACTTGGACGCATGGAACGGTTATGGGGCTAAAATCCCCATAACCACTGACATATCACCAAAAAACAATAGCCAAATGCTCATTTGCGGTATGTCCGGATCAGGAAAGTCCTACTATGAAAACGCCTTATTTTCTAAACTGGTGCTTGCGGAGCCTCACGGTGAATTCCATTTCGCGGACTACAAGAGCGAAGATAGCTTTGCATATCTGCGCGGCTGCCCCCGCTACTATACCTACAAAAACACGCTGCACGCATTAGATGCTGTATATGACCGCCTTAACGCCCGCCAGTCGGGAGAAGACAAAAGTTGCAACCCCATTACGCTGATTTGGGATGAATATATGGCAAATGTTCTATCCCTTGTAAATGAGGATAAAAAATTTGCTGCCGTTGT
This sequence comes from Eubacteriales bacterium, assembly GCA_028706405.1. GTDB lineage: Bacteria > Bacillota > Clostridia > Peptostreptococcales > Anaerovoracaceae > Anoxybacterium. The sequence goes on from JAQWBM010000006.1 coordinate 69,136, forward strand.
CATGAATAAAGTCAGTGAGCTTTTGCTTCTTGGCCGCTCTCTGTCCGTGCGTTTAATCTCCACGCTGCAACGTGCTGATTCAATCGCTTTTCCCGTTGGTTCACGCCTAAATTATGGAATAGTGGTAATCCTCGGAGCGGCAATCAAGAGCATTTATGAAATGCTGCTGCCTGATTTCATGGAACAAGTGAAAGGTCGTGTATTTGGGCAAGGCGAGGGCGTTGTGCTTCTGCAAGGCTCGCAGCTACATTTTATCAAAGTGGGAACGGTGCAGGATTCTGAACGGATGCGGCAGATATGCGTAAAAGCGTTGTCATAACAACACACGTGCCGCCCGCCGTGCGAAGCCATAAGGCGGGCGAGCGCGGGTGTCTGGTTAGTATTACCCAGACACCTCTGTACCATCACAGTGAAAATCATAACGCAAAGGAAGTGAGAACCTTTGAAAAAAGATACACGACATAGAAAGTATTTGCTTACAATCAATAATCCCGGCGAGGATTGGTCGCATGAAAAAATCCGTGAAGCGCTTGATAAAATGCAGCTGAAATACTGGTGTATGGCTGACGAACAGGGCTTGCAGGAACAGACCCCGCATACTCATGTGTTCTTTGCCGCTCAAAATGCCGCCATACGCTTTTCTACCGTAAAGGGCGGTTTCCCAACCGCCCATATTGACCCGGCTTGCGGCACTTCCGAAGAAAACCGGGCGTATGTTCAAAAGACCGGAAAATGGGCGGAGGATGAAAAAGTTGATACCAGTATCCCAGGCACATTTGAGGACTGGGGAGAACTGCCGACAGAAAAGCCCGGACAGCGTACCGATTGGGATATGGCTTTAGCCATGCTTGAGGATGGTCACAGCGTAATGGATGTTATCCGTTCACAAACCCATCTAATGCGCTATCGTTCTACCTTGGAGCAAGTTCGGCAGGAACTGATTGCGGAACAATTCCGCGATACCTTTCGCATACTGGAAACGACATACGTATACGGCGCGACAGGACTTGGTAAGACAAGGCTGATCATGGAACGATATGGCTATGAAAATGTGTGCCAGATAACCGGTTATCAGCATGGGTGCTACGATAAATACCAAACCGAGGATGTAATTGTATTCGATGAATTTTCATCAAGCTTGAAAATTCAAGACATGAACAATCTTTTAGACGGTTATCCGCTTATGCTGCCCTGCCGCTATTCTAACCGTGTCGCATGCTATACAAAGTCGTACATTATAAGTAACATTCCGTTGGAATTCCAATATACAAGTGTGCGTCTGGAAACTCCCGCAATCTGGAATGCCTTTATACGCCGTATTCACAAGGTCGTACATTTTACTGGCATAAACCAGTATGATGAAATGACCACGCAAGAATATTTTTCACCACGCCAAAAAGTGTTAGAGGGCTTCACGGAAATTAAAGATATTAGCGATTTACCTTTTGATACAGATGACCACACAATAAATAAACATCTCCGTTACAGCAAAAGCCGAAAATTGAACAGATAGGGGGTGTTCCCTTTGGCGAAAACAAAAAAGCAGGGGACAGCCATTCCTAAGCACGAGCTTGAATCCCTTGCAGAAACGCTCTATCCTGCCATTCGGGAATTTTTTGAAAGCGAACAAGGACAAGCGGAATTTAAAGAGTGGCAACGGCAGCAGCGCAAGCCACAAGAGGATAAGAACAACAGCAAACGAGGGATAACCTAACGGCTATCCCTCTCTTTATTTTAGTTTAATAAAAACACAAACCCAAACGCTTCACCGATAAAGTGAATGTTCGGGTTATGTGCGTTTGGTGAAGGTGGCGAGATTCGAACTCGCGTCCGAAAGCATTTTCACAAGACTTTCTCCGAGCGCAGCTAATGTTTTATTTGTTTCGCTTCTTACAGCGCCCGTTAGCAGGCTCTGTCTTCAGCTATCCTATTGGTCCCCCGTGCTACTAGGAGCTCACACGGAGTTTTCCTGTATATTTGACGCCAGATTCCTCACCTACAGGTGAATGAGGGCTGACGACGCGCCGCTTAGCGGCCGCTGCTTATGCAGCTAAAGCGTAATTGTTGTTATTTTTAGCGTTTATTTTAAACGTGCCTCTTTTAACGTAGACCAGGCAACTACGGCTCGCTTATCTGGCTTCTACACCCCCGTCGAAACCATTACACCCCCATGCTTGATAATTTTGCGTAATACTGTGTTACTGGCGTATTCAGGCTCGATTCGTATGTCTGTATACGCGTCCTTCGCCTTCATCCGCCGCGCCTTGTCTTTCAGAAAATTTCCTGCGCATACTCATGTTTATGATTTTTGCGTAATGCGCTGTTATTGATGTCACATGACTATAATACCACAATGTATTGCCTTTAAACAATGGGAATATTTTACATATTGTTATTAGGCATCCGCAGAAAGTTTTCTATATTAATTTATTCCCGTTACTAAAAAGGTAAGGCGGGAACATTTTCGCTTCATTACATCATATGTTATAATATGTTATAAAAGATTTAATGAGCATATGTCTTTGGCAAATGACGAAGTCATTTAGGAAAACACTGTTTATGGAGCGGTTTGTTTTCTGTTCCAAAGGCTGTGACCTAGAAAACACTTATACCAAAACTGCAACTATTATCAAGAACCAAAATTTCGATTCTTCATTTCCTGCTGCATCCGTCTCTCCGAATCACGTTTAGCAATATCATCCCGCTTATCATAAAGCTTTTTCCCTCGTGCTACGGCGATTTCAATTTTTGCCAGTCCCTTTTCGTTTAGATATACTCTCAAGGGGACAAGCGTCAGTCCTTTTTGCGTTGTGTAACCAATAAGCTTACGGATTTCCTGTTTATGCAACAGTAATTTTCTTGGCCGCAGCGGATCCACGTTGAAACGATTGCCTTGCTCATAAGGGCTGATATGCATACCGTAAAGAATGACTTCATTTCCTTCTATCCTGGCAAAGCTTTCCTTTATGTTCAACCGGCCTTGACGCATGGACTTTATCTCTGTTCCGGTCAATGCCATTCCTGCCTCATAAACTTCTTCTATAAAATAATCATGCCTGGCTTTTTTATTGTTCGCCAGTATCTTTATTTGTTTCATTAAATCGTCACCCTATACAGTCCCAATTACTTGCTTTTAATCCTTGTCATTATTGCTATTAATCAATCCAATCTGATCAAAAGGAAACAGCCTGAGATCCACCCTGCCTAAAATATCCGAGACTGCGATTTCACCAACGCTGGAATCCCTGCTATCCAGGCTATTTGGCCTATTATCTCCCATGACAAATATATATCCTTCATCCACTGTGAACGGCGCCATATCTCCGGGAGTGATCCCGCCATGAATATATTCTTCCTCCAGTGCCTCCCCGTTCCGATATACAACTCCATCCAGAATCTCGATAACATCACCTTCAAGACCGATGATTCTTTTAATCAAATCTTTTTCTTCTCCGGTATCGCTGTAGACATGAGCCTTAAATACGATTATATCGCCATGTGAAGGTTCTCCGGTAATATATGGTATTTTATTCACGATCAAATAGTTATAAGGCTCAATGGTAGGATACATGGAGTACCCTTTTACCAGCGTTGGTTTGATGAATGTCGTTATTAAAAGCGCTATTATAAGTGCTATAATAATCGTTTTAGAAAATTCAAATATCGTTTTCAACATCTCTTAACCTAATCCCCTCATTATGTTTGATTTTAGTATACCCATTTTAGTATACCCATTAAAGTTCCGCAAGCTTATCCAATAGGCCGATTTTGTTAAATGGGTATAACCTAAAGACGGCTTTACCGTAGACGTCCTTGATTTTTACAAGTCCAATACTAGCGTCTCTGCTATCGATACTGTTTTGCCTATTGTCCCCCATAACAAACAAGCTGTCATCCGGTATCTTCATTGTATCCACATATCCCGAGGTATACGGCTCCATGGTATAAGTCTCTTCAAGCACTCCCCCATCGATTATAACCTGTCCGTCTTCAATATGTATATTCTCTCCCGGCAATCCGATGACTCTTTTTATCAGCATTTTTTTATCCCCATTCTGAGTTTTAAGGTCAGTATGGAAAACAATGATGTCACCCCGTTCAGGCTCCCCGAAAAAATATGACTGTTTACTTAAAAACAAGAAATTATATTCTTGCAATGTCGGAAGCATTGATGTTTCCTTTACGAATGTCGGCTTAATAAACTGTAGTATGATAACTGCGACAATAACCGCTATTATAATATCTTTAACCCATTCCTTAAGCTCTTTTATGTATTTCTTGTCCATTCAATTACTCTCTGCGTTATTAGTTCCAAACAGTTTTTTTGTTATCTTCTCAAAATTTGCAGTCATATTTACTTTTACTTCCCGTCCCTTCATGTATTCCAATGGCTTGATTCCTCCGTCAAAATATAGCTTGTATGCGTGAAGTAACTGTGTTGTCAGATGGAATTCTTGTTCGATATCCTTATCATTTTTGTTCTTGCCGCCTACTCCATACTTTGCATCGCCAACCACAGGATATCCTGCTGTTGCTAAATGAGCACGAATTTGATGTGTCCGTCCTGTAATCAGCTCAACCTCTATTAGCGAATATCCTTTTGTTGTTTTCAATGGCTTTGCTATGGTTTCAATAAGCTTTCCTTTATTGGATTCCAAGGCGATTACCTTCACCTTATTGAGTCTTTCGTCTTTTTCTATTTTATCCATTAAGTGAAGGGTTTCTTTTAATTCCCCGTGAACTATTGTAAGGTAATATTTTCTGATATACCCTCTATCACGAATCATTTGATTCAAGCTCTGAAGGGCTTTATTGTTCTTTCCAAAGATAACGAGACCGGTAGTGTTACGATCCAATCGATTCACCGGAGAAGGTGCAAAGGTCTTTTCATCCCTGGGTGAGTATTCGCCTTTTTCAATGAGGTAACCGATTACTTGGTTTGTCAGGGTGGTTTTCTTTTCTGATTTATCGCCATGAACTAACAGCCCAAAGGGCTTTTCTACAATAATAACATTTTCATCCTCATAAACGACTCTAAACTGTTTTTTTACAGTGATTATACTTTTCCTCTCCCGAAGAGTCCTTGCTTCTTCTTCTCCCATATAAACGATAATCTCATCACCAAGAGCAAGAGGAGTATCTATTGACGCGCGCTTTCCGTTTAACTTGACATTCTTTCGGATCAGCTTATAAATATAGCTCAATGCAGCATTTATAAAGTATTTTTTTAAGAACCTGTCCAGTCTTTGATTTTCTTCATTTTCATTAATAATTATCTTTATCATGCGAAACCATCTAATTTTGATTTTCAAGTCAGCGATACATCCGGCTAATCAACAATCCGACGCAATTAGCAAGAAATGGTACCATCGCCCAAAGTAATTATACAACATTCAATATCTGAAATATACTATGTAAACAAAACTTAATAATTCCGATGCCGTTTTTGTTTGTTTATATATATTATCTGTGGTAAATTATAAGATAACAGGTTTAAAATGCTAACGGAAAATCATCAGGGGGAATTTGCGATGAAAAAAATAAAAGATATTTTTTATGATTTAAATGATATTTTGGTTGCATTGATAATCGTGGTCGCTGCAGCCTTTGTGATAGTTCAAAATATAGATACCATCATGGCTTACCCATCCATTGTTTATGATGAAATACAGAATTCTGAGTATGATTTACCGACCGACTATGCGGAAAACCCACCCCTTGAAGGGGCTGACAATGGAACTACGGGAGCCGGAATGAATATCCCGAACTCTGATCAGCAAGGCTCCGGAGACGGAGGGGGTGCCTCAGGACATGAGGGGACCGGAACTACTGAACCGGTGAACCATTCCGTTTACATAGCATCCGGATCCACAGGGGAAAAAATAGCGGATACTCTTATTAAGGCCGGATTGTTTGAATCGAGGCAAGAATTTTTAGACGCAGTAACCGCGGCAGGGGCGGAAGGAAAGCTCCAGGCCGGGAATTTCACTATACCTTCCGATGCAACACCTGCTGAGGTCGTTTCGATTATTACTAAATAGTCTACAGGGTCATTCTTCAGTTCCCAAAATTAGTCTTCAGCTTCCAATATTCGGATTAGTTTTTCCAATCTGGCTTTTTGTTCTCCGGTCATCATAGACCG